>CAIWHP010000029.1 GCA_903912445.1 uncultured Lentisphaerota bacterium
GCTTGAAATCACAATTCCTGACCTCGTATCTGCCCATCAATATCTTGCCTTATACGGTAAGAAAATCCATCCCTATGCTGTTTACCCACGAAGGGTCATCCATGTTTGGGAAATTAGGTTTATCAGGAAGGGGCGGCGGTCGTGGCGGTGGATTAGGGCCTGGAATTTGACCGCCAGCCGACGCACCCCCAGGTCCCGCGAGGAGAACAATATTAGTCACACCAAAATTATTAAAATCGCCATCGGTTGGACCCCATATCCTCCCGCTCCCGTTCTTAGAAATAGCCACAACCCCTACGTCGCCAAACGGGACTGGATTTCCATAGCGGTCAGCCTTGCTCTTGAGATGAAAAGCCAAATTATCTTTAGCCGGTTTTATTTCTGCCATAGTCTGAATATCCAAATTTTTTGTAAAAAGAAATGGCGCTGGATCCGGATAGTCATCATTCAAATCGGCGACCATATTCCATACATTATGAGCACCAAGAAAGTCCGGTGCATTGGTTCCTGAATAGGGACGGACGCCTGATGCCGCGAAAAAGGGGAAGCTAACGTTCAATTGGTTGCCCGTGACAAGCCTTCTAAAATATTCTGTGCTCGTCTTAAAGCCCGCCGAAGACGGCCAATTCCCTGCTGACACGGTATCGCGTACCGTTTCAAAAGTTGCGCGATGAATTTGCACTCCGTTGCTCATCAAGCCCGTCATTTTCGCTCTCGTCAAGGATCTGGTGACAGCGGGAGTCAGCACCGCCGCCAAGATGGCGATGATGGAAATGACCACGAGTAATTCGATCAGCGTAAAGGCCCACAGGTTTTTCATCTTCATGTTATCTTTCTTAAACGCGATAAGCTTGCGCTTGGTATCCAGCGAAACCGAGTGCGTGTTTTTCACGCCTTGTGAAAAGAGGTTTTAGGGCAAGGGTGAGGACAGAACAACTGACAAACCGCTACCTGCATGTAATCAGCAAGCCGATCCAGGAAGCTGGCGGGCGGAAAGCGTTTGCCGGTCTCCCACTGGCTCCAGGTACTAACGGCAATATCAAGATCACCCGCTACACGTTTGAGAGGATAATTCCGCAGTTTGCGCCACTGGCGCAAGTTGGCTGCAAGGATTTGGCGTGCAGAGGGTGGCATGGGGTGCTCGTGGCTCAGCGTTCGCCCCCTCCAGAAAAGAGGCGCGAACTCCAAGTTCATGCCTCATCAGAGGGACCGCGAAGCCCCAGCAAGAAACACGAGACTCGGAGCCGCGCCCGATGGGCGCGCCTCCGCGTTCTTGCTTCTTGCTAAAAAATTCGCGGTTTTCTGATGAAGCGATTGCGCGTTAACGCAAAAATTATTTCAGTTGTTCGTTGTCAGTTGTCTCGGTCCCTTTTGGTCATCCATCTTCACGCCATTGGCGCCTTGCCCGTTAAATAACACTACGCCTGGCGCTTTCAAAGCCTTCTTCGCAACGATCCACTCACGGTGCGTTCATGCTGTTGCTCCCTCTATTGACCTGGAGCGGGCAAGATTTTGCGCCGCCGCGCGCTTTCGGCTTGCGCCGGGACGCGAATCGCCTACCCTCTCCGGCACGCTGGCGCGCCGAGTGGCGTGCGCGCCGCGAAAAAAAGGATGAGCATGAACAGCAACATCAGGTCCGTGGCGGCCGCGCTGGCGCTGGCGGCGACGCTGGGCGCAGGCGCGGCGGAGAAAAAATTCGAGGCGACGTGGGCGGCGTTGGACCAGCGGCCGTGTCCGCAGTGGTTCCTCGACGCGAAGTTCGGCGTGTTCATCCACTGGGGCGTCTACTCGGTGCCGGCGTGGGGCAAGGTCGGCGAATACGCGGAGTGGTACTGGAGCAAGATGGCGAACAAGAAGCCGGACAACGTCTGGTGGCAGTTCCACGTCAAGAATTACGGCGCGGATTTCGACTACAAGGATTTTGCGCCGCGCTTCACGGCGGAGCTGTTCAACGCGGAACAGTGGGCCGATTTGTTCGAGCGCGCCGGCGTCAAATACGTGGTGCCGACCTCGAAGCATCACGAGGGCTTCTGTCTCTGGCCGAGCGCGGAGGCGAGCAAGGCCTATGGCCGGCCGTGGAACGCGGTCGAGATTGGCCCGAAGCGTGACCTGATGGGCGAACTGGCCAGGGCGACGCGCGCACACAACATGAAGTTCGGTTTCTACTATTCGCTCTATGAGTGGAACCACCCGCTGTGGAAGACCGACAAGCCGCGCTACGTCGCCGAACACATGTTCCCGCAGTTCAAGGACGTGGTGACCCGTTACCAGCCGGCGCTCATCTTCAGCGACGGCGAATGGGACATCACCTCGAAGGACTGGCGCAGCGAGGAGCTGCTCGCCTGGCTGTTCAACGAGCCGGCGTGCAAGGACGAGGTGGTGATCAACGACCGCTGGGGCAAGGATTGCCGGCACAAGCACGGCGGCTACTGGACCACGGAATACGCCGCCGGCCTCAAGGATGGCGCGCACCCGTGGGAGGAGAGCCGCGGCATGGCCCACTCCTACGGGCTCAACCGCGCCGAGCGCGTCGGCGACTACAAGACCGGCCGGGAGTTCATCATGGTGCTGGTGGACCTCGTCAGCCGCGGCGGCAACCTGCTGCTCGATATCGGCCCCGCCGCCGATGGCACGATCCCGCCGCTGATGGAGCAGCGCCTGCTGGAAATCGGCGACTGGCTCAAGGTCAACGGCGAGGCGATCTACGGCTCGCGCTGCGCCGGGCGTACCTGCCAGTGGACCGGCGGCAACAAGCCCGAGCAAAAGTTTGGCGAGTACATGGTCAAGTACAGCCTGATGGACCAGATCGGCCAGCAGCCGAAGAACGGCGTCGCGGTCAAGCAGGTGTTCTTCACCAAGCAGCCCGGCGCGCTCTATGCCATCACCGCCGGCTGGCCCGGCAAGCAGCTGGTGCTGCGCGATGTCAAGGTGCCCGCCGGCGCGGCCGTGACGCTGCTCGGCGTGCCCGGCGCGCTCCCCGCGCAGCTCGACGGCACGACGCTGACGATCACGACGCCCGATCTCGGCCCCGAGGCCGCGCCGTGCCGCCATGCGTTCGCCTTCAAGATTGCCGGCGCCGAGGTATTACCGGAAAAATGAATCCCGCCGTGGCCCAGCACGTCGCCGCCAGCTTGGCGGGCAAGGAGGCCGAGATCGCGCCGGCCCAACTGCGGCGGCAGGAAGGCCGCCGCTCCCAGCCAGCCAAGTAACTTGGCGCACCGTTGCCAGGCCTGTAAAAAATGAGTGCGCCGGATTTTCAAGGTTTGGAAACACGGCCCGCGATCCCGCGGCGGCGGCCGCCGACCCAGCACTGGGGCCGGCATCTGATCCGGAAGATCATCGGCTGGACACTGATCGTCGTCGGCCTGATCGATCTCCTGTTGCCGGGGCCAGGCTGGCTGATCGTCGGGCTGGGCGCGGTCGTGCTGGCGCCGTATGTGAAGCTGTTCTACAACCTGGTCGAGTGGCTCAAAAAGAAATTCCCGAAACTGCGCGCACCGCTGGACCGCTTTGAGTCCCGGCATTTTGGGTCAGCCGCGGCGTCGCCCCCGAAACCCCCGCCGCCCGCGCCGCCGCGCTGAAACCGCGGCGGGCGCGCGTCATTTCTCGATGCCGTCGCCCCAGAAGAGCGAGGCGGATATTTTGAGCGGTGACTTGTTGGTCGCGGCAAAGGTCGAGTGGCCATCCATGAAAACTTCGTTCAGCCCGTCCATGTGCGTGTATTGCATCCCTGTGGCGGACGTGTCCGCCACGTCGCAGGCCAACACGGCCCGCGTGGCATCCGCCACGACCGACTGGCTATATCCGTACTTCCAGATGTTGGGATTGAAGGCGTAGTCGAGGGTGTTGGTGAGGCCGGAGACGGTGAAGGTGGTCGTATTCATCCCCGGCGCGGAGGGGCAGTGCAAGACATCGGTGATATACCGCATGTAGGGCAGCAGCGCATCGGCCCGATCCGCATCGGCGGGGATGGTCGGGAACCGGGTCTTGTTCTCGGCAAACAGCGACAGGCTGGCCAGATGGATCTGCTTGAGGTGGTTCAGGCATTTGGCGCGGTAAGCCTTCTCCTTGACGGTGCCGAGCACCGGCACGATGATGGCGACCAGGATCCCCATGATCGCGATCACCACCAGCAGTTCGATCAGCGTGAAGGCCCGTTTGATGTTCATGGCGTGTTCTCCATCGGCGCCGCAAATCTTCCCGCATCGCCCCCGGGAATGCAAGTCCGCGCCCGCCGCAGGAAAAAAGCTCGAAAATCACGTCAAACCTTGCAGAATGCCGCCACGCGGTTTGCCCGACCCTGGAAGCTTGGAAACTTATGGACTACGCCAACAAAGCACGCGCGGTGATCGACATCGAACTGGCCGGCTTGCAGAAGCTGCGCGACAGCCTCGATGGCGGCTTCTCGCGCGCCATCGAAATCATCCTGGAGCGCCTGAAGCAGCGCGGCAAAATCATCGTCACCGGTGTCGGCAAAAACGCGCCGATCGGCCAGAAGATCGCGGCGACGCTGACCAGCACGGGCTGCCCCGCGGTCTTCCTGCATCCCTCCGACGCGATGCACGGCGACCTGGGCCTGGTGGCGGCCGGCGACGTGATGCTGGCCTTGAGCTACTCCGGCGCCTCCGAGGAACTGCTCACGCTGATCCAGGCGATCAAGCGCCAGGACGTGCCGATCATCGCCCTCACCGGCGAGCCGGACAGCGCCCTGGGGCAGGCGGCCGATGTGATCATCGCCGTGACGGTCGAGCGCGAGGCCGGCGCCTTCAACCTGGCGCCGACGACGAGCACGACCGTGACGCTCGTGGCCGGCGACGCGCTCGCGATGGTGCTGTTGGACGCCCGCGGCTTCAAGCGCGAGGACTATGCCAAGCTGCACCCGGGCGGCGCGATCGGCCGCACGCTGCTGCTGCGGGTCGCGGACATCATGCGCACCGGCGCGCGGCTGGCCAGGGTGCAGGGCGGCCAGCGCGTGCGCGACGCCGTGCTGGCGATGACCAGCGTCCGCGCCGGCGCCGTCGCCGTGGTGGATGACTCCGACACGGTCGTGGGGATCTTCACCGACGGCGACCTGCGGCGGCACCTGGGCGACGGCCCGCCGCTGGCGGAGATGACCGTGGCGCAGGTGATGACGCCGCACCCGATCAGCCTGCGCGCGGACCAGCTGGCGGTGGACGTGCTGGCGGTCTACGAGAAGCACAACATCGACGACCTCGTGGTCGTGGACGAGCACGGCAAGCTCGCCGGCATGGTGGATATCCAGGACCTGCCCAAGTTCAAGATCTTCTGATGTAATCCTGTATTGACCGGCGCGCCTGAGGTGGCTATTGTGCCGCGCACTTTTCGGGCATGGAAGGAAACCTATTATGGCGATGCTGATTTCTAAGTTTCACCGCTTGATCCAGTCGCGGCTGCTGTGGGGCGCGTTTCTGGTGGTCATCGTGTTCAGCTTTGTGATCTGGGGCACGAAAATGCCCGGCGAGGCGCGCCAGGAACGCGAGGACCGCGCCGAGGGGATGCTGGACGGCAAGCCCATCACGCCGGAGGAATTCCGGAAAGCCTACTTCAACAGCCGGCTGGCCATCGGCCTGATGCTGAACCGCATGCCCCCGCCTTCCCCCGAGTTGGAGAAGGAGCTGCGCCGCACGACGTGGCAGCGCCTCGCCGCCGAGCACCAGGCGCGCGCGCTCGGCCTGCCGGCCACGACCGATGGCGAAGTCCGCAATGCCATCATGGGTCAGCCGGTGTTCCAGAACGAGGGCCGCTTTGAAGAGGGCCGCTTCGCCATGTTTGTGCGCACCACGCTCGGCGAGCTCGGCTTCAGCGGGCTGCAGTTCGAGGACTATCTGCGCGCAGAGATCCTGCTGGAGAAGCTGCGGCAGGCGGTCGCCAGCACGCTGCTGGTCGCGCCGGCAGAGGTGCAGCAGACCGTCGCCGCGTTCGGCGACCAGTTCCGCATTGACTATGCCAGCATCCCGCCCAACACGAATGCCGGCGCGCGTGTCACCCTCAAGGAAGCGCAGGCCCTGTTCGACCGCGACCCGAAGGCGTTCACGGTCCCGGAAAAAGTCCGCGTCCGCTATGTCGAGTTCCCGTTCGCAAACTACACGGCCAGCGCGACGGCCACCGTGGAAGAGGCGATCACCTATTACAACGAGCACATGGAGCGCTACACCAAGCTCGTGAGCGTGACCAACCCGCCGCCCCTCGGCGCGACCAACGCGGCGCCGGTCATCAGCAAGCAGCAGGACCGGCTGCCGTTCGACGAGGTCAAGACCAACATCTTCGCCGCGCTCCAGCAGGAGGCCGCCCGCACGCACGCCACCGATCTCGCGGACGAATTCGCCGGCACCCTCACGCCGGACAAACACGGCAAGTATCCGGACTTCGCCACGGCTGCGAAAAAATACAACCTGACGGTCCGCACCGCCGGGCCGTTCGCGGCCGGCGAGCCGGTCGCCGGCCTGGATGAGGTGCCCATGTTCAACCGCACCGCGTTCGCGCTCTCCACCAACAGCGACGAGCGCTGCAGCGTCGGCATCCGCGGCGCCACGGGCGTCTATGTGCTCTACCTGGACGAGCGCCTGCCGGCGCACGTGCCCAACTTCATCGCGGTCGCCCAGGATGCGCTCGAGGCCGCGCGCGCCGAGGCCTGCACGAAGGCGCAGGAGGCCCGGGCCAACCAGGTGCGCGAGGCGCTCCAGCAGGCGGCCCCCACGGCGGCGCTCGCCGGGCTGGTCCAGCCGCTCGGCGCGACCGCGCATATGCTGACCGGCACGGTCATGAACGCGCGCGCCAGCACCAATGAAAATGCCGAGGTCCTGCTGCGGGCCGCGATGCTGCACAACGCCGGCGAGGTTTGCGATATTCTGCGCGGCAACGACGGCAGCCTGCTCGTCGCGCGCATCACGGAGCGCAAGGTCGCCGACGCGGCGGCCGTGAAGGCACTCCAGCCGCAGGTGCTCTCCTATCTCCACCGCCAGCAACTGCGTTCGCTGGACGAGTCCTTCTCCGCCGCCCTGCTGCAGGGCGGCCGCCTGGTGGACCGCCACTCGCGCGCCGCCACCGAGGCCGAGAACGAGGCGTCCGGCACTAAGCCGCGGAATGCGCCCAACCCGAACGCCGTGCCGGCCGACATCTATTGAGCCCGGCATGCTCGCGCCCGCCCAGCTTGCCGGCCTGATCGACCATACGCTGCTCAAGCCCGAGGCCACGGCCGAGGATATCCGCCGCCTGTGCCGCGAGGCCCGCGCGCAGGCCTTCTGCTCCGTCTGCATCAATCCCGTCTGGGTCCCGCTGGCCGCCGCCGAGCTGCGCGGCGCGCCGGTCAAGGTCTGCACCGTCATCGGCTTTCCCTTGGGCGCGACGCTGGCCGCCGCCAAAGCCGATGAAACCGCGCGCGTCATCGCGCTCGGCGCGCAGGAAGCGGACATGGTGCTCAACATCGGCGCCCTCAAGGGCGGGCAGCGCGACACCGTCCGCGACGACATCGCCGCCGTGACGGCGGCCTGCCGCGCGCACCACCTCGTCAGCAAAGTGATCCTGGAAACCTGCCTGCTGACACGCGAGGAAAAAATACTCGCCTGCCAGCTCTGCATCGAGGCCGGCGCCGATTTCGTCAAGACCTCGACCGGCTTCAGCACCGGCGGCGCGACGGCCGACGATATCCGGCTGATGTCCGCCCAGGTCAAGGCGGCCGGTCTCGGCGTCAAAGCCTCCGGCGGTATCCGGACGCTGGCCGATGCGCTCGCGCTGGTCGCGGCCGGCGCGACGCGCCTGGGCGCCTCGGCCGGGATCAAGATTCTCGCCGAAGCCCGCGCCGCCGCAACGTGAGCGGCCGCACCCTTCCCGGAACCGCACCCGGTCCGGCGTCCCCTTTCCGCACGATTGACGGCGCGGCAGGCAGGCGGCATCATGCCGTGCATTCGACAGGGCGAAAGGACAGCATATGACGACAAGCTCGCGACGGGATTTTCTGCGGCTGGCGGCGGCGGGCGTGCTCGCGTTTCCAAGGCTTGGGAAAAGCGCCGGTTCCAGTTTCCAATCCTTGGAAACGCCCCTCGCCGGGCGGCGGCCGAATATCATTTTGATCCTCACCGACGACCAGGGCTACGGCGATCTCGGCCGCAACGGCAATCCCGTCATCAAGACGCCGCACCTCGACAAGCTCTATGACGAGAGCGCGCACTTCGAGGATTTCCACGTCAGCCCGACCTGCTCGCCGACGCGCTCGGCGATCATGACCGGCCGCCACGAATTCAGGAACGGCATCACGCACACCATCCACGAACGCGAGCGGCTGACGCTGAAGGCGACGACCATCGCGCAGGTGCTGCAGGGTGCGGGCTACACGACGGGCATTTTCGGCAAGTGGCATCTGGGCGACGAAGATGCATATCAGCCGGAGCGGCGCGGCTTCGACGAGGTCTTCATCCACGGCGCGGGCGGCATCGGGCAGTCCTATCCCGGCACGTGCGGCGACGCGCCCGGCAACAGCTACTTCGGCCCCGTCATCAAGCACAACGGCACCTTCGTGAAGACGGACGGCTTTTGTACCGACGTATTTTTCGCGCAGGCGCAGGCGTGGATCGCCGCGCAAAAGGACCGGCCGTTCTTCGCCTACATCACGACGAACGCGCCGCACGAGCCGGTGCAATGCCCGCCGGTGTACGAAAAGATGTATGCGGGCAAGGTCACCGAAAAGGAAGCGAAGTATCTGGGCATGGTGACGAACATCGACGACAACGTCGGCCGCCTGCTGGCGGGGCTGAAGGAGCAGGGCCACGACCGCGACACGCTGGTCATCTTCATCAACGACAACGGCGGCACCGGCGGCTGCAAAATTTTCAACGCCGGCATGCGCGGGAAAAAAGGCACGGCGCATAACGGCGGCACGCGGGCGCTGGCGCTCTGGCGCTGGCCCGGAAAGATCGCGCCGGGCGCGCGGCCACAACTGACGGCGCACCTCGATCTGTTCCCGACGTTCGCCGCCCTGGCAGGCGCGCAGGGCACCGCGGAACTTTCCGCGCAGGTCGAGGGCCGCAGCCTGTTGCCGCTGCTGCAAAATCCCGCCGCGCCGTGGCCCGACGACCGCATTCTCTTCACGCATCTCGGCCGCTGGCCCGTCGGCCAGCCGCCGGAAAAATATGGCGCGTGCAGCGTGCGCTGGAAAAATTATCTGCTCGTCCGCGGAAAAAAAGGCTGGGCGTTGCACGACCTCAAGAACGACCCCGGCGAGGACACCGATATCGCCGCGCAACAGCCCGAGGTCGTCGCACGCCTCGACAAGGCCTTCGACGCGTGGTGGCAGGAAATCCTGCCGTGCCTCGTCAACGAACAGGCCCACCGCTCGGCGCCCGCGGTCAACCCGTTCAAGGCGCAGTACTGGAAGCAGTTCAAGGGCCCCGGGCCGAACCGCGTGCCGCCGCCGGGGTGAGCGGGCGCAACAACCTCGCCGCCCGCAAGCCGGTCCACACCGGCCCGCAAGGCGCGCCGGAACCCGCGGGAGGTGGCGACAAAAAGCCGGCGGCTTTCATCGCGCGTCCCACACCCAGCGCTCCCCCACATCCAGCGCGATAGCTGAAAACCGCCGGCGGCCAAAACCACCCGGCTCAGCCCTGACCATGCTCCTCCTGGTTAGAACGGACCATGCACCGAGCAGGAAGTCTTCCCGGCCAGATCGGAGGGCAAGGTATAGGAACCGCCGCCCTTGCAGAGCGGCGTGTCCTTGATATAGGCATTGGTGCCCACGAGCTGGGACACAGCCGAGGCGACGGTGTTGGAGTTGTCCAAGGCATACTGCTGTATCGCGCCATCCATCAGGCGCATGTTGTTGTAGCAGGAGCTTTGCATGGATTTGGCGCGCGCGTTGATGAACGACGGCACCGAGATCGCGGCCAGCAAGGCGATGATGGCCACGACGATCATGATTTCGACCAGGGTGAACCCCTTTACATTCTGTTTTATTTTCATTTGGTCATTCTCCGCTTCTGTTTCCAAATCCAGCGGCCCTGCGGTGGCCCCACGGCACCTGCATCTGAAAACCAAGCTTCATGTTGATTAGCAGGAGCTGTGCCACCTCGCTCCGCCAGCCGGTTTGGCACGCCCGCAAAGCAGGAGCGCGGTAATTCGGCGTGCACTTCCGGTTCGGTTCTCATGGTTGCAATATACCCCTTTTGGGCCGTCCGGCGGCGGCGGACGCGATTTTGCTTCCCCACCGCCACGGCCGCGCTATCCTTCGCGCGCATGATCCTACAGATGACCAGACGGGCCTTGGCCGCCAGCGACGTGCGGCTGCTGGGCAAGTTCGCATGGAACTGCGGCTGGAAGGGCATCCGGTCGGTCCAGCGCTTCAAGCAGCGGCTCCGGCACGGCGTCTATTTCCCGCCGTTTCTCAATATCTCCATCACCAGCGCCTGCAATCTCCGCTGCACCGGCTGCTGGGTCGATGTGGACCGCCCGCCGCAGCAACTCGACCTTGAGGCCCTGAACCGGCTGATCGTGAACGCGCAGCGCTACGGCAACAGCTTCTTCGGCATCCTCGGCGGTGAACCGTTCATGCACCCGCGCCTGCTCGACCTGTTTGCCGCGCATCCGGGGTGCTACTTCCAGGTCTTCACCAACGGCCAGTTTCTGACCGACGAGACCGCCGCGCGGCTGCGCCAGCTCGGCAATGTCACACCGCTGATCAGCATCGAGGGCAAGGAACTGGTCAGCGACCAGCGGCGCGGGCGGCCGGACGTGTTCCAGCGCTCGCTGCGCGGGCTGGAAGCCAGCGTGCGCCATAAGCTGATCACCGGCGTCGCCACCAGCGTCTGCCAGAACAACATCGCGGACCTGCTCTCCGAGGCGTGGCTCGACGAGCTGATCCGGCGCGGCGTGCTCTACGTCTGGTTCTACACCTACCGGCCCGTCGGCGCACAGCCGGCGCCGGAGCTGGCGCTGCGCCCGGAGCAGGTCCTGCAGCTGCGCCGCTTCTGCGTCGAGATGCGCAAGCGCAAGCCCATCGGCATCATCGACGCCTACTGGGACGACACCGGCCACGCGCTCTGCCCCGCCGCGACCGGCGTCAGCCACCACATCTCGCCCACCGGCGCCATCGAGCCCTGCCCGATCATCCAGTTCGCCGGCGCCAACATCGCCGATAACAACGGCGATATTTTCAAGACCATCACCGAGGCGGACTATCTGCGCGAGTTCCGCCGGCTGGCCGCGACCACCACGCGCGGCTGCATCATCCTGGAGCGCCCCGACCTGCTGCGCGAGTTCGTGCAGCGGATGAAACTGAGCGACACTACCGCGCGCCAGACCGCGCTCGCCGAGCTCGCCACCATGCAGCCGCGCGGCAGCCAGCACACGCCCGGCCAGGAAATTCCGGAAGAATACTGGCCCTATCGCCTCGCCAAAAAGTACTGGTTTTTCGGCTTTGGAGCCTATTCATGACTGCGGCGGGAGAGCAACTTGATTTCCCGGCGGTCGTCACGGATGCCGGCGACGCCATCGCCTTCCGCCGTTGCGGCCTTGCGCTGACCTTGCCGAAAAATTACCGCTACACCGCCGGCCACTACTGGCTTGCCAAGGTGGCAGAGCCGGATACGTGGCGGATCGGCTTCACGGCCTTCGCCGTGCGGATGCTGGGTGACTTCGTCGAATTCCGCCTCGACCCGCAACCTGGCGAACCCATCCAGGTCGGCCAGACCATCGGCAACTTCGAGGGGCTCAAGGCCGTGACCGAATTGTTCAGTGTCGTCGAAGGCGTCTTCGTCCGCGGCAATCCCGCGCTCGCGCGTGACGGCGACCTGACGCGCAGCGACCCGCACGGCGCGGGCTGGCTCATGGAAGCGCGCGGCGCGCCCGATCCCGCCAGCCTCGACGTCCACGCCTACCTCGCCCTCCTCAACGCCACCCTCGACCGCCTGCGCGGGCGCGGCTGAACACAGTTTTGAAACACTCCTCGCGTTGTGGGCCGGGCCTCCGACCCGGCGCACCCCGCTCCAAAACAAAACACACACGCTCTCTCAATGGACTTCATGGACGCGAAGGACAGCAGGGACATCGCACCTTTTCCCCTTCCGTCCATCCTGTCCATCGCGTCCAGCCCGCCGCGCGCGCGTTCGCTCCTCACGGCCTGGCTGGCTTGCTGGTGGTGGGGGCTTTGCGCCACGCGGCGTAATCGAACGCGGGCAGCGCCTTCAGCTCGGCACTGAGTTCGTCAGGCAGGGTATAGCCGATCTGTTTGAAGAAGCCGGTGAGGTTGGCCTTGGCGTTGCGCGAGTAGCGCCGGACGAACTCGGCCTGCCGCTGGGGCTCCGGCGTTTTGCGGGCCACCGGCACAGTCTGATAGGAAACCAGCGTTTGCTTCAGCGGCGCCCAGCCATATTTGCGGATCAGCACGACGAACGGCGCGAGCTGGTCAAATGGATCGGTGCTCGGCTTCGCGCCGAGGCGCTTGTCCAAGCGTTTGAACAAATCGTCACCTTCGAACGTTTTGCCATGGCCAAGGCCGGTCGGTTTGCCGACGATGCGCTCCATGCAATAGAGCGAGAAGAAGTTCACCGTCACTTCCGTCTGGTTGGCGAAGGTCCATTCGGCCGACTGGTGGTTGTGGCCCAGTTCGTGGAAGAAGCCCCAGTCGCCGTTGGTGCGCAACTTGGCGAGATCCGTGATGTCGGACGCCGATGCGAGGTGGCACATGAACGGATAGCCCGAGTGCATCCAGCCTGCGCTGATCTGGCGGTCGGGCACGACGCGCTCCTGCGCGGCGCGCGCCGGCCAGCCGACGAGCCCATCCTCGGCGGCGACGATGCTGTCCCACCACAACAACAGTGGCGTGGGATCGTCCATCGTGCGTACCTGCACCGCCGGGAAATGCAGGATCATGCCGCGGCCGACCAGCTCGCCCCACGGCGCGGGTGCGTTGCGGATCTTTTTCCAGTCAGCGAGGCTCGTCTTGCCCAGCACGAAGAACGGCGCCTCAACGGCGTTCGCAAAGCGCAAGTCGAGCTTGAGGCCGTCGCCGGTCGCCCCATTGGAAAGTTTCACGGAGACGAACAGCGATCCGCCGAACGCGCTGGCGACCTGCGTCGGCTGCTGCGTCAGCGTGAAGCTGCGCGCGATGGAGGGGAACCGCTTCCACTTGTCGATCTTGTCGTTGAACAGCCGGTCGGTGTGGCAGCCGACCTGAAGCTCAAGCGTCACGCCCGCGGGCAATGTGCCCACCGGCGTGACGGTGACGATCTCGCCGGCGTTGGCATAGAGGCCCGTGCTCTGCCAGCCATCCTTGCGCCCGGCATAGAGCGCGGAATCCGGCCCGTGCTTCTGTGGACCGTGTACGGTGATGACGCGCGTCACACGCGGCGAACCCGCAGGTGCGACGCCGGGGAAATCTGCCGCCGCCGGATGCGCCTGCACCTGCGCGGGCGGCAGCGCCATGTAGTCCTTGACCTGCTGCACCAAAACTTTTTTCGCCGCCGGATCGGTCGGCACGGTGAACGGCGCCTTCTCCCGTGGCGCAATCGCCTCCGCGCCCGGCGTTGGTGCGGCATCTGCAAAGGGCGTCGCGAACATTAACAGGGCTGCGAACTTTAGCCGGGCACAGTTTCGTGTGAGCATGATCTTCCTCATGGCAGGGTGGCGATCAAAATATCGTCGTGATACACGACGCGCGCGTTGGTGACGTCGGTGGTCTCCAGCGCGCCGGGGCGATAGAGGCCCCACTTCACATAGCCGACCTGACGGGTGCGGTCCGCGTCAATGTTGGGCCCAGCATAGGTCAGCACCTTGGCGAACTCCGACTGGCGGCCGGTTTTCACCCAGGCTTCGAGCAGCCCGTTCGTCCCGGTGGACCAAGTGACATCGAACCGGAAATCCATCCACTCGCCGGGCTTATATTTTTTGACGAGCAGATCCTGCTCGTTCATGTGGCGCAAGACGATCGAGTCGCGTTTGACGCCCACGAACATATCCGGTCCGCCATCCGTGCGCTTGAACTGCCAGATGATGTCCACCGTCGGCGCCTTGCTTACCTGCCAGCTCTTGTCGAGCATCACGCTGAACTGATAGCGACGCCGGTCGCCCGACTGATAGCGCGCCCCCTTCGCCCGCATCGCATCCGACTCCGCCCGATGTTTGCCCGCCGAAATATAATCGTCGCTCGCCGCCACCTTGCTGCGGATGGAAAAGACACCGCTCCTCGCAAAGTCCTTCGTCGCCTGCAGCGCATCCGCCGCCTTGGGCGGCACGGCCGTCACGCCCAGCGCGGGCCTGCTGATCTGTCCATCCTCGTAGTCAACCTTGAGCAACACCGTCGCCGTGTGCGTCGGCGCCGCGCAGGTTTCCAGGGCTTGGAAAAGCAGAACGGCCAAAGTTCCAAGGATTGGAAACGGTGGGCGCGAATTTTCCCAAGCCCTGGAAAAGGACTGCTGAAGTTCGGCTTTCATGACGCAATCATTTGGCCGCGAGAAGTTCGCGCAGGCCGTCGGCGAGGGTGAACTTGGGCTGATAGCCGAGGACGCGCTGGGCCTTGGAAATGTCGGCGTAGGAGTGGCGGATGTCGCCGGAGCGCGCGGGCTCGAAGTTGGGCTGGCCGGTGCGGCCGGTCAGCTTTTGCAGCGTCGCCAGCAGCTCAAGCAGCGTGTGCTTCGTGTTCGTCGCCACGTTGAAGGCTTCGCCGCGGCCGACCTTGTCGGACCGCATCGCGAGCAGGTTCGCCTGCACGATGTCCTTGACGAAGACGAAGTCGCGCGTCTGGCCGCCGTCGCCGAAGATCGTCGGCGTGCGGCCCGCCTGGAGGTCGGCGGCGAACTTGGAGATCACGCCGGAATACATCGAGCGTGCGTCCTGGCGCGGGCCGAAGACGTTGAAATAGCGCAGCACCACGGTCTGGAGGCCGTAGAGCGAACTGAAGAGGCGCAGGTAATGTTCGCCGGCGAGCTTGGCGAGCGCGTAGGGCGACTCCGGCTCCGGCAGCATCTCCTCGCGCTTGGGCAGCTCGGGGTTGTTGCCGTAGATGGCGGAGGAGCTGGCGATGACGAGGCGCTTGACCCCGGCGGCGCGCGCGGCCTGCAGGACGTTGAGCGTGCCGCGGATGTTGATCGCGTCGTTCTCCTCCGGCTGCTCCACGGAGATGGCGACGGAGACCAGCGCGGCCTCGTGGAAGACATACTCGATGCCGCGCAGCGCCGCCTGCAGCGCGGCCGGTTCGCGGATGTCGCCGCGCACGAACTCGACGCGGCCGGCAAAGCCCTTGAGGTTTTCGATGTGGCCGGTCGCGAGGTTGTCGAAGACACGCACGGTATGCCCCTCGGCGGCGAGCTCCTCAGCGATGTGCGAGCCGATGAAGCCGCAGCCGCCGGTGATCAAATAAGTTGCCATGGTTGCTTTCCTTTTTCTCCCGCCATTGTACCCGATACCCGGGAACGAGGGCGACGACGAGAACGAGGACGATTATTTATTTCAGACACTCTTTGACGATCTGCTCCATCGTATCGGCCTGTGCCTCGAGGCTGGCGACCATTTTGAACTGGGTGCGGCAGCGGTCGAGGTTGTGGTTCGGGCGGTGGATTTTGAAATAGACGTCGCCGAGCAGGTGGTCGGTGAGAAAGCGGATGCCAATGACCAGCGTGATCAGGCGGCCGGAGAAGACCAGTTCTTCGCGCTCGGCGGCGGTGAGGAACTGCGCCTCGGAGAGGTAGCCACGCGCCAAGGCGGCAAACATCTCCGGGCGCGAAAACACCTTGGCCAGGTCACACTCATCCTCCAGCGCGGCGGCGGTCGCGGTGCGGACCATGTCGCCGAAGTCATAGAGCGCGAGGCCGGGCATCACCGTGTCGAGATCGATGACGCAGACGGCGGCGTTGGTCTGCTCGTCGAGCATGACGTTGTTGAGCTTGGTGTCGTTATGCGTGATGCGTTCGAGGAGTTCACCGCGCTGCTGGCGCTCGAGCAGGCGGGTACACAGCGCGGCGCGCTGCTCGACGAAGGCGAGCTCCGCCGCGGCACTGGCGGCGCGGCCATGCGGGTCGCGTTGGACGGCGTCGCGCAGTGTGGCGAGGCGCAGGACGGCGTTATGGAAATTCGGAATTGTGTCGTGCAGGCGCGGCGCGGGCAGGTCGGCGAGCAGGCCTTGGAACTGCGCGAAGGCACGGGCGGCCTCGAAGACCTGCGCCCCGGTCTCGACCTTGTCGAACGTGCGGGCGCGCTCAACGAAGTGGTACATCCGCCACCACTGGCCCGCTGCGTCGTGGAACACGGAATCGCCAGCGCGCGTCGGGATGACGGCCAGCGCGTGGCGGTTGAGGTCGGTGACGCCCGCGGCCTGCAGCTTGGCACGCAGATGCGCGGTGACGCGCTGGACATTATCCATCAGCGCGGCCGGATCTTTGAAAATTGTGTGGTTGATGCGCTGGAGGATGTAATGAACCGGCTGGCCGGCGAGAGCGCAGGCCACCTTGTAGGTGTCGTTGATGTGCCCGGAGCCGTGGCGCGCGGCGCTGACGAAAGCGTCGTTGGTGGCGAACCGGCCCACGAGCGCGGCGAAGTCCGGCGCGGTCTGTTGATTCGTTTGTTCGTTGGTCATGTTCACGTCGCTGGTATGCGTGCCGCCAGCCAGCGGCAGTTGATGACCTTCTCCACGAGATCGTGGGGCGTGTAGTAATACTGGTTCGAAGCCTCGAAGCCGATGCGCGAGTCGCGGCTTTGCAGCGCGTGCAGGCGGACGGCGAGCCGGGCCTCGGCCGCGCAGCATTGGCGCAACGCGGGCAGATCGCCGGCATCGCGCGCGCTGACGGCCCGGCTTTGCTGGGCGACGCTGGCGAAATGCAGCGCCGCGACCTCGGCGAACAGCAGTTCCTCCTCCAGCGCGGGTGGCGGGGCGGCAACGGTGGCGCGGAGCTTCGCGATGGCGGCCTCGAAGCCGGCGGCGACCTTTTCCAGCTGCGCAGTGAAAATCTCCGCCGGATAGATGGCGCGCCAGCCCTTGAGGTCGTCATACGGAATGCCGACCATGCAGGACTGGTAGCCGGTGGGCTTGAGCCACAGCGGATTGGCCGGCCCCATCTGCAGCGGTGCGCGATACACGCAGCTGATGTGGAAAGGAAATTCGCGGAACGCGGCGCTGCATGCGCGCCAGAAGTCGGTGGCCGCAGCGGCGTGCGTTGCGCCGTGCCGCTTCTGCGCGAGCGTGTCGAGCGTGCCGCCGGCGTAAATCTCGGCGATGGCCTCGATGTTGGGCGAGGGATAGCCGCCGAGCGTCCAGCCGAGCATGAGATCCTGCACGCCGGCCTCGCGCAGCGCGGTGGCGTGGCGCGTGATGTTCTCCAGCACAGGCAGGTAGGGCACGGAGGAAAGCTCCCAGGTGTTGCCGCACTGGATCTTGGCCGCCACGCGCAGGCCGCGCTGCTTGGCCGCCGCCCAATGGCGCAGCGCGCGCGGGCCGGGGCCGATGGAGCTGATGCTGTATTCGCCGACGGCGGACTTCACGCCGCCGCGCTCGATGGGCAGGCTCCATTCGCTCACGCTCATCAGCTCGACCGAGGTCGGCAGGCGCGCGATGGCGTCCAGCGCCCACTCGTCGCGCCAGCCCCAGTCCCAGGCCAGATAACGCTGCTTGCCGCCCGCCGCACGGATGCCTTCCGCGATCGTTGCGCTGACCTCGGCGACGACTTCCGCCGGCGGGCGCTCCTTGCAGCGGGGGCACTTCGCGCCCTGGCCGTGCGACCAGCAGTTGGTCAGGTTTTCGGAGGCCGTGATGGTGAAGAAGCCGCCGAGCTCCGGCACCGCGCGGCAGAGGCCGGCCACGGCCTCGCGCAAACCCACGCGTACTTCGGGCGCACTGGTGCAGAGGGCGTTGGAGTCCCTCTCCGCCACACCGCGCCAATCAGGATGCTGCTGGAAAACCGGGGAACCGGACGGCAGCGAGCGCGGCTCGTTGAAGTAGAGGAAAATTTTAAGGCCATGCTTGGCCGCGCGCGCCACGAGCGCGCGCAAAGCGGAGCGGCGCTGCTCAATGCGCGGATCATGCGCCCAAGGCACCGTGGCGAGATGGCCCATCTCGACGTGCAGCCAGACGGCGTTCTCGCCCGCCGCCGCGAGCCGGGCGAGCAGGCCATCGGGATAGGGATCGAGGGCGGGATCGAGCAAAGGATCGCCGCAGAGGGCGAAGTAGGAGTAGCCCATGCGCAGCGGCGCCTTGTCGTCGCAAGCGGCAGGCTGCGCGGCGGGCGCGAGCGGGGACTTCAACTGATCGATGAAGGTGAACAGCGGGTCTTTTCCCTCCAGCGCGCCGGCGGGAAATTGTTCGCGCACGAGGCGGGCGATCTCTTCCGCGCGCGCGACTTCCGCGGCGGTGGGCGCGGCCCAGCGCAACGGCAGGCTCTTCGGCTTGAGCAGGCCCACCTTGTGGAAAAAGAAATCGTCCTCGCGCAGCGTGTAGGCGAGCTGCTCCGCCGTCCAGCCGAGCAGGGTCAGGAGCTGGTCATAGGGCAGCAGGTGCCAGTTGCGCCGGATGATGGTCAGGTGCGCGCGCCGCCGCTGTGCCTCGGTCAGGCCGCGCGGCGGTTCCAGCCCCATGCTGCGGCCAAGGCTCGCGAGGTCGTCCGCCTTGGCGCCCACCACCGCGGCCATGCGCTCCAGCGGCACAAGCGCCCAGTTACGCCAGACAAACGCATGCAGCCGGTTCGGGAACCACGCCGCGTCCAGCGGCGCCGGCGCCTTGCCCATCGGCAGGATGGACACGGCCTCTTCCGCCAAGAGCGGCCGCGACAGGAAGGGCACCGCGGCGAGCCCCAGCGAAGTGCGCGCGAGAAATTCGCGGCGATTCAGGGAACGGATCGGATGCGTCATGGACAAACCTCCGGCCCTCATTGTGCGGAGCTGATCTGCCTCTGCATGGTGTTGATCCATACGCGACCGGGTCAGCGCTTGCCTTCAAAATGCGCTTCGATTTCCTCGAGCGTCTTGCCCTTGGTCTCCGGCAGGAAGAAGAACGCGGTGATGAAGTAAACCACCGTGCAGCCGGCGAAGACGAAAAACATCGTGCCGTAGCCATACTTGCCGACGGTCGGCAGGAAGACGGCGGCGATGGTCGTGGAGACGGCCTGGTTGATCAGCAGCGCGATGCTCATGCCGTTGGAGCGGATGCGCGTGGGCATCAGCTCGGAGAGCGCGAGCCAGACGCAGACGCCGGGGCCGACGGCAAAGAACGCCATGAAGATGAAAATGAAGAGGGCGGTCAGCCAGCCCTTGTCCGCGGACGGGATCGGCGTGATGAGCGCGTTCTCGATCTTCAGCGGCGCGGTTTGCGCGGCGGCGAGGTTGGCGAACGGGTTCTGGAAGAATGCCGCGACGCGCGTGGCGGGCACGCACTTGTCGCGGTCGATGGCGAGCTTCGCGGCGAGGTCGTCGGAGCGCACCACCTGCGTCGCGGAGCGGAAGTCGCCGTAGGAATAGATGACGATCAGCGTCGAGAGCTTGCCGGTGATCGCCTTGCCGGCGTCGCCCCGGCCGGCGAGCAGCTGGTCGGCGATCGGCTGGCTGAACCCAATGCTGGCCTTCTGGTCGGCGGTGACCAGGGCCTGCACGGCGTCCTTCACATCCACGCGCTGCTGCTCGGTCTGGCGGAACATCAGCGCGGTGGCGATCAGCGAGACGATGATGCCCGCGCTGCCGATGGAGAGCAGGAACTTGCGGCCCTTGCGGTCCACGAGCATGACGCCGGCCATGGTGACGAGGAAGTTGACGCAGGTCAGGATGACGTAGCCGAGGTGCGCCTGCTTGTCGCTCAAGCCCGCCTGGATCAGGATCGTGGCGTTGTAGCCGATGATCGAGTTGACGCCGGTGGCCTGGTTGCACGCGAGGATGACGCAGGCGAGGACGAAGGGAATGACATAGCGGCGGCTGAGGAGCGACTCCCTGATCTTCCGGCCGGTCGCGCTGGTCTTGTCCTGCTCGGCGGCGGCGGTCTCTTCCATTTCCTTGAGCTCGGTCGCGGCCTGCTCCGGCGAGCGCGAGCGCAGCAGCGCGGCGAGCGCGGCCGCCTTCTTGCCGCGGCGGAAGAGCCAGCGCGGCGACTCGGCGACGACCAGGCTGCCGAACACGAACAGGATGCCCGGCGGCAGCGAGACCCAGAAGATGCTGCGCCACGCGTGGTCCTTGAACGCGAACAGCTGGGCGGCATCATGGAGCTTCTCGACCTCCTCCACGCGCCAACTGAAATAGAAGCCGATCGCGGCGGCGGCGACGATGCCGAGCGTGAGCAGCCACTGGAAGATGCCGGTGCCCTTGCCGCGGTTCGAGGCGCCGAGACATTCGGCGAGATAGAGCGGAACGACCACGCCGATCAGGCCGGCGCTGACGCCCTGCAGCAGGCGGCCGAACACGAGCGGGCCGTAGCCTTGCGCGAGCGCGATCATCGGAATGCTGACGACGAACAGGACACCGCTGGCGGCCATCATGAGCTTGCGGCCCAGCAGGTCGGCCAGCATGCCGGCGAAGAGCGTCGAGATGACGCTGCCGAGCAGCACGGCGGCGACGATCACCGAGAGCTGGTTCGCGCTCAGGCCGCTGGTGGCTTCAAGATAAGGGAGCGCGCCGGCGATGATGCCGACATCAATGCCGTAGAGCAGGCCGCCGAGGCCGGCTACGGTCAACAGCAGCGCCATATAGCGGGAGGTTTTCATGTCGGTTTCCTTGGTCAGGCTTGCGCGGCGCGGTAGGGTGCCCACTCCGGTTCGTTCTCGAAAATCCAGCGGTAGTAAGCCTTGCCCTGCAGGCTCACCGCGGCTTCCTCGTCCACGATCACCTGGCAGTGCGGGTGCAGCTGCAAGGCGGTGGCCGTGACCATCGCGGTGATCGGACCCTCGACGGCGCGCGCGAGGATGTCGGCCTTGGAAGCGCCGGTGACGAGCATCAGGCAGTGGCGCGCCTCCAGGATCGTGCCGACGCCCATCGTGATGGCGCGGCGCGGCATCTGCGTGACGTCGCCGCCGCAGTAGGGCGCGTTCGCCGCCAGCGTGGAGGGCGTCAGCGCCTTCTGCCGCGTGCGCGAGCGCAACGCGGAAAGCGGCTCGTTGAAGCCGATGTGGCCGTCGCTGCCGATGCCGAGCAATTGCAGGTCGATGCCGCCGGCGTCGCGGATCAGCTGCTCGTAGTGCCGGCACTCGGCATCCAGGTCGGCGGCCATGCCATCGGGCAGATGGGTGCGCGCGGGGCTGAAGTTCACGCGGTTGAACAGATGGCGCTGCATGTAGGCGTGATAGGAATAGGGGCTGGTGCGGGGCAGGCCGATGTATTCATCGAGGTTGAACGTGGTGCAGCGCGAAAAATCCAGGCGGCTGCGCTCATGGAGGGCCGCGAGCTCGTCATAGACGCGCTCCATGGTGCGGCCGGTGGCCAGGCCGAGCACGAGCTCCGGCTTGACCTCGACAGCGCGCGCGATCAGCCGCGCCGCCAGCCGCGCCGCCGCGTTGGCGTCAGGACGGATGATCACTTCCATGGCAACAGTTTCCCCATGACTTCGGCTTTCAACTCCTCGAGCAACCCGCCCACATAGTCCGCCAGCGTCAGGGCGGGATCCTGCAGCAGCGGCGTCAGGTCCAGCGCAAAGATCAGCATCTCCGCCGCATCCACGCCATGCGACTCGAAGAACGTGGCGTGGGCGCGGCGCCGGCCCTGCACCGCCGCATCGTACCGCTTGCCGCCGGCGATTTGCGAGTCAAAGACGCCGTTGAGCGCCGCCGCGAGATGCTGGCGCGCGCTCACATCCAGCGCCACCTTGCGCGCGTCGGGCAGCCAGTCGAGGTCGCGCCAGATTTCGCAGCCGAGCACGCGCCCGGGCTGCTGGTCCGGCGGCAGCGCGCGAAGCGCCGCGAGGGTCGCGCCCGCCACGGCGACGTGCGTGTCGTGCTTGTCGGCGGGGTTGTGCGTGTAGACCACGCGCGGCCGGGTCGCGCGCAAAATTTCCAGCAGGTCGTTTTTCAGCGCGGGATTCGCCGCGGCCTTCACGACGGAGCTGGGATGATCGAGCTGGAGCATCGCGCCGTAGCGGCCGATGGCGGCGGCAGCGCGCTGCTCCTCGCGGCGGATGGCGCGCATCTGCTCGTCGGTGCAGGCGGCATAGACGCCGGCGCGCGGGCTGCCCGCGCCGTTGGTGCACGTCACGCCGCCAAACCACTGGTCGTCCCGGCCGAAGCATTCGAGGATGCCGTGGAAGGCCATGAACTCGAGGTCGTCCTGGTGCGCGCCGATGCCCAGGTGCGTGACGCGCTCCAGCGCGGCGGCGGGCGCGACGCCGTCGGGGATGAACACATCGGCGGTGGGCTGGTTGAGTTTCATGGTCCGCTCCGTTTCAACTGCGGCAGGCTCGCGGCGGCCACCGACTGGCCGACGCGGCGGGCCTTTTCGTCCGGCATGAACACGTTCACCTGTTCCGCGAGGGCCGGATAGTCGGCCCGCAAAATTTTCCGCGCGCCCTCGAGCACGATTTCGCCGCCCTGCCCGGACGTCACCCGGCCGAGGATCAGCAGGTGGTCGAAGTCATAGAATTCGCGATACCACGGCACCGCGTGGCCGAGATAAACGCCGATGGCCTCGTAAATTTTCCGCGCGGTGTCGTCGCCGCCGGCCATCCGCGCCTGGATGTCCTTGAGGCGCTCCGGCAGCGGCTGCGCGTCCGGGAAGACGATGCCCGCCCTTTGCGCCAGCTTGTTGACCGCCTGCTGCGAAAAATAAAGCGCCCCGACGCCGGCATCGCCCGACCATTCGTCCGCCGCGGCGGCCGGGTTCAGATCCACCGGCGCGAACGCCAGCTCGGTCAGGCGCCCCGTCAAACGGCCGCGCCGGTCGAGATAGCCCGCGGCCTCGCTCGAGCCCATGGCCACGCCGAGGATCGCCGTGACGCCGAGGCTCAGCGCGCCCGCGAGCGCGGTCACGTCGCCGTCGTTGGCCACTTCCACCGGCACCTGCCAGTCCTGCTGCAGGCGCAGGAAAATATCTTGGGCGGCGGCGTATTTTTCCGCGGGCACCGCGCGGAACAGCGAGGCCACCATGATGCGGTTGGCCACCACCACGCCCGCCGTGCTGCCGCCGATGGCATCGACGCGCGGCAGCTGCGCCGCGGCCTGCTGCAGGCCCGCGTTGAGCTTCTGGTAGTGCTGCTCCGGGTCGGTGTAGTCGCGCGGGGTCCACGGCAGCTCCGCGCTGAAGACCACCTCGCCCTCCCGCGTCGCACAGATCTTGTAATCGCTGGCGCCGAGGTCGAAGCCGAGGCGGCAGCCCTCCAGGTGGCCGCCCAGCGCCAGCGCGGCATCCTTCGCCGCCGGCATGTCCGCGGCCGCGCGCCGCTCGACCGTCAGCGGACGCCCGAAAACGCGCTGCATCAGGTCGGCATCGAAGGCGCGGCGGCCGGCCGCCGCGTAATCGGCCGCGAGCCGCGCGCAGATTTTTTCCGGGCCGGCCAGCAACAAACGCCAGCCGCCGGCGGACCAGAGCAGAAATTTGACGACGCGCTCCGCCAGCCGGTAAAAGTCCTCGTGGTGGTCCGCGTCCGGCGGCAGCGGGAGGTCATGGCGTGCCACGCAGCCGTTCTCGCGCTCCCACGCGATGGAAAGTTTTTCCCCGCCGCTGCGCGCGCGGGCCGCGGTCAGGGCCGCCATCAGCGGCCGGAAACCCGGATCCAGCGTGCCCGCACCCACCCCGCCTGGTTCTGCTCGCTCGCTTTGCATGCTGCTTCTCCTGCTCGCGGCGCAGACGTTAACCTAATAATATTACCCGGTCAAATTAAATAAGCACCCCGGCTCCTCCCCCCGGTGCCCGGCGGGTCAGCCGCCGGCGAGGTGCTGCCCTTGCAACGTGCTGGAGACGCGCGAGAGCCGCGCGAATTCTTCGGGATAGATGTAGGCGTGCCGGGCGGCGCGCGTGGCGCCCCGCAGCAGCCGGTCGCTGACATCGTGGCTGACGGCCACAAAGAGGCTCGCGGCACGTTCCGCGCCGATCACCGCAGCCAGCCCGTCGACGAAGGCCGCCTGGCCGCGCGCGAACACCGGCGCGAGCGGGCCGGTGACACGCACCACCGTCACCCCGAACATCTGCAGCGCCCCCGCCAGATGCAGGCCGAGCAGGTGCGTGAGCTCCCGGATGGCCGCGTCCACGCCCGGCTTGCCGGTCGCCGCCAGTTGGGTCAGGTCTTCCAAGGTCTGGACGCCGTACTTGACAAACCGCTGCAGCAGGACCCAGCCGCCCGCGTAGGCTTCCAGACAGCCGCGCTGTCCGCAACGACAGCGCGGCCCGTCGGCGGCGATGCTGATATGGCCCAGCTCGGACAGCATCCGCCCGCGCGCGTCGCCGCCCTGCAGCGTCAGGAGCTGGCGGTTGCGGCCGAACACCAGGCCCAGCCCGAGGTCCCAGTAGATGACCAGCGCCGTCTGGTTGGCCGGGATTTCCGCCGCCTCGCCATAGTAGTAGGCGACACCGAGCGAATTGGCGTGGGCCGAAAGTTTGAACTTCGTCTGCAGCAGCTCCTGCACGTCGAGACCGTCGAGCGCCGGGAAATTGACGGCGCGGCGCACCGCGCCCGTCAGGGTGTCCAGCACGCCGGGCAGCGCGGCATAGACCTCGCGCACCAGCAGGCTCCGCTCCTGCGCCACGGCCAGCGCCCGCGTCACGCTGGCGCTGACCTTCTCCGCAATCTCCGCAGGGGTGCGACACGACTTCAGGTTGGCCTCCAACGTCAGCGCCTTCTGGCCGGCAAAGTCCTCCAGCTGTACAAACAGGTGGGGCGGATCGAAGACCAGTCCGATGGTCGCATTCTGCGCGCGCGAAAGTTCCCAGCGGAACCGCGGCCGCCCGCGGCCTTCCGGCTGGAGGCGCTGGCCATACACCAGGCCCTCGTATTCGAGCCGCTGGAAGTGCAGATTGCACGCCCCCTGCGAAAGCTTCAGCGCGCGCGCCGCCTCCGCCTGCGTCAGCGGCCCCTGTTCATAGACCAGTTGCAGCACCCGGCGCGAGGCCAGCAGGTTCTCCATGTTCATCCGCCGCTGAAAATAGGCGGGCAAGGTCGCGGGCTTTTTGGACGGCGTATTCATAGTGTCATCATATCAAGTCCTGGTCCGCGCACAAGGCCGGCGCGGACAGGCCGCCCGCCATGCGCCGCGCATGCTGCAGCCGGCCCGTTCCGCTGCCCAGGAGCCGGAAAAGCCCGCCTTTACCTCTTCCAAGGTTTGGAATAAACAGGGGCCCTGTTTTCCAAACCTTGGAAAACGCCCGCCCTTCTGTGTAAACTCCCGCGCATGACTTCCAGCCTGCCAGTTTTGTTCGGGATGGCGTTTGTCATCGGCCTCTCCGGGGCGCTGGCGCCGGGGCCGGTGCTGACCGCGACCGTCAGCGAGACCGCCAAGCGCGGCTTCTGGGCCGGCCCGCTGATCGTGCTCGGCCATGCCGTGCTCGAGATCGTGCTGCTCGTCGCCCTCGTCGCCGGCCTCGGCGACTGGCTCGCGCTGCCGGTGGTGCAAGGCGTCCTCGGGGTCGGCGGCGGGCTGCTGCTCGCGGTCCTCGGCGTGCACATGATGGCGACGGCGCGGGATTCCGTCTTCCAGGCGCTGACGATGTCGCCCGACCGGCGCAGCGCGCTGCGCGGCCCGGTGCTGACCGGCATCCTGACCTCGCTGGCCAACCCCTACTGGATCCTCTGGTGGGCCACGGTCGGGCTGAACCTGATCTCGCTCGCGCTCAAGCACGGCGTGCTCGGGCTGGGCGTGTTCTACACCGGCCACATCCTCGCCGACCTGGTGTGGTACAGCCTCGTCGCGGCGGCGATCGCGGCGGGCCGGCGGATCCTGCCGCAGCCGGTCTACGTCGTGCTGTTCCTGCTGTGCGGCCTGGCGATGGCGGGCCTCGGCGGCTACTTCCTCGGCACCGGCATCGGCCGGCTGCGGTGAGGCGCCGCCCGGGGCCACAGCCATGGCGCGCTTACGCAACGCGGTGTTGAGCCTGGCCGCGCTGACGCTGGCGGCGGCCGTCTGGCTGCCCTGTCTGCACCTGTTCTTCACCCCACCCGCCGCGCTCTGGCACAGCACCAGCGGCCTCCCGCCCCGCGCCCGCGAGCTGGCCGAACGGCAGCTGCACCTCTGGACCGAGGCCGGCAGCCGGCGCCAGGAAATCGAGCGGATGCGGCGCAGCAATGCGGAGTGGGATTTCATGGGCCGCACGTTCCTGGTCTGGTCGCTGGCCGAGATGGCGCTCCGCGAGCCGGCCGAACAGGCGCGCTACCTGCCGGTCATGGACACCATCATCACGGAGACCCTCCGGCTGGAGCGGGAGCATGGCCAGGCGTTTTTCCTGATGTCCTACGCCCGCGGGCCGGCCTACGTCGAACAGCCCATGCGCAGCCTGTTCGTGGACGGCGAGATCGCGCTCATGCTGGCGGCGCGCCGGCTGGTGGCGGAGCAGGCGGAGTACCGCCCGCTGCTGCGCGCGCGGGTCGCCGTGCTGCTGGAGCGGATGCAGCGCAATCCCCGGCTCATCGCCGAGAGCTACCCCGACGAGTGCTGGCTGTTCGACCACGCCGTCGCGCTGGTCGCGCTCCGCGCCGCCGACCGGCTCGACGGCAGCGACCACGCGGCCTTCATCCGCACCTGGCTGGACGGCGCGAAGAAAAACCTGACCGACCCCGTCACCGGCCTGCTGCATTCCAGTTTTAACACCAAGGGCGCGGCGCGGGATGGTCCGGAAGGTTCGACCATCTGGATGGCGGCGCACCTCCTGCGCGCGGTGGATGCGGACTTCGCCCGCGACCAGTATCGGCGCGCCCGCCGCGAGCTCGGCCGCACGCTCTTCGGCTTCGGCTGGTCGCGCGAGTGGCCGCGCACCTGGCGCGGACCGCTGGACGTGGATTCCGGGCTGGTCATCCCGGTCGTGGATGCCAGCGTCGGCGCCAGCGGGATGGCCCTGATCGGCGCCAGCTCGTTCGGCGACGCCGCCTACCTGCGCGCGCTGCAGACCTCGCTGGAATTCGCCGCCTTCCCGATCCGCGCGCACGGCCAGCTGAAATATGGCGCGAGCAACCAGGTGGGCGACGCCGCGCTGCTCTACGCCTGCGTCCTCGGCCCGCTCTGGGAGCGCCTGCAGGAGCCGCACCCATGAAGACCGCGCTGCAAAAAGGCTGGCGCTGGCTCAACGCGCCGTGGAGCACGCCGGCCGGGCTGGCGGCGCGCGCGCTCGTGCTGCTGCTCAGCCTGGCCCTCGTCCACGCGCTGGGCTGGCGCGAGCACACGACCTTCCTCTCCGGCACGCCGACCACCGCCGCCATCGGCCGCGCAACCGCCGCGGTGCTGGGCCTGCTCTACATCCTCGCCTATCTCGGCGCGGTCGTGCTCGCGCCGATCCTGCTGCTCGCCAGCGCGCTGCTGCCGGCCCTGCGCCGGCTCTGGCCCCGGCAGCCGACGCTTCCCAAACCCTGAAATCCGTGTAAGCTCCGGGCGCATGAAACCTCCCGCTCCCATCCGCGGCGTGATCTTCGACATGGACGGCGTGCTCTGCGACTCCGAGCCGCTGATCGCCGAGGCCGCCGGGCTCATGTTCCGCGAGAAATACGGCGCGCCGGCGACGGCCGCGGACTTCCATCCGTTCATCGGCACCGGCGAGGACCGCTTCCTCGGCGGCGTTGCGGAAAAATACGGCGTCACGCTGGAGCCCGGCGTGGACAAGGACCGCACCTACGCCATCTACCTCCAGCTCATCCCTGGCCGCCTGCAGCCGCTGCCCGGCGCGCACGATTTCGTCGCCGCGGCGCGCGCGCACGGGCTGAAGCTCGGGCTCGCGACCAGCGCCGACCGCATCAAGCTCCAGGGCAACCTCGCCGCGATCCGGCTGCCGGAAAGCAGCTTCGATGTGGCGGTCACGGGCGGCGAGGTCCGGCGCAAGAAGCCGCACCCGGATATTTTCCTGCTCGCCGCGGAGAAGATCGGCGTCGCGCCGGCGGATTGTCTCGTCGTCGAGGATGCGCCGAGCGGGCTGCAGGCGGGCAAGGCCGCCGGCTGCCGCTGCCTCGGCATCACCAGCACGTTCGACGCGGCCCGGTTGCGCGCCGCCGGCGCCGACTGGATCGCGGCCGACCTCGCCCACGCCCTCGGGCTGCTCGCCGACCTCGCCGGCGGCTGAGCCGCACGGAAACGGCGGAAGCTTTTCACAGAAGATAGCGACGGCAACAAAGTCGCTTCGTGCCTGCGTTGCCTGGCGTTGAAAAGGCGGTTGGCACCAACCGCTTGTGGCGGCTGGCGTCAGCCGTGGCCGAAAAGCGCGGCGCCGAGGCGCAGGAGCAGGCTGCCGAACAGGTCGCCATAGCCCCAGACGAAGTTGCCCAACGGCGTGGCCACCAGCAGGACGAGGATGATCCAGGAAAGGTGCCCCGCTGCGCTGGCGGTGAGCTTCAGCATGGCAGGAAAGAACAGCGCGGCCACGCTCCAGCCGTCGAGGATCGGCACCGGCAGCAAGTTGAAGAGGAACAGGGTGCTGTTGGCATAGGCGGCATATTTGAGGAACAGCGCGACGTGGCCGGCTTCGCCATCGAACACGTCGCCGCGCACGAGCGCGGCCCAGAGCAGGGCGCTGACCACGGCCAGCAGCAGGTTGGCCGCCGGTCCGGCGAAGGCGACCGCCGCGGCGTGGAAGCGGGTGCGGAGCCGGCGCGGGTCCACCGGCACCGCGCCCCACGCGATGCCGACCGCGAGCAGCGCGAGGAGCGACGTCAGCCCCATCTGCCTGAACGGATTCAGCGTGAGGTGCCCCTCCTCCGCAGCGGTATCGTCGCCGAGCAGCAGCGCCACCCGGGCGTGGGCATATTCGTGGACGCAGATGGAGAACGCGATGATGATGACCCACGCACCAAAGAAAAACGGGTCGTCCCAGGCGTAGCGCAAAAACAGGTTCATGCAGGCTGCTCCTCCGCGGGCCGCGGCAGCAGGTCGGCCAGCCAGTCGCCCAGCGCGGCGCATTCCCAGGCGAAGGGCAGATAGCCGGCGAAGCCCAGCACGGGCATCTCGAACAATTTCGCGCGGCCGACCCACGGCACGTCATACAGCCACTTCGCGAGGCTGCAGTAATTCCACATTTCCCAGAAAAAGCCGCAGATGAGGCCGGCGACCGCGAGCCGGTAGACCCGCCGCCAGTCGCCCTTCGCCAAACCCTGGAACACCGTGGGGCGGCCGAGGAAGACGCGCGCCGCCGTCAGCACCGCCAGCGGCGCGAGCCAGAGCAACGGATAGAGGAACTCCGGCCAGACGCCGACCAGCGCCAGCCCCAGCGCACCGAGCCCGAGCGCGAGGCCCGCGGCCAGCTTCGGCCGGGCCACCTTCAGGAGGAGGTAGCGGTCCAGGCCGGCCGCGCTGCGCGGCGCGGTCTCCAGCCACTCCGTCGTGCTCAACACCGCCGGGAGCACGGTCGCGAACGGCAACGTGGCAAAGAGCACGTATTCGCCGGCCGAGAGCTGGCCGAGGCCGAGGTAGTACCAGTTCTGGGCGAAGCGGTTCAGCCACTCGAAAAACCACCAGAACACGGCGCTCAGCGGGAAGAGCAGCAGAAAGAACAGCGGCAGATGCGTCAGCAGGCAGCCGCCGCTGCGGCGATAGGTGAGCGCGTTGATGACGAGGATGTAGGCGAGCCAGAGCGGCGTGAACGTGTAGCGCTGCCACGGCGCGAACCATTCGAAACGGGTCCAGGCCAGCACCCACGCACCGAGGCCCAGCGCGAGGCCGGCCCAGCCCCACCACGGGAACGGCTTCGCCGGCGGCGGGTCGGGCGGCAGCTGCTTGCGGTGGCGGAGGACGCGGTCGTCGAAGACCAGCGCCGGGATGGCCACCAGCAGCGCCAGCGCCAGAAAGGCGACGATCGAGAAATCGAGGCGCAGCTCCGCTTTTTCGGCGGGCGGGAAGTTGAGGTACGGCGCAAGGTCGTGGTGCGCGGCCCAGACGCCGGCCAGCGGCGCGCCCACCAGCAGGGCGCAGACGGCCAGCAGGACCATAAATTGCAGCGCCCGGGAGCTCATGGTCCTGTTGTGCGCGCCGGCGGGTCGGGATCGAGTTGCAGGCGCAAGGTGCGCACGTCGTTGGTGCCGAGCTGGCGGCGGATATTCTCGTGCATCGGCTTGAGCCACATCCGGCTGAGCTCGGCCAGCCAGACCGAACTGGCGACGAAGATCGTCAGGACGCCGCGCTCCAGCCGGCCGGGCCGCGCATGCGCCGCGACCTGCGGCCCGACGATCTGTGCCCACTCGTTGAGCAGGCGCGTCTCCGTCACGCGCGCCTCCAGCTTCAAATCCTTGATGATATGCTGCGCGACGCTGGCCACCAGTTGGTCGTGCCGGGGCGGCGGCGGCCGCTCGTCCGGGAGACGGCAGCGCTCGCGCTGGACGGCCCACGCGCCTTTGTTGAATGGCTCCTTGCGCATGGCGGCAGCATGGCGTTTCGGCCTGCGCGTTGCAAGGCGGCAGTGCGGAACGGGACAGGGCGGCGGGCTGTCCCGCCGCGGCAGCCCTCGAAAGCGCACACTTGTACACGTGTGCGCGTAGGCCCTGCCGGATGCGGCCGGCGTGTCGGCTCTCGCTGCTCCCGCGTCCACCCCACCCTCTCGCGTCACGCCGCGCCCTGCGGCCGGTGCGGATGGGCGTGCGCGAGAATATGCGGGCGCTCGAGGCCGTGGGCGAGCATCAGGCCTTCGTCGGCCAGCAGCGCCGACGGCGGGCCATCGGCGATGATCGCGCCGCGGTCGAGCAGGATGGCGCGCGTGCAGTTTTCGACGACGAGCTCGAGGTCGTGCGTGGCGATGAGCTGCGCCGCCGGGAGCCGGCGCAACAGCGCCTTGAGCTCGCGGCGGCCGCGCGGGTCGAGGTCGGTCGTCGGCTCGTCGAGCGCGAGCACCGCCGGCTCGCAGACCAGCACGCCCGCGAGGCAGACGCGCCGCTTCTCGCCGCGGCTGAGGTGGTGCGGTGGCCGGTGCTCATAGCCGGCGAGCCCGACCTGCGCCAACGCCGCGCCGACCTTCTCCGCCAACTGCGCGCCGGCCAGCCCGAACTGGCGGGGACCGAAGGCGACATCCTCGAAAACCGTCGGGCAGAACAGCTGGTCGTCCGGGTCCTGGAACAGCAGGCCGACGTTTTTCCGGACCTGGGGGAAATGGGCCGGGACGACCGCCGTGCCGCAGATGGTCACGGCGGAGGGGTCCGCCGGACGCTCCGGCAGCAGGCCGTTGAGGTGCAGCAGCAGCGTCGATTTGCCCGCGCCGTTCGGCCCGATCAGGGCCACGCGCTCGCCCGCGTCCAGGGAGAAGCTGATCCCGCGCAGCGCCGCCGAGCCGTCGGGATAGCGGTAGGTCAGGCTCACAACTTCAACAGCTTTCATGGTTTCAAAAACTCCGGCCGGAAGAGGACGGAATGGACCTTATGGACGAACAGGACAGACGCGTATGCTTTCTCATTGTTCCCTTTCCGCACATCATAAAGCTCAAATCGGAAAGCATAAATTCATCCCTCGTCACTTTTCCTCCCACCCGCGGGCGCTCATCGCGGCGTAGATGCGCTCGGCACGGTCGGCGGAACGGATGAAGAGCTGCCCGGCGACCGTCGCCAGCGCACGCCAGTGAAACGCCCGGCCGGTGCTAAAGCTGCGGCTGGTCCGTGCGCGCCACATCCGGCCCGATTCGTCCACCAGGACGAAAAGATAGCGGTAGAGCAAGGTCAGGGTCGTTACGAAGACGCTCGGGACGCGCGCGCGCCGCAGGACGGCGAGCAGGTCGGTGAACGGCGTCGAGGCGGTCAGCAGCAGCATCGCCGCGAGGCAGAGCGCGCTCTTGACCAGCAGGGTCAGGAAGATGCGGCCGCCCTCCGGCTGGAACAGGGCCAGCAGCGCCATGCCGAGCGCGAACGGCGCGGCGATGGCGACGCGGCGCAGCAGGAAGTGCGGCGGTATCTGGCTGAGCGCGGCCAGCGCCACCAACAGCGCCGCCACGGCGGCGAACAGCGGCCACGCCGCGCCCGGCCACAGCGCCACCAGCAACACGAGCCCCAGCGTCAGCGCCAGCTTGCGACCCGCCGGGAGCCGATGCACCGGGCTGTCCAGGCGCGCGTAGCGGTCGATGAAGTCAGGATTCACGGGAAGAATGGGGCGTAATGGAGTGCTGGAGTTTTGGAGTGTTGGAAGACTGTAACAGTGACCGGCATCCCGCCCGCCCGTCTGGGCGCACGCTCCCGTTTCATGTTGGCCAGACAAAGGTTCATGATCATCTCGATCTTTCGGAAAGTTTACCTCTCACATCTTACTTCTTACTTTCATCATCCGCGCCACGGCCCACGCACCCACGAAGACCGCGAGTATGCCGAAGAGGCCGGCCAGGATGATGCCGAGTTTTTCGGAGGTCAGGCCGGCGACCTGATAGTCCGCCAGCGGCGACGTGAACCATGGCGTGGCACTGGCCTTGTGCTCGAAGCCGAGCTGCGCGGCGACTTTTTCCAGGCCGTCGGGCCAGGCGCAGGCGAAGGGCGCCACGAACACCACCAGCCCCACCGCCGCGAGCAAACCGAGCACGACGAGGCCGGCGGGACGCGCGGGCGCGGCCTCGGCCAACAGGTCGGGCCGCGCTGCAGCCACGGCACGCAGGATCAGGGCCGTGATCAACGCTTCGCCGATGCCGATCAGGGCATGTATCCCGCCCATCGCCGGGAACGCCAGCGCCCCCTTCACCGTGCCCGACCAAGCGAGCTGACCGGCGCAGGCCAGCGCCGCCACCACGGTGGAACACCAGGCCGCCAGCGCTGCCGCCACCAGGCGCGCGCGCGTGCTGCCGCCCAGCAGGCGCTGGACCGGCTGATAGACGAGCCAGGCGACCACCGGCGCGATGACCGCCATGTTGAACAGGTTCGCGCCCAGCGCCGTCACGCCGCCATCGTTGAACAGCAGACATTGCAGCACGATGACCGCGCTCATGGAGACCAGCGCCGCAGCAGGGCCGAGCAGGATCGCCGCCAGCGCACCGCCGATCAGATGGCCCGACGTGCCGCCCGCCACGGGGAAGTTCAGCATCTGCGCCGCAAAGATGAACGCCGCGGCGAGGCCCAGCAGCGGCGTCCGTTGTGGCGGCAGCGTGGCGCGTACGCGCTGTAGCGCCCAAGCCAAAGCTGCCACAGCCAGCACACCGGTTGTCAGGGCGGTCTTTCCGTCAATAAAGCCATTAGGTATGTGCATGGCAGCTCCTATTCCTCCCGCCAAGCCAAGTTCCAGGTTAGTCCGAGGGTAGCGGTGATGTCCGGCATGTCGCCGTGCAGGCCAGCGCCCACCGCGCCATCCAAGGTCAGCCCCTCGCGCACGGTCCAGCGCAGGCCGGTGTTGGCATAGAATACCCAGGGCTCGCTCGTCTCCACAGTTTGCTCGGCGTAGATTTCTCCGACCCACTGCCACGCCGGGGTGAGCGCACAATCCAAGGCCACGCCAAGGTGCAACAGGTCGGACAACTCCCCGGCCCCGTCGCCGATCCATATGTAGCCGGCATTGAAATGCAGATTGGCCCGTTCACCCAGCGGGAGCGAGGCGAGACCTGTCAGATCAAAATCAGTCGTACCGGTGCCATTTTTGTTCTGGTTGGCGAAAGGCAGCTTGAGGGTGGGCGCCAACGCGAGCGATAACCCGGCAGGCCCCTCGGCCCATCCCTGCCACTTCAAACCCAACGCGAGGTCGGTACAGTCAGTGAAACTTTCGTGCGCGCCCTCTTCCGGCCGCCGTTGCTCCCACTGCGCGCCGAAACCCGCGCCGGCCTCCAGCCGCGGGGCCATACCCAGCGTGAGGCTGGCCAGCGCATCCACATGCCGCATCGGGCCATTGCCAATACCCAGCGCGCCGGCCTCCGCTTCCACATGTCCGGGCTGCACGGTGCCGGTATCGTCCGTCAGCAACGGGCGACCGGCCCACGCCAAGACAGGCAGCCAGCCGGCGATGAGCCAGACGGGAACCCGTTTCACGCTTCCAGATCCTTGCCGGTCGTGGTGATGGTCAACCGGCCGTGCTTGACGCCCTTGGCGGCGAGGAGCTCGTCGGCGATCTTGCGGATCACATCGCCCCGCCCGCGAACGACGAGCACTTCGAGGCAGTTGTGATGATCCAGATGGACGTGCATCGTCGAGACGATCACATCGTGGTGGTCGTGCTGGATGTCCGTCAGTGCCGCTTGCAGGTGCGGCTTGTGGTGGTCATAGACCAGCGTGATGGTCCCGGCGGTTTCGTGATCGCCCAGCTCCTGGTGATATTCCACCAGGCTGTTGCGCGCGAGATCGGCGACGGCCTGCGAGCGGTTGGCGTAGCCCTTGGCCTGCACCAGTCCGTCCAGCTGGTGCGCCAGAGCGGCGGGCATCGAGATGCTGAAGCGGCAAAGGCGTTCCTTTTTCATGGTGTTACCTTTCGCGGTAATCGTAACATTTATCCCGCCGGCGTCAAGCGCGGACAAGGAAACAGCGACCTCTGGTGTCGGTTGACTTCTGATGGTGCGCCCTAGGGTCCTGCGCAGGGGACCCAACGGAGAAGCACGGGGTAAACAAATGCTGAGGCTTACTTGATACTATTGACTTACTTTTTCAACCAGGTTACACTTCCGCTATGAAAGCAATTATGGCATATGACACGGTGAGTTTTTCGGTCAAGGGTCAGGTCGTCATCCCGCGCCATCTCCGCCGGGAGTTTGAGATTCAGGAGGGTACGCGCGCGCTGGTGCAGTCCACGCCGCAGGGCATCCTGATCAAACCTGTGACGAAGTTGTCCATCGCCCGCCTGCATGGCATCCTTAAGCGCAAGCCCAGCGAAAAACCTTTCGCCGAAGAATGGGCCGAGCATAAACGGCAGGAAAAGTTACTAGAGGAGGCCGCCTATGTCCGCCATCGTACTTGATAGCTACGCCCTGCTCGCGCTGCTCCGCGGCGAGGCAGGAGCCGATCAGGTTCAGCAACTGCTGGAAAAGGCCGCGCTCCGGCACACGCCCGTCCACATGACCGAGGTTAACTTCGCCGAAGTCCAATACATCATCCGGCGCAAGGATGGCGACGGTTCCTGGCGCATGATCGCCGACGAACTGGTGGCCACGCCTATCGAATTCCATCCAGTGGGTCGCGCGCTGGCCGACCTGGCTGCAGACTTCAAGGCGCGCCACAGCTTAAGCCTTGCCGATGCCTGCGCCGCTGCACTCGCCAAACTGAAAAAAGCCGACATTGTCACCGGCGACCCTGAGTTCAGAGCGCTTGAACAAGAAATTAAAATTCAATGGCTTCGGAATTAATCATATGACACTTGACGCTGAAACGCCCCAGTTTAAGCCGGAAATCTATAATCGCATTGCGTTAAACGAACTTGTTGTTTACGCGGTTTATTATCTTTCGCAGACTAGAAAGGAAATCAGCGCTGAAGATATTGTTGCCGCTTGCTTTAATCTTTTCCCTGAGCGATTCCAATTACGAGGTTATCCTCATTGGCCTGACTCCACAGTTGTTAACAAGCGTTGGATTGATTGCCGGGACAAAGGATATTTACAAGGAAGTACTGCTGCCGGATTTTCCTTAACTCCGAAAGGCTTAGAGCTTGCAGAGAAGGCCGCCGAACACATTACAGGCAAGAGACCGCATTTTGGGAAACAGACAGGACTCAAGGTCGGCGTCGAACTCAGAACGCGTGCGGGTCGATTTGTGCAGGCGATTGAAAATTCAGATGCATTCCGCCTCTTTTTAGAACAAGGCGAAGCGGCAAGAATTCAGGAGTTCGATTTTAGAAACATGCTGCTATGCACTATGGAGAGCTCGCCAGGGACCCTGCGCAACAATCTAGATCAATTCGAGCAGCACGCGGCGCTCTACAAGCGCACTGACCAGTTGCTTTTTTTACAGTTTTGCCGAAAACGTTTTGCGAACTTGCTTAGCGACATTACAAGTGTTGATTCAAAGTACCGAGGGGGGATGCTAAAGCAAAAAGTCAAGTGAGGGCCATATGAAAATTGAGGTAACAAGAAAGCTAGAATATGCGGATAGAGTTGCAATTCAACAGGCTGATCAAGCGATTCGTAAAGATGTAATCCGGGCACTTGTTGAATTAATAACAAACTGCAATGACAGCTACCATCGGATAGAAGATGCAGGCATCGAGACCTCTGGATTAATAATAGTCGAAGTTGAAAGGAAGGTGGCACAACCGTCCTTGATACGGGTTATCGACAATGCAGAGGGAATGACACCAGATGATTTAGATCTCAAGGTTGGGCGGTACGGTGAGGCGACGAGTGGCTTTCGTGAAGGGCGTTCGGTGCGGGGGTTGTGGGGGCGAGGGCTAAAAGATTCTTTCTTTGGACTTGGCCATGGGAGTGTGAGTTCCGTACGTGATGGGAAGTTCAGCCGCTGCACGTTAAAGGTAATCAACGGAAAACCCACTTACCAAAGGGAAAAAAGCCTGCGCGCATCACGGGCGATAAAAAACCAATTTGAGCTCTCGTTTGGCGTCGGAACCAGCATGGAGATTGTTGTTGCGCGCGAGGACATTCGTATACCGCAATTCGACACGCTGCGACGAAACCTAGAACGTCATTTTGAATTACGAGCCGTGATGAATAATCGCAAGCGGACTGTTCTGCTGAGGGATATCGATGGGCGCGGGAAGATGCGTAACGAAGTGCAGCTAACTCACAAGCCACCCATCGGCAAGCAGGTCTTGGACACAACATTTGAAATCCCGGGATTTATGGCGGCGGGGCATTTGCAAGTCTTCCGGGCCGACGAACCACTTTCAACTCCTGCCGAGGAAGGGGACTATGCTGACGGTGGTATTTTGGTTGTCAGCAGAGGCGTCGTGCTCTCTCTGACATTATTCAAATTTGAGCACAACGAACATGCTAGCCGATTTTATGGTTCCATCAATTGCGACTATCTGCACGAATTATTGAGTTCAGACGACAGTGTGCTCACCGCGACCCGCGACGGTTTAAACTGGCGTCATCCTTTTGCAAGGATTCTTAAGAGCATCATTGAGGCGCACCTCGACCCCTTGGTGGATGAAGAGCGGAAGCGAGCACAGACAGAACAAGGGGGGAAAACAAACAAAAAACTTCGGCAGCGTTTATGTAACGTGCTTGAGGAATTGAATTCAATCGCCAAGGCGGAGTTGAGTAAGCTTTCAGGCTTTGGTGATGGGGATGAACCAAGTGGCAAGAAACTACCAGTTCTTCCTGCCGGCGGATTTGGATTTATCCCCCCTTATGCTCTGATTCAAACGGGGAAGACAGTCGCACTCATCTTGCGCGCGGCAATTCCAGATAAAGCTGAAGTCGGCTGCCTCGTGAATATTGAGTCGGATAATCCAGAAATTATGGTGCTAACGCCACAGGTCAGAATCGATGCACGAGAAGATAACAAGGAGATCGGCGAGGCCAAAGTCGAATTGGAGGGACGGCAAGTCGGAGCGGAAGCGATAATCACCGCAAATCTAAATAACCTCAAGGCCGAAGCTTTGGTTAAAGTTATTTCAAAACGCGAGCCTCCGACCACGCCAACTCAGAAAAGGGAACATGGAGGTCTCTTCCATGATTTTAGGTTTGATCCAGCCGATGATCCTCGGCAACGCGTTAGATTTGATCGAGCCAATTCTGATATTGTTATTGCAACACGTGCGCCGTCTGTTGCCACCTATCTGAGCGAGCATGGTGACGGGTACGACACCCCTCAGGGGCAGGTATTACTCGCAGAACTTGTTACGGAAGCGGTGTGTTCAGAAATTGCGCGCCGCGGGGTGGAGGGAGGGATTTTTCTGGCAGTTGGCGGCGCGGAAGCTGATGCAATTCGGCGCGAGCAAATCAATCTTCAAAATAAATACGCACATATCATACATGCAGCATTGGTCGATCCTGAGTATCGACGGAACAGCAGAGGGCAAAAGCCTCGGAATGGCAGACCATCGCGTACGGAATTGCTCACAAATGCGGTTATCGCAGTATAAGCTATCCCTCCATCGTTTAAATTGGTGTCGGGCACGCACTTGACGTTTGTGCATTCAGGGCTAAACTGCACCTGTTCTGACTTGAAAGGAGAACACAGATGATGAAAAAGTTGATCGTTGGCATGTTGGTGGCGATGGTGGTCGCGGCCACGGGTGTGACCCGCGCGAACTGCGGCAGTTGCGAGGCGAAGGCCGAAGGCGCCAAGATGGCGTGCCCCTGCAAGTGCGTTCAGGGCATCACCCTGACCGACGAGCAGAAGGCCAAGGTGGACGCCATGCAGGCCAAGTGCAAGGACGGCTGTCCGGCCGGCTGCTGCAAAGCCTGCGCCGCGGCGATGAAAGAAATGCTCACGTCGGAGCAGCAGAAGCAGTGGCAGGGAAACATGGCCGCCTGCAAGAAGGCCAAAGGCTGCTGCCCTGCCCCGAAGGCAGAAGCGAAGTAGTCAGCGCTACCCGAAGCGCTGAACGGCGGCAGGCTCCGGCCTGCCGCCGTTTCTTTTTTCCAAGGGCCGGAAAAACGCACCGCCGACCTGTCCAAGCCCTGGAAACGTCAGCTGCGCCGGATCCGGACGAAGCCGCGCTTGCCGCAGCGCAGCACGGCGCCATCCGCCGGCTCGACCTGCGCGCGGGTGTCGCCGCACTTCGCGCCGGCGAGCTCCACCGCGCCCTGCTGCACGAGCCGTTTCGCCTCGCCGTTGGACTCGGCAAGTCCGGCCTTCACAATCAGCGCGATCAGGCCGATCTTGCCGTCGGGCAGATCGGTGCTCTGAAGGCATAGATCCGGGATATCGGTTGGGATCTGGTGCGCGGAGAAAACGCGCGCGAATTCGGCGGAGGCCTCGGCCCCGGCGGCTTCGTCGCAGAACTTGGCGACGACCTGCCGGGCCAGCTCATCCTTGACCTCGCGCGGGTGCCGCGCGCCGGCCTGCACCGCCTGGCGCAGCGCGGCGATCTCCGGCTCCGGCCGGCACAGCACGAGCGCAAAATAGCGCCACATCAGCTCGTCGCTGACGCTCATCGTCTTGCCAAAGATGTCCTTCGGCGTCTCGTTGACGCCGATGTAGTTGCCCAGGCTCTTGGACATCTTGTGGACGCCGTCGAGGCCCTCGAGCAGCGGCAGCGTCATGACCACCTGCGGCTCCTGGCCGAAGACCTTCTGCAGCTCGCGGCCGAGCAGCAGGTTGAACAGCTGGTCGGTGCCGCCGAGCTCGACGTCGGCGCGGACCATCACGGAGTCGTAGGCCTGGATCAGCGGGTAGAGGAACTCGACGAGCGAGATGGGCTGCTGCGCGCCGTAGCGCTTGGAAAAATCCTCGCGCGCCAGCAGCTGCGCCACGGTGACGTGCGCGGAGAGGCGGATGACCTCCTCGAACTTCATCGGCGCGAACCACTCGGAGTTGAAGCGGACCTCGGTGCGCGCGGGATCGAGCACCTTGAACACCTGCTGCTGATAGCTCTGCGCATTGGCCGCCACCTGGGCGCGGTCGAGCGGCTTGCGCGTCTGCGAGCGGCCGGAGGGGTCGCCGATCATGCCGGTGAAGTCGCCGATGATGAACACCACCGTGTGCCCCGCGTCCTGGAACTCGCGCAGCTTGTTCAGGCCGACGACGTGGCCGAGGTGGATGTCCGGCGCGGAGGGGTCGGCGCCGTACTTGATGCGCAGCGGCCGCGCCTGCTTGAGCTTGGCCTCGAGTTCCACGCGCGAGACCAGGTCCACCGCGCGCGCCGTCAGCCGTTCCAGCGTCTGTTCCATGGGATTCATCGCGGCGGGTTATAGCCCAGCGGACCGGACCGGGCAAGCCCGGCCTGTTCAGCGCGATTGACACGGTGGCGGAAGCGGCTATATTCCACACCCGTTAGCGCAAGGTCAGCCACAGATGAATCCGAACGGTTGTCAACTGGTCAAACCGCAGGGCGTCGAAGCGTGGGTGAAAAACTCCCGGCTGGTCTCGCATCGGCAGGCGATCAAGCACGAGATCGAGCTGCACAAGTGGTACGAAAGCGAGCGCGCCGGCTATGACATCGGCTGGGATCTCGCCGCGGCCTCGTGGCAGCTGCGCTTCGGGCACCTGCCCAAGGAAACACCCCCGTGACGCGGGCCGGCCACCTCGCCGCCGCCGCGGCCCTGCTGCTGGTTTTTCCCGCATCCGCCGTGCTCCCGACCGCTCCCGCGCGCGCCGCCGCCACCAACGCGGCCCCGCGTGCCGCCCTCACCAACGCGCCGGTCAGCTGGACCGAGGTCAAGGCCGAGGAGCTGGACCAGCGCGGCCTGCTGCCGACCGGCAAGCGCCTGCTGGAGGAAGAGGGCGACAAGTGGAAACACGCGCAGACCGCGCACTTCGCCATGCACTTCGCGGCGAGCGAGGGCACCAACTTTGCGTGGAAGGTGGCGGTGCAGTCGGAATTTTTCTACCGCTATATTTCCCAGGAGCTCGGCGGCGCGCAGGACCGCTACCCCTACCACTCGCATATTTTCACCTTCCGCAACGAGACGCGCTGGAAGAAATTTCTCAAGACGCAGCCCGACGTGAGCAAGTGGAGCTACTCGTTCGCGCAGGGCCTGTGCATGTTCCTGCAGCAGGCCGAGACCACCAAGAAGCAGTCCGACGTCCTCGCGCACGAGATGACGCACCTGATGGTGAACCATTTCATCGAGGGCCGCCCGCCGCTCTGGCTCAACGAGGGCGTGGCGGAATACTACGGCGAATTCGGGCTGTCGGAGTTTCGCGGCCTCAAGCGCCACCCTGGCAGCGTCTTCAAGAGCGGCGGGCTGCGCGAGGCGATGACGCTGGAGCGGCTCTTCGCCATCGCCAAGTACCCCGGCGACGAGAAGGAAGTCCACAAGCTCTACGCCACCTCCAAATATTTTGTCGGCTTCCTGATGGTCAAGAAACCGCGCGAGAAATTCCCCGGCTTTCTCGCGGACGTGGCCGGGGGCATGGCGGAGGTCGCGGCGCTGCAGAAGCATTATGACTTCCCCGACCTGGCCACCGTACAGAAGGAATTCACCCGTTTTTATCGCTGAGCCGCGCGGGCGTTGACCCGCGCGGCCTCGCGTGCTAGTGTCCGCGCGCATCTTTTTCGGGGCGTAGCGCAGTCTGGTAGCGCGTTTGCTTGGGGTGCAAAAGGTCAGGAGTTCAAATCTCCTCGCCCCGACCAATCAAAACAGCACCACCGGCGCAGCGGCCTGCCCGTCTAGCCCGCGCCGGAAGATCCGTCCGTACACGCCTGCCACCGCGGCTCCCGCGCTCCAACCGGCAGCCCGCAGCAACACGTCACGTACTCTTTTGCGAGTAAAGATGGCGCTGGGTGGGGCCCTGCCCAACCCTCAGCCTCTAGCTACTCGGTACATTCCATTTATTTCAAACTAAATACTGTGTTGGGGTGCAGCGGGCAGGCGGTCAAAAAAGAAAAGCGGACGATGTTGATGAAAAAAACGATCCTGATCATGACGGTGCTGCTGGCGACCGGGGCCGCGCAGGCGCAGTACACGGGCAGCACACCTTCTACCTGGCGGATGCGGGCGGCGCACAGGACGGCGCGGCGCTGCTGAACAACGCCATCTTCGGCGTGCTGGGCAACGACATCGCGCTGACGCTCACGATGATCCCAGAGTCTGGTTCCCTGAGCTTGGGCGCCCAAGCCTTGGGCGGCGCCTACCTGCTGCGCCGCCGCGTCCAACGGAAAAAGAAACGCTGGAACGGCTGAGCGGCGGCGGATTCTGCTCCGCGTGGCGCGGGTAGCCTGCCCGCGTGCCTATGGCCCCGGACATGGGCGGGACGCCCATGCCACGCAGCGGCCGGATTTCGTTGGGGTTAGGCGCGCCGGGTCGGAGACCCGGCTACAGCGCGTGGAGCGGGCAACCTCTGTTGTAGGCCGCGTGACCCTGCGGCCGCCGGAGCCTGGCGGCGGAGGCGGCTCACATGGCGCCCCCTCCCGACCATGCCACGGCACAGCCGAGAGACCACCCGCCATAAAAATACTTAGCGTGCCACGAGCGTGCCATCCACCATGATGCTGTGGCCACCTCCCCAAGGAACTACTCTTTTTCGAGTAAAAAGGATTGTTGCAGGAACCCCTACCAACCCGCAGCCTCAGCCTCGACATTGCGTTTCGTTTGGTTCAGACAAAACGCTGAGCCGGGGCGGCGCGGAGGGGACTCGCGCTGGTCTCGGGCCAACGGTCAGATGGGAAATGTCGGGTAACATCAAACAAAAGGGCAGATCATGCAGAAGCAAGCGGAGCAGGAAGTCAGTCATGCTAAGCGTGTAGCGCGGCGGGCTTTCATCAAGAAAGTAGCTGCGGGCGCGGTGTTGGCCGTGCCGGCCATTGAATCGCTCACCAAGTCCGATATTTTGGTGAAATCGGCGCTGGCCGCCACGGTGCAGACCTGGACGATCACCACCACCTTTAAGGAGATCCTTTAACATGAGTTCACACTTCCCCCCCACTTGTAGCCAGCCAATAGTGAACCAGGTACACGACGGTGCCAGCCCCACCTATATAATCACCCTGAATGGTAGTTTAGTTGAGGTCGTAATGCTGGACGGACAGCCGGTACAACTGTCCTACGTTCAAGGCGTCGGCTACTCCTTTACACTCCCGCCTGTGCACGCGAACCATAGCTTGGTGATCCCGTACAGTTTACCTCCTTGATCACGGGACGAGCAACAGCAAGCTGCGCGTAATCCTGCCGGGAGCGGAGGGGGCTGGTTTACGGCCGAGTAATCCCCCCTCACGCCAGTCAGCGCGTGGTGTTCCTGCTGGGCGGCGGCCTGATCGGCTGGCGGCGGCTGTGGCGTTGGGGCTGAGGACTGGTGAGTTTTGTACTTACACAGCTATGTGGTTTTGATTTTGACTGGAAGCAACAGACCTCGGTTAGCCTGTGCGTGACCATGCTGGCGACCGGTTCGCTTGTCAGCATCTCGTGGGACTCGCGCGGGCCTCGGACCACGGTCAGATGGGAAATGTTGGGTAACAGCAAACAAAAGGGCACATCATGCAGAAACAAGCGGAACAGGAAGCCAATCATGCCGAGCGCGTGGCGCGGCGGGCTTTCATCAAGAAAGTAGCTGCGGGCGCGGTGTTGGCCGTGCCGGCCATTGAATCGCTCACCAAGTCCGATATTTTGGTGAAATCGGCGCTGGCCGCCACGGTGCAGACCTGGACAATCACCACCACCTTTCACGAGGTGAAATAACATGCCCATTCACACCCTCACCTGCAACTATCCGGCTTTGAACCTAGTCCCCGACGGCACCAGCCCCACATATGTTTTCACCCCGACTGGTTGTGTTATTGAGACCGTAATGGTGAACGGATATGCGGTTCAGCTGACCAACAATCAAAACGGCACCGTCTCCTGTATAATATCACCTGTGCACCGGAACGTAACCGTGCAGGTCAATTACACTCTACGTTGATCACGGGTCGAGCAACAGAAAGCGGGCAGAGCGATGAACATGAGCGGGATGCAGTACCTGGGAGTGCTGCTTTGGGCCAGCATGGTCCTCAGCGGATGTGCCACGCCCCCTGCGGCGGTTATGCGGCCGGCGGCAGACCGGGAGGCTGCCATCACCATCACGCAACCGATCAAAACCATCGGCATCATCGGCGGCGTCAGCTGGGTGTCGTCCGCCGAATACTATCGCCTGCTGAACGAAATCATCCGCGACCGCCTGGGCGGCCTGCACTCCGCACAGATCCTGATGTTCTCCATCGAGTTCGGGGAGTTTTCCAAGCAGGAACGGCTGTCGACTCAAGGTGACTGGGTGCCGCTGCGCGCCACCCTGCTGGATGCCGCACAGCGACTGAAACGCGGCGGGGCGGACTTCATCATTATCGCCTCCAATACCTTGAATTCTCAGGCGGACCTGATCGAGAAAGAGGTCGGCATCCCCATCCTCAACATCGCGGATGCGACCGCCGCCGCGGTGCAGGCGAAAGGCGTGCACACCGTGGCCTTGCTGGGCACCAAATACACGATGGAGCAACCGTTCTACCGGGGACGACTGGAGCGGCGCGGACTCAAGGTCGTCACGCCCAACCTCCAGGAGCGCGACTATATCAACACGGTGATTTTCGACGAGCTGTGCCGCGGCCAGATCGAGCCGGCAGCCAGGCGGCGCTTCCTGCAGATCATCGAGCGGCTCATCAAGGAAGAGGGCGCCGCCGGTGTCATTCTCGGCTGTACCGAGATCCCGCTGTTGCTCCAGCAGAAAGATGTGGCGATGCCTGTGTTCGACACGACGGCCATCCACACCGCGGCCGCGATCGAAAAGTGCTTGGGCAAGTGAGCGACCCCCTGCTGTGCTCACCTTGGGCCGTACCGCAGCGCAACTGGCCCAACTATGTAACCGTTCGCAGTTGCCAGTGAGCTCAGGCCTCGCCGACGAGGTTACGCCGGCGCCGAGTACCGCCCGACCATGGTCAGACTTCCTGATCCCGACCGGACCTAGGCGACGCTTCCCGGAAAATGACTTGGCGCATGCTTTGTGGCATGGGCGTCCCGCCCATGTCGGAGCGCCAGCAAACACGGGCAAGATGCCCGTGCCACGACGGCAAAAAGTGCCAAACCATCTTCCGCCGGGATCAGGAAGGCTGATGGTCGTGCTGGGGCGGCTGGAGTCTGACGGCGAGTGGCAGTGCGAGCTGTTCGAGGACAACCTGCACATCGAGCAGCTGGAGCACGCCTCGGCCGCGATCGACGCGGTCACCGCGCAGTTCGGCAAGCACAAGCTCTGCCTTGGCACGGTGCTGTTCCTGGCCAGTACCGGCAGACCGGGCGCGACCTCCAGCCGTGGCGCAAGACCACCCTGCTCAGCGGCGAGACGGAGCGGCAGCACCTGAAGATTCCACGGTGGAGCAGCACGGTTTGAGCGGACTCTTCTCGCCGCCAGCTTGACCCGCTTCGCAGGCAGCAGCGCACCCTCGCTTAGCCGCTTGATCAGTTCCTGCCACAGCGCGGGTGCCATGGACCGCAGGACCGGTGCGGTAAAAAACCGCGGCAGCATCCAGCGGCTTTTTGTTAGAGGACCAGCTCGGACCGGGGAATAAAACCCCGCCTCAGCGCCCTGAGTGCGCAGCGATACGTTTCCATTTCCTTCTCAAGGCGGCGAGAAAGACACCGATGCCGATCAAGACGCAATTGGCGGGCTCGGGAATCGTGGCGAGCGAGGATATGCCCACATTAAAAGCGGAGTACGCTTCGGGGGCGGGAGTCGTCCAAGAGAGGCTCGAAAAAGTACCGATGAATTCGATGACGCCATCCCCTTCCAAGCCGGAAAGGGTGGTGGTTCCTGAACCTGTCATGGTCCCGGTGCCCCACTTTCCGGGCCCCGAAGAAAGGATGGTAAAGGGCTCGTTGAAATTATAGCTACCGAGTGTGGCAGGACTGCCCATCGAACCGATCGACATCAAAATATTTTGAACCGGCGCGCTGAACGTGAGGGTATTGGTTACGCCGGAATATCCGGTCAGGGCGATGTAGTTTCCGTAGGTGGGAGCGGTCGTGACGGCCGGGTTCGTGTAGGTGGAACTAATCCCCCACATATCAACGACCCCGGACGGACCCGACCCATTGAAGGCCGACCACTGCGTAGCTTCGCCGGTGTAGGTGACGTTAACCGTGGCGGCGTTGTTGACGTTGTACAGGATGCCCGTCACCACGCTGGCATAATCAATAACACCGTAGCTGCCGGTATTGACCTTCTTGTCAAAAGTGGGGGTCTCCCACTTGACCCAAGTGTTAGTCGTGATTTGACCATAGGACGTCAGCGCAAGGCCGGCGAGGGCGGCTATGGCGATAAGTTTCTGCTTGGTTTGTAAACGGCGATCCCCTCGTGCAGCATCCATGACAACTCCTGTTGTTTTCATCGTCAACGATCCTTTCAAGCCTGCCGCCGCATGCCAGCCTTTTACGCGGCCGCGGTTTTGTCTTCGATCACGGCCGTTTTAAGATGGCCAAGGGCGCAATCTCTCCAAAAACAAGCGATGCAGCAATTTGTTATTTTACTCGCTTTTAAGTAGTCCAGGCCGCCGTGCCGCGCTCGAGCAACCGCGTGGTTCCCCTGTTTCCAGCAAACCAAAGCTGCTCAGCGGGCGGGCCTTTTAGGGGTAGCGATGACCTGCGCCGCGCTGCACCAGCGCCGGCTCAACTCCCTGTTGGTCGCCTTGGTGTTCCTGATGGGCAGCGCGCTCATGGGCTGGCGCCGGCTGCGGCGCTGGGGCCGCTGAGCCCGTGCACCAAAAGCGAGGGCAGCCAGCACACTCAGGGAAGACTCATGCCGCCAACCTGCGATCCCCTCATCTGGGCCTGCCAAAAGAGTGATCAGCGTGCGCAGCTACAGGGTCCTGCTCATAGGGCCGAAGCGTCCTCAGCGCCCGTGGCGACAGCCCTCCCTGAGGTAGCGCGCCAGCCACGGCCGGACAATGGCAACCCGCCGCCCCCGGCACCGTGGATCTACTCAAACGCGAGTAAAAACGACGTTTGACCCAGCGGTGTCCGGGCGGCTAAAGATGTTTTTAGATGAATCCAAAAATATGGATGTGCAGGGCGCGCCCGAGCTGGCAGCGAGGCCCCTGCATCGGGCTGCTGGGACTGGTGGCCTGCTGCACGGTCAGCAGCGCTTCGGCCGGCCTGGACGAGACCGCCGAGCAGAGCCAACTACGTTACGGGGCACCGTTACACCAGGGCGCCGATCTATTTCAGGCGCAAACCGTCCTCGCCGGCGCCGTGACCCGCACCTACCGCCACCACCAGTGGTGGATTCGCGCGGCCTTCGTGGCGGGCAAAACTGCGCGGATGACCTATGCCAAGGCGGACGGCCAGGGCAACCCCGCGATACAACCAGACGAGCTTCAGGCGCTTCTGGCCAGCGAGGCCGGCGCGGGCCAGTGGCGCGCGCAGGCCGCCGTCGATTGGTCGGGCCGGCGGCTCGCAACTTTCCCCCTGCAACGACAGACGTTTCTCAACACCAACGGCAGGCAGGCGCGCCTGGAGATCGGCCATACGGTCGTCGTGATCGAAACGGCGGGGGCCGCAAGGGCCGAGGCCCGCGCGCTGGACCAGCAACGCCAGGCCAAGACACAGCGTGGCTATAGCGAGGCTTGCGCTGCGCCCCAGCCTGCGGCCCTGCAAGCTCGATGAACTCGCCGCCGCACAACCTCTGGAAACACGGAAACCTCGTCCTGACGGGCATCAACATCCTCATGGTGCTGGCCACGCTGCGGCATCTGAAAGTGATCGGCATGCTGGGCCGGACGAGTCAGGGCGCTGCGCCTGACCGAGGCCACGCCTGCCTGCAGGCTGTGCTGGCACTGCCGCCGGCCGGTTTCGCGTTGCTGCTGGTGGTCACGCTGACACTCTTGATCGGCAAGAACAGGCTCCATCCACAGAGTGCCCTGGCCTTGAACGTCCTCTGGTTGGTCGCCAACAGCTTCCTGCTCTGCCAGCTATTCGCCCTGCTACGGTGAGGCCTGCCTCACACATCCATGCCGCGGCCGGAAAACTCCCCCGGCACGGCATGGATGGAGAAAACCTGCACCACCGCAGCCTCTACTGTATTGCGAGTAAAAGATGTTGTTGGTGGAAATCCGACCAGCCCTCAATCTTTGCGCGTGATGCCTTCCCTTTGCTTCAGACCCGAGGCCGTGTCGGAGCGCTGCGGGTAGGACCGGTGGAAAAAGCCGGATTCTGCTGATGAAAAATTATTTTATTCCTGCCGTTGCTGTTGGCGGCCGTGGCCGCGCAGGCACAGCGCGCTGGCCGCACCCACGGAGACAACTCATGTCGCCAGCCGATAACCCCCTCTCGCAGGCCTATCCAAAGCGGGATCACGATGAAGAGCGGCTGTGGCCTGCGACCACGGCCGCGTTGTCCGTAGCCTCTGCGACGAGCGCCCGTGCCGCGGCAGTGCGCCAGCCGCACCGGCGGCGGCATCGGCATCGGCGGGCCTGGCTCTTGCCGGGCCTGATAGCGCTGTTCAGCGCCCTGCTCATGCTGACGATGGCTTGGGCCGGCCGTGAGCGGATGCGGGGCGAGGTGACCGCGCGAGGGGCGCTGCCAGCCGCAGATCGCGCCGTTGGCGCCGGTACGCCCCCCCGAGGCGAATAAGCCCGGGTCAGGCAGGGGGCCGCACAGTCTGCGCCGCGCTGTTCAACCCCCGTGTTGCGGCCGCCGCCGGCTTGCGCCGCGCATCCCGCGCTGACCGTTCTTGTTCGTCCTCCGTCCTCTTCCGCGACAGATACCGTGGACGCAGATCGCGGACGGTGAGCCTGCGCCAGGCGAGGGCGCGCTGCGCCCTAAAACGCGGCGGGCGGGCCAGCCCGCCGCGCCGCGGTACGTACTGAAATGTGAGTAAAAAAGGTTCTGGGTTGAACCCCGACCAACCCCCAACCTCAGCCCGGTTGGTGCCTTTCATTTATTCCAAATAAAAGGCCGGGTTGTGGCGGCGTGGGCGGCCACAAAAAAAGAAAGCGGGCGATGATGATGATGAAAAAACGATCCTGTTCATGACCCTGTTGCTGGCGGCGTCCACCGCCCGCGCCGTGTCCGACAACAACAACACCACCACCATCGGCGCTGGCGTGACCTCCAATATGGCCGGCGGCTATTACTTCGTCGGCAACACCGGCACCAACAACACGCTCACCATCACCGGCGGCGGCGTGCTGACCAACATCTATTATAGCTACATCGGCTACAACTCCACCGCTAACAACAACAAGGCCACCGTCACTGGCCCCGGTTCCGCCTGGTACGGCGGCAATGAGTTACGCATCGGCGAAAACGGCGCCGGCAACACGCTGACCATCGCCAACGGCGGCGCCGTCTTAAACAACGTCGGCAACATCGGCTATAACAGCGGTGGCAGCAACAGCGCCGTCACCGTCACCGATGCCGGTTCGGTTTGGAGTAACGCCGCTGCCCTCAACGTCGGCTACTCCGGCGCAGGTAACACGCTGACCATCGCCAACGGCGGGCAAGTGTTCAACACCAGAGTCTTCATTGGCCAAAACCCCGCCGCCGGCAACAACACCCTTACCATCACCGGTACCAACTCCGTCTTGAACAGCAGCGGTTTTATCTACTTCGGTAACCAAGCTTCCGGCAACTCGCTGACCATCACCAACGGCGGCACCGTTTTGGACACCTACTGCATTATCGGCGGCTCAACACTCGCCAGCAATAACAACGTCGTCGTCACCAGTCCCGGCTCCGTCTGGTCGAACAGCACCTATCTTTATGTCGGCAATAGCGGCTCCGGCAACACGCTGACCATCACCAACGGCGGCGCGGTGGCGGTCGGTACCGATCTGCGTATCAGCGACTTCATGGGCGCCTCCAACAACACGGTGAACGTGTACGGCGGCCAGCTCTCCGTCGCCAACGGCACGCTGACCGTCAACGAGGCCGACTTCATCAGCACCGGCCAGTTGAACCTCTATGGCGGCACCGTGCTGGCCCACCAACTGACCAGCACCACC
>CAIWHP010000030.1 GCA_903912445.1 uncultured Lentisphaerota bacterium
CACGCCCGCGCCGTTGTGCGTCTGCTGGAACGCGGCCTCGTAGGCGGCAAGCGAGACATCGCCCGTCAGCGCGCGCAGCACGCGAATGCGGTCGGCGGTGGCGGGGTGCGTGGAAAAGATGCTCGTGGATTCGCCGGCGGCGGCGAGCGGGTTGACGATAAACATCGGCGCGAGCGCGCGGCTGACCTCGAGCGTGCCGGCCTGCGCGCCGGAGATCTTCACCAGCGCGGAGGCAAGGCCGGCGGGATAGCGCGTGAACAGCGCGCTGGAGGCGTCGGCCATGTATTCGCGGCGGCGCGAGCAGGCAAAGTAGAGCAGCTGCGCGAGGATCGGCGCGAGGATCGCGAGCACCAGCGCGAGCACCATCATGAGCGCCGCGGCCTGGCCGCCGCCGCGCTCGTTCGAGCTCCGCGAGCGCCCGCCGCCGAAGCGCATCCCGCGCAGGTAGAGATCGGCCAGCAGGATCACCGCGCCCACTGTGACGCCGGCCAGCGTCATAAACATCGTGTCGCGGTTCCGGATGTGCCCCAGCTCGTGGGCCACGACCCCCTGCAGCTCGTCGCGCGTCAGCCGCGCGAGCAGGCCGCTGGTCACCGCCACCGCCGCGCGCTCCGCCTTGAGGCCGACGGCGAACGCGTTGGGCGCGGGGTTGTCGATGATGTAGACCTTCGGCATCGCCGGCAGGCCGGCGGCGATCTTCATCTCCTCGACGACGTTGAACAGCTGCGGCGCGTCGTCGTGCGTCACCTCGCGCCCGCCGGCGGCGGCGAGCAGGATGCTTTCGCCCGCCGCGAGGTTGACCAGCAGCAGCACCATCCAGACGAGCATCGCCACGGCGACGCCGAAATAGCCGCCCGCCTCGCCCGCGACGCTCCAGCCGATGGCCAGGCCCAGCGCCGCCAGCACCAGCGCCAGGATGACGATCAGCAGCGCGGACTTGCGGCGATTGGACTGGATCAGTTCCCACATGGGCGGAAGCAATGGTGAATGGTAAAGGGAGGATGGTTCATGGAGAAGGCCTGGGAATTAATGGTGGATGGAAGGTGACAAGCACAGCGGTTGTCAAACTCTGCACATCAACCCTCCACCCTTCCCCCTTCTCCATTTACTCAGAACTTCACCTGCGGCACTTCGCGCTGGGCGGCGTCCTGCAGCTCGAAAAACTCCGCCTTCTCGAAGTGGCCGACACCCGCGACGATATTGGTCGGGATGGACTGGATCTTGGTGTTATAGGACATCACGCTGTCGTTGTAGAACTGGCGCGCGAAGCCGATCTTGTTTTCCGTCGAGGACAGCTCTTCCTGGACCGCGAGGAAGTTCTGGTTGGCCTTGAGGTCGGGATAGGCCTCGGCGATGGCGAAGAACTTGCTCAAGGCCGAGCCGAGCAAGCCTTCGGCCTGCGCCGCCTGGCCCGCGCCCTGCGCCTTCATGGCCGCGGCGCGCGCATTGGTCACCGCCTCCAGCGTGCCGCGCTCGTGCGTCACATAGCCCTTCGCGGTCTCGACCAGGTTCGGGATCAGGTCATGCCGGCGCTTGAGCTGCACATCGATCTGGGCCCAGGCGTTCTGCACCTGGTTGCGCCCGTTAACCAGCCCGTTGTAGGCGCCGACAAACCACAGGACCAACACCACGAGCACACCCAACAGAATCAACAACGGTATCATGTCTTCTTCTCCTTCATCCGGTTTTGTTCATCACTAAAAAGTTCCCGCAGGTGCCGGATGACCGCGTCGGTCTCCGGCCGGCCCGCCTGCTCGCCCGCCAGCGCGAGCAGCTCGCCGCGGTCGAGCCAGAGGCCGTGGCGCGCGGGGCAGACATCCACCTCGACCGCCGAATGCGGAAACCGGCCCAAGTCCATCTTGCGCGGGCAACGCGGGCAGCGCCGCGCGCCCGACCGCGCCCCGGCGAGCGCGAGCTCCTCGGGCGGCTCCGGCACGCCGTGCAGCAGCAGCCCCAGCTCGCCCGCATCCAGCCACACGCCGCCGCAGTCCATACAATGGTCCAACTCGATCCCCTTGTACTCGAGGATCAGCATCGCCTGGTTGCACGCGGGACATTGCATCGTCAGCCCTCGCTGCGCCGGCGCAGCCGCAGCCCCACCATGAGCAGCATCGCGACCACAAAGCAGGCGAAAGATACACCCACCAGCCCATACATCCAGTCGCGCAGTCCCGGCCCGCCCAGGTAGCACACCAAGGCGCCCGTGCCCGCCGCATAGCTCAGGATGCGGAAAGCGTAATAGATGAACTTCATCGCAGGGCATTTTAGCCGATGCCGGCGGGAAAGCCACAGATTTCAGGCCCCGGCGCGCTTGTGTCCCGGCCGGCCCAAGGGTGCCCGTCCGCAAGAAAACATTGCTTTCCGAGGCTGCGTTGTTACGCTGTTTTTCATTCCGACCGCGGGTGGAGCGCCCGCCTGCCGGGGAACTTGCGCACATGAAAATTGAACTGTCTCTCAGCCGTAAGATCGCCCTCGGTTTCATGATGGGCGTGATGATCCTGATTTTCGTCGGCATTGTTTCCTATTACGGCATCCGGGAGTTCACCCGGTCAGCGGCTGTTGTCACCCAGTCTCATCGTGTCATGACCACCATTCAGGAGACGCTGGGCGACGTGGTGAGCGCAGAGAGCGAAGTGCGCGGTTTTATCATCACAGGCGACGAGCGCTATCTGACGCTCTATAAGGTGGCCCTCGACGAGGTGGAAAACGACCTCGTCCGGTTGCGTAACTTGGTCACGGATGTGACGATTCATGCGCGGCTCGACAACCTTGAGCGCCTGACACGGGATCGGCTGGACCGGCTCAAGAAGACCGTGACCATCCGAAGGTTGGAAGGCCTCGAGGGGGCGGTGGTCGCCGCGGGACCCGGCAAGAAGCTGATGGACGAACTCCGCACGGTGATCTATGGCATCGAGGACATTGAAAACCAACTGGTCAGCAAGCGCGAGCAGGAAACCCGGTCCCTGGCCCTGCGCGTGACGTTGGTGATCGTGCTCGGCAGCCTGTTCGCCATCCTGCTGGCCGCGTTCAGCACGGTGGTGCTGTCGGTGGACGTGGCGCACCGGGAGCGGCTGGAGCGGGAGGTGCTGGAGATCAGCGAGCGCGAGCAGCGGCGCATCGGGCAGGACCTGCACGACGGCGTGTGCCAGCACCTGACCGGCATTGCGCTGCTGTGCCGCAGCCTCCAGCAAAAGTTGACGGACCGGCTGGCCCCCGAAGCGTCCGAGGCCGTACGCATCACCGGCCTAATCAACGAAGGCATCGAGCAGACGCGGCGCGTGACCCACGGCCTCCACCCGGTGGCCAACGAACCGTCCGGCTTGATGGTGGCGCTGCAGGAACTGGCCAATGGCGTGCATGCGTCCGATCAGCTGGACTGCCAGTTCGAGTGCCCCGAGCCGGTGCTCATCCCGGATCAGATCGCGGCGACGCATCTCTACCGCATCGCCCAGGAGGCTGTGCAGAACGCCATCCGCCACGCCAAGCCGACGGCGCTCACCCTCCGCCTGGAGTCCACCGAGGCAGCCAGCACGCTGACCATCACCGACGATGGCTGCGGCCTGCCGCCCCAGCGGACGGGCGCGGGGCTGGGTCTCGAGATCATGAACTACCGCGCAAGCACCATCGGGGCCAAGCTCGCGGTCGGGCCAGGTGCGGAACGCGGCACCGTGGTGTGTTGCGTCCTGCCTAGGGATGCACTCGCCTGAGCAAGGACAGGCGTCATGGCCGGAAAAAATCCAAAACCTAAAAAACGCATCTTGCTGGTGGACGACCACCCGCTGCTGCGGGAAGGCATCGCGCAGCTCGTCAACGAGCAGCCCGACCTGCAGGTGTGCGGCGAAGCGGAGGACCGCGCCGGGGCGCTGGCGCTCCTGGAGGGCGCGCGTCCCGACCTGGCGGTGGTGGATCTCTCGCTCAAGGACCAGAGCGGGCTGGAACTGATCAAGGATTTCAAGATACGCGCGCCCGGCCTGCTGGTCCTGGTGCTTTCCATGCACGACGAATCGCTCTACGCCGAGCGCGCCTTGCGCGCCGGAGCTCGCGGCTACATCATGAAGCGCGAGGCTTCGCACAAGGTGCTGGACGCCATCCGCCGCATCCTCGCCGGCGACATCTTTGTCAGCGACAAGATCGTGGCCGGTATCCTCAACAAGGTCAGCGGGCAACCACCCGCCTCCACGCCGGCTGCGCTGGCGGCCCTGAGCGACCGGGAGCTGGAAGTGCTGCTGTTGATCGGCAAGGGCTATGGCTCGCAGCAGATCGCCAGCCAGCTCCACATCAGCGTCAAGACGGTCGAGACGCACCGGGCCAACATCAAGCTCAAGCTCAAGTTCGCCTCGGGCGGCGAGCTGCTCCAGTTCGCCATCCGCTGGACCCACGAACGGGGCGCCAGCTAGGCCCGGCCCCGCGGCCGGCATGGCCACCCTAGGCCCCCTCGGGGCAATCCCTGATACACGACGCGGGCCGGCACCGATGGCGCCCGGAGCCTGTCCGCGCTAGGGTGCCGCCGTCATGCCGAAAGCAACACACAGGATGAGCGCAGGCGCGGCGGCGGCGCGCCCGCACATGCCCGCGGGCCAGCGCACAGGTTCCGTGGTGCAGGGCTACAAAGTGGCCTTGGAACGCATGGTCATCGCCAACCCGATGGGGTTGGACCTCCGTTGCGCAGCGCTGCTGGCACAAGGCACGCTGCCTTTTGCGGCCGTCATCGAGGTGGAATATGCCGGCCGGCGGGCGGACGGCAAAGACGTCCGGGCCCTGCTGGAGCTGGATGCGCCCTGCCAGGGGGTCGTGACCGTGAGCGCGTATGGCCGCGATGCCTACCCGGCGCTCCAAACCATCCGCGCGTTGTGCTATGCCACCGGCCCGGCCGGCGCGCTGGCGGCGCCGACCGCGGCCGGCCCCGGCGTCATGGCGCAAACCCCGGCCGCCCGTACAGCGTTGAACGAAGAGGTCCCCACATGATGCCGCAACCCGCCACCGCACTCCCCCGCAAAAAAGTTTTCCTGGTGGATGATCACCCGCTGGTCCGCATGGGCCTCACCAACATCATCAACCAGGAAGAGGATCTCACGGTGTGCGGCGAAACGGATGGCGAGGACAACGTGCTGCAGCTGGCGCAGGGGCTGCGCCCCGATATCGCAGTGGTGGATTGGTCGCTCAAGGACAAGGATGCCACGGACATCATCGCCACCTTCCGCCAACACCTCCCCCAGATGCCGGTCCTGGTGCTTTCCATGCACGAGGAGCTGTTCTACGCGGAGCGGGCGTTGCGCGCGGGCGCCGATGGCTACATCATGAAGCAGGAGGCCACCGAGAAGATCATCGAGGCCGTCCGCACCGTGATCGCCGGCCATCCCTTTCTCAGCAGCCGCATGGCCCAGGCGACCAACGGCGAGACCCGCGAATGGGCCGAGGGGCGCCATGCCGCGCATCCTGTTCCGGACGCTATCGCACACGCCGCGGAGCGCGCCATGCCGGCCCGCCCGCCGCCGGGGCCGCACCAAGCCGCCCTGCGGCTGTCCATTGTGATCCCGGTCTACAATTCCGAAACGACCATCGGGAAGCTGTGCGATCAACTGATTCGCGAGCTCAGCCCGTTCTATCAATTGCAGGTGGTCCTGGTGGACGACAACAGCAGCGACCGCTCGGCCGAGACGTGCCAGAAGCTCCACGAACGGTATCCGGAGCGGGTGGACTGCCTTGTCCTGTCGCGGAATTTCGGGGAACACAATGCCGTCATGGCCGGCCTGAATTGTGCCGACGGCGATTACTGCGTCATCATGGACGACGACTTCCAGAATCCGCCTTCCGAAGTGCGCAAGCTCGTCACCGAGATCGCCCACGGGCACGACGTGGTCTATGTCCGCTATGAGTCCAAACGGCATTCCCCATACCGGAACCTGGGCAGCCGGATGCACAATTGGATGGCCACCCGCGCGCTCGGCAAACCGGCGGATTTGTACCTGTCGAGCTTCAAGGTCATCTCGCGTTTCCTCATGCAGGAAATCGTGCGCTACACGGGCCCCGATCCCTATATTGACGCCATCATCCTGCGGACCACCCGCAAAATTGGCGTGATCACCTCGCGGCACGAACCACGCCACGGCGGCAAATCGGGCTACACCTTTCGCAAATTGGTCGCCCTCTGGGGCAACATGATCGTGTCCTTCTCGCTCTTTCCCCTGCGCCTGCTGGGCGCGTTGGGCGCCATCATGCTGCTGCTGGGCACCGGCTTCGGAATCATTACGTTCGCCGCCCTGCTGGTGCCAGGCTGGCAGGATCCCGACAGCCTCGAGCGCCTGAACGCCATCAACTGGTTCTTCCGCGGGATCACGTTGGTTGCGGTGGGCATTGTCGGCGAATACGTCGGCCGGATCTACATGCACCTCAATCGCGATCCGCAGTTCATCATCCGCAGCATCACCCGCCACCGCCTGTGAGCCAGATGCACCCCGAAACGGACAACCCTATTGCCGTCGCGCCCGGCACCCCGCCCCTGCCCGTCCGCGGCCGTTTCCGGGCGGTCGCCGTGCTCCTCATCCTCGCCCTCGGCCTGTTGCTCTATGGCCATACCCTGCCCTTCCCCTTTGTCTTCGATGACTATATCTACCTGGTGGACAACCCGCTGATGAAGGACCTCCGCAGCTTTATCTGGATGGGCGACTTCACGATGTTTGCCAATTACTCCAAGAATTTGGGACTCGACCCCGACCTCTCCACCAACCTGATCCTGCGGCCTGTCACCTATCTCACCTTCTACCTCAATTACTTTCTGGACGGCATGAATCCGCGCGGCTTCCGGGCGGTGAACATCGCGATCCACTGCGCCAACGCCCTGCTGCTGTTCTTCACGGTGGCGCGGATCCTCCGCACCTCCCGCAAACGCGGCGCGCTGCCGGCCAACTCGCCGGAGTTCATCGGGCTCTCCACCGCCCTCCTGTTCCTGGCGCACCCGTTGCAGATCGAGTCCGTCACCTATGTCGTCCAGCGCTTCACCTCGCTGGCCACGTTGTTCTACCTCGCGACGGTACTGACGTTCTTGCGGGCCAACGACACGGAGGACAGGCGGGCGGCGCGCCGGTGGCGGGTGTTTTCGGTCGCCTGCCTCATCGTCGGGATGTTCGCGAAGGAATTCCTCTTCACGGCGCCCTTCCTGTTGCTGCTGATGGACTGGCTCGTGATGGGGACGCCGTTGAAAAACGCCGCGCGCCGCATCTGGCCCTATGCCTGCTGTCTCCCCATCATCCCCACCCTGATCCTGTTCACGGCGTGGGCCCAGAACCTCGGCCACGCGAGCCTCTCGGCCGCCTTCAACATCACCAACGGCGCCGGTTATCCGCAATATCAATACGCACTGACACAATTGAGCGTCGTCCTGACTTACCTGCGGCTGATTTTCATCCCGCGGGGGCTCAATCTGGACTGGGATTATCCGCTCACCACCTCGCTGCTGGACACCCCCGCCCTCCTGTCGGTTGCGCTGATCGCCGGCATCCTGGGCGGCCTCGCATACTGGTACCGGCGCTACGGACAGGACGTGCGCCAGGCCCTGCTGGGCTACGGCGTCCTCTGGTTTTTCATGACGGTCGCGATCGACTCCAGCATCATCCCCCTGCCCGACCTGCTGGCGGAGCACCGCTCCTATCTGCCGTCCATCGGCATCCTGTGCGCGCTGGCCTGCGGCGCAGATCTGTTGCGGACCACCTTCAACCAGCGCCGCAAGGCCAGTTACATCATCCCCACCCTGATGGGGGTCTGGATTCTGGGGCTGGCCACGGCCACCCAGATGCGCCATCAGGTCTGGCATTCGCGGATCAGCATCTGGAAGGACGCCGCGGCCAAAAGTCCGCACAAATTCCGGCCCCTGCTCAACCTGGGCACCTCCTATTTTGAACACGGTCAACCCCAGGAGGCCGCCGCCTGCATCCGGAAAGCCATCCCGCTGCTGCCCCAATGTTTTGTGGCCTATCGGAACCTGGGCTGCGTGGAAAACTCGTTGGGCCGGCATCGCGAAGCCCTCGAAGCCTTGCGGATCGGGCTGGGGCTGGCGCCCGATGATTATGAACAGCTCATGGAGTTGGGCAAAGCCTATGCCGGCTTGGGCGACCTGCCGCAAAGTGCGGCAGCCTTCAAGAAAGTCATCAGCCTCCGCCCCGCCCACCGGCCGGCCTATCTCGCGCTGGGCGCCGTCTACATCAAGCAGCAACAGTTCGACCAGGCGCTGGAGCAGATGAAACTCGCGCACGGGCTGCAACCGCTGGAACCGCCCCAGCGCCAGCTCTTCGACCATATCGCCCAGCTGGCCGCACAGCGCCGGCAGCAGGCCCCCTGACGCCCACCGCCCCACGCGCGACAAATGGAAACCCCTGAATACCAGCGGATGCGCGAGGCCGAAGAACAGCACTGGTGGTATGCGGGCCTGCATGATCTTGTTATCCGCTGGACCCAGCGCGAGGCGGCGCGCCTCCCGCATCCGCTCGACATCCTGGATGCGGGCTGCGGCACCGGACGTCTCGCCCAGCTCCTGCAACCCTTCGGGAACGTCGCCGCCTGCGATCGGCATCCACTCGCCCTCGCCGCTACCACCCGCCGCGGCGTCCAGCGCGTATTCCCCTGCGATCTGATGACCGCTGCACTGGAGGCCGAAACCTACGACGTGATCACCTGCATGGATGTCCTCTATCACCGCGCGGTAACCGCTACGTCCACCGTCCTGCAAAACCTGCAGCGGGCCTTGAAGCCGGGCGGCCTGTTGCTGGTCCAGGTGCCCGCCTTCGAGTGCCTGCGCGGCGCCCACGATGTGGCGGTCCATACCCGCAGGCGCTTCCGCCGCCGGGAACTGGCCCACCTGCTGCACTCCGCCGGCCTGCAGCTCGAATTTAGTTCCTATCGCCTGCCGCTCTGCTTCGTTCCCGCCTTGCTGTGGAGGCAGGCCTCCCGCCACCGGCTGGCCCGGGAGCCGGACGGCTCCGATATCGCACGGCCCTGTCCGGCCGGCTTGAATCACTGGCTCCTGCGCCTGCTCCAGAGGGAAAACCGGCTGCTGCTGGCCGGTTGGCGACTGCCCTTCGGCACCTCGCTTTTTGCCAGCGCCAGAAAAAGGCCGCACCCGGGCCGGTAAGCTTCCGGTCTTGACGGCGGCGGCGGCGACGCGTTGAATGCGGGCATGAAGCTTTTGCTGCCACTGTTGTTGCTGACGGGGGTGGCCCGCGCCGGCGACTGGCCCCAGTTCCACGGGCCGAACCGCGACAACCTGTCCGCCGAGACCAACCTGTTGACGCGCTGGCCGGCGGGTGGGCCGCCGCTGCTCTGGCGCGCCACGGGGCTCGGCGAAGGCTACGCGAGCGCTGCGCTCAGCGCCGGCCGGATCTACACCGCCGGCAACATCTCGTCGCATACGATCATCACCGCGCTCGACCTCGCGGGCCGGCCGCTCTGGCAGGCGACCAACGGCCCGGCCTATCGCCGTGCGCAGCCCGGCGCGCGCTCGACGCCAACGGTTGTCGGAGAGCAGGTCTATCACCTCAACGGCGATGGCGATATCGCCTGCCTCGACACGGCGACCGGCCGCACGCTCTGGACCCTGAACATGCTGGAAAAATTCGGCGGGCGGAATATCCAGTGGGGCCTGAGCGAAGCGCTGCTGGTGGATGGCGACCGCGTCATCGCCACGCCTGGCGGCTCGAACGTGCTGATGGTCGCGCTCGACCGCCACACCGGCAAAACCCTCTGGCAGACGCCCGGCACCGGCGACAAGCCCGGCTACACCGCGCCACAGCTCATCGACGTCCGCGGCCAGCGGCAGATCGTCACGATGACCTCCGGCTCCGCCATCGGCGTCGCGCCCGAGACCGGCCGGCTGCTCTGGCGCTTCGCAATGCCCGCGCCCTACGAGGTCAACGCGAGCCATCCGGTCTATCACGATGGCCATATCGCCCTGTTCAGCACCTGGGGGCGCGGCGCGTTCCTGCTGCGGCTCAAGCCGGAGGGCGCTGGCTGTGGCGTCGAGCAGGTGTGGCATACGACGGAACTCGACAACGAGCATGGCAGCGTCGTGCTGGTGAACGGCGCGCTCTATGGCCACGCCGACGGCAACCACAAGCACCGCCACTGGGCCGCGCTCGACTGGGCGACCGGCCGCACGCTCTGGACCAGCGATGACTTCCCCGGCCCGCGCTCCGGCGCCGTCACCACCGCCGCTGGGATGCTCTACCTGCTGAACGAAAAACGGCAGCTCGCGCTCGCGCCCGCCGACCCGCAGAAGCTGGACATCGTCAGCCGGTTCGAGCTGCCCGCCGACGGACAAGGCCCCTCGTGGGCGCACCCGGTGATCTGCAACGGTCACCTCTACGTCCGCTACAGCCAGTTCCTCTACGCCTTCGACATCGCCGCGGTAAAGTAAACAGGAGAGGAATAGCCACAAAAGAATGCAAAGGTCACAACGGAATGCTCTGCGGTCTCTGTGTTCCTTTGTGGCCATTTTCATTTTGCACCCCGCTTCCCGCAACGCACCTTCTCCGCTATGCTCCCACAACTTTTTATGAAAACCATCCAGGCCTTGTTCGGACTTTGCGCGCTGGCCATCGCTGCCACCGGCGCCGATTCACTGCCGCCGCACCCGCGCCTGCTGTGCGACGCCGCCGGCATCGCGCAGCTCAAGCAACGCGTCCAACAGGAGCCCTGGGCGGCGCAGTGGAAGGCGTTCCGCAAGGGCTTCGACAAAACCATGGATACCCCGCTCGAGCTGCCGCCGCGCGGCGGCAACTGGGCGCACTGGTATGTGTGCCCCACCCACGGCGCGCGCCTGTCGCAAGGCAAGCAGCTCGGGCCCTGGCAATGGGAGCACATCTGCCCGGTGGACAAGGAAGTCCTGCACGGCGACCCGACCAAGCCCGACCGCGACTTCGACGGCGTGGCGATCAACCGCCCGCACGGCAACTACGCGGCGGCGATCCGCAACGCGGGCCTCCTCTACCAGGTGACCGGCGAGGCGCGCTACGCCCAGCGCGCGCGCGCCATCCTGCTCGCCTACGCCGGGCGCTATCTCTCCTATCCGTTGCACACCACGCGCGGCCAGGCGAAGATCGGTGGCGGGCGCATCGGGCCGCAGACGCTCGACGAATCCACGTGGCTGATCCCCGTGGCGCAGGGCGCGGACCTGATCTGGGACACGCTCCCCGAGGCCGACCGCCGCACGCTGGCCGACAAACTGTTTCTCCCCGCCGCGCGCGAGGTGATCCTCGCACACAAGATGGGCGTGCATAACATCCAGTGCTGGAAAAACAGCGCCGTCGGCCTGACGGGTTTTCTGCTCGGCGACACCGCGCTGATCAATGCCGCGATTGATGACCCTATCCGCGGCTACCGCACACAGATGGCCAAGGGCGTCCAGCCCGACGGCGTCTGGTATGAGGGCGCGTGGGGCTATCACTTCTACACGCTGGGCGCCCTCTGGCCGCTGACGGAGGCCGCGCGCAATTGCCGGATCAACCTCTACGGCGAGCCGCTGAAGAAAATGTTCGAGGCGCCGGTCAAGCTTGCCATGCCGAACCTGGTCCTGCCCGCGTTCAACGACAGCGGCGAGGTCAACATCCGCAGCAGCATGTTCGAGCTGGCCTACGCCCGCTACCGCGACCCGGTTTATCTCGTCGCGCTGGCCGACTCCAAGCGCCGCGACGAGCTGGCGCTGTGGTTCGGCGTGCCGCAGCTGCCCGCCACGCAGGCCGCGGCCCTGCCCAGCCGTAACGCGCAGGCCTCCGGCTACGCGATCCTCCAGCGCGGCGCCGGCGAGCAGGCCACGTGGCTTTGCTTGAAGTACGGCCCGCACGGCGGCGGCCACGGGCATCCCGACAAAAATAGTTTCGTGCTCTACTCGCGCGGCAAGGTCGTCTGCCCCGATCCCGGCACGCGGCCCTACGGCTCGCCGCTGCACGGCCAGTGGGACAAGGTCACGCTCGCGCACAGCACGCTCGTGGTGGACGGCGCCAACCAGGCCGAGGCCACGGGCCAATGCCTCGCCTTCGGCAGCGACCGTGGCTGCGACTTTGTGATGACCGACGCCGGTCCGATCGCCAAGGGTGTCCGCTTCGTCCGCACCGCCGTGCTGCTGAACGAGAACCTGATCGTCTTCGTGGACCAGCTTTCCGCCGACAAGCCCCACACCTTCGACCTTGCGACGCACTGTAACGGCCAATGGCTGCAACCGCCGCCCGGCGGCGTCTTCATGCTGCCCGCACAGAACGGCTATCAGCATCTCAAGAACGCCACGCTCTGCCGGACCAACGCCGCCTTCGCGCAGACTTTCAGCCTGGCACCCGACTGGCGCGGCACGCTCACGCTCGCCGGCGGCGTGCCCACCGAGATCATCACCGCCACCGGCGTCGGCAAGAGTACGGCCGACCGGATTCCCATGACCATCTTCCGGCGCACCGCCGCACAGACCACGTTCGTCTGGGCGCTCGCGCTCGACGGCACCGCACCGACGCTGCAAGCGGTGCTGCCGCAAATTCCGCGGCTCGATCCGACCATCTCGATCCGCGTCACCAGCGCCGCCGGCGCGTGGCAGCTCGCCGTGAACTCCACCAAGCCCGCCGTCCGCGTCACGCCCCTCGCTGCCGCCCCGCGCGGCAAATAGTTTTCCAGAGATTGGAAAAAGAAAATCCAGTTTTTCCAAGCATTGGAAAATCTCACGCGTTTCATTCCCAAGGCTTGGAAATCGCCAACGCTGACAACGCGTGCCGGCGTCGCCAAGCATCAAGGTGCGCTTGCTGGTGCGGCACGGCGGGCGTACCCGTCAGTCTTTCTTGCCCGCAGACCCGGAGGCCTGGGGCAGGTTGCAGTGCTTCTCCCAGTAGTCGCGGCCCAGGAGCGACTGTTTCGCGGTCATGCTTTTGATGTACTCCATCTTTTTCGTCATGACCTCGCTGCGTTCGCACCGCTTGAGGAAGCTGGGGCCCTCGCACACCATGGCGGCAAAGGTTTCCGCGCGGTCTTCCGCCTCGTTGGACTGGGCATAGTCGGAGATGAAATGCGCCGACATATCGCCCGAGGCGGCGTTTTTCTCCACCTGCGTTTTCTTGCGCGCGGTGAGGTTCGCGGGCGCAAAGACGCTGCCCTTGTAGACAAACGTCTTCGGGTTCAGTTTGGCCCATGATTTCGCCGGCGGCCGCTCATCCACCACATGAAAGATCTCGTGATAGACCGTATGCGCGGAAAAGCCGGCTTGCAGGATAATCAGCTTTCCGCAGGCCACACCGGCTGCCCCCATGCCATCGACCTTCAGCGTGTCCACCACGATGACCGTATTGAGGCGGGAGGCCTTGATGAAGCTGACCGTCAGGTGGTCGACTATCTTGAAAAACCGGTCGAGTTCGCCTTCCAGTTTTTCGGTGCCGATGGGGTGACCGATGATATGCTCCGGGAAGATGGCTTTTTGGTTCAGGAAGAAGCCGAATTTTCGCGCCGTCTGTGTGTAGGAGTGATCGATGGGTTTCTCGGCCGCCGGCGTGGCCGGGGCGCCCGCTAGCATTCCGGCGGCCAGCAGCAGCCAGGCCGCGGCGCCAGCCGGCAGCCGCAAGACATTTTTCCTGTCCGCCATGTTGGGTCCCCTCATCAGCGCCCGGCAGATGGTTCGCGCTGCCGCATCGAAAAACCCTTGGCCGGTGCCGCGCACCGGGCGGGAGGATAAAACCGGCCATGGAACGGCGCAAGCCTCAACCGTGCCCCAGCTCCTTAAGGCCATCATCCTGGTTCTTCGCCGCTTCCCGCCTCGCTGCTTCTCCGCTATGCTTCCACACACTTATGAAAACCCTCATGGCCGTGGCACTGGGCCTCGCGCTGCTGGCGGCGGCGCGGGCCGGGGAGTTCGTCTTCGAGACTGCCACCAGTCGTCTGGCGCTCGATGATCACGGCTATTGCACCAGCCTGCGCGACAAGGTCAGCGGCGCAGAATGGCTCGCCAAAAAGCCGGCGGCGTTCTTCTCCATCCGGAAAGAGGGCATCACCTTTGCCGCCACCACGCTGGCGCGCGCAGGCGAAAACTTTCACGTCGAGTTCGGTGCCTCGCAGGTTTCGGCCGACCTGTTGATCTCCGCGCAGCCGGAGTTCATCAAGATCCAGCTCCTGAAGTTGAGCGCCGCCGACGTGGACTCGCTGGAGCTGGCGCACCTGAACCTGCTGCCGCTCAAGCGCAACGGCAGCTGGCTCGGAGCGCTGTGGGACGAGCGGTTCGCCGTCGCGCTGCTCGGACTCTCCGACTGCGTCCAGGTGGTATCTGGCGGCCAGCGGATCACGGCCACGCTGCACCGCGAGTTCGGGCTCGGGGGCGAGGGCGTCGCGCTGGTGGCGACGCCGCCGGCGCAGTTGCTGGCACAGGTACAAGCGGTCGAGAAGGCCTGCGGCCTGCCCTCGCCGCAGCTCTCCGGCGCGTGGGCCAAGCAATCCCAGGACGTGCGCACCGGCTACTTCTTCAGCGACCTGACCGAGGCCAACGCCGACGAGACCATCCGCTACGCCAAGCTCGGCGGCTTCGGCTACATCATGACCTACTCCGGCACCTGGTCGCTCTCGCTCGGCTCCTACCCGATCAACACGAACAAATTCCCGCGCGGCGAGGAGAGCCTGAAGGCCGTCATCGACAAGTGCCACGCCGCCGGGCTCAAGGTGGGCATGCACATGCTGACCAGCTTCGTCAGCAAGAGCGACCCGCTGGTGCGGCCAAAGCCCGACGCGCGCCTGCTCAAGGACGACCACGCGACGCTCGCGGCCGACCTCGACGCCAAGGCGCAGGAAATCACCGCGACCGCGCCGCTGGCCAGCTTCCCGACCGAGGGCGCGTACTATGGCGACCGCAAGGCCGGCTTCGACATCCAGATCGATGACGAGCTGATCCAATACCGCGCCATCGGCGGCGCGGGCACGAACACGTTTCTCAAATGCATCCGCGGCTTCGCGGGCACCAAGGCTGCGCCGCACCAGGCCGGCGCGCCCATCCACCACCTCGTCGAGCGCTACGGCTCCTACCTCGTGGACCTGCGCACGACGCTCAAGGCCGAAGTCAGCGAGCGGATCGCGGGCGTCATCAACCGGTGCGGCTTCGACATGATCTATTTCGACGGTGGCGAGTGCAACAGCGCCAACGGCCCCTCGTGGTACTGGGTCAGCCAGCAGCAGCGCGACATCTGCGAGCGGGTGCGGCGGCCGCTGCTCGTGCAGGGCTCCGGCGGCACGCCGTGGACCTGGCACTGGTTCGCGCGCGGCGAGTGCGACGACTTCGCCGCCGTCGCGCCCAAGCAATATCTCGACTGGCACAAGATCGCCGACTCGTGGCGCTCCTACCACAACAGCTTCATGCCCGCCGACCTCGGCTGGTGGGGCTTCCTCGCGTGGGCGCCGCACCAGCCGGCGACGACGCCGGACGAAGTCGAGTTTTACGCCATCCGCATGCTTGCGCTCAACTCCTCCGTCGCGCTCGAAACCCATCTGACCGCGCTCAAGCAGAACGGGCGCACGGAAGAGATGCTGCAACTGCTCGGCGACTACGAGAAGCTGCGCCTCGGCAAAGGTGTATCAACCCCGGTGCGCGAGCAGCTCGCCACCGGCGAATGGCACCGCGTCGGCAGCGCGTTTCTGCCGGTCCGCTATGACGTCACACGCCTCGGCGCCAGCGAGGAGCGCGTCATCACCAACGCGTTTGCTGCGCAGCCGCTGCAATTCCGGTTACAGTGCGTGCCCGTGCTCGCGCCGCCGGGCGCGGCGACCAACCGCGTGTTGCTGCACGCCGTGCCACCGCTGCAGCTGCCGCCGCCGGACAAGCGCGCCGCGCTGCCCGGCGCGCTCGCGGCCCGCATCGAGTTCACCAAGCCCGTCGGCGACCAGTTCAGCGTGTTCATGGTCGGCCAGGCCGCGCCCGCCGCCACCGGCACCGCGGGCAAGCCGCTCAACCTGCTGAAGCACCGCGCGCTCGCCGTGCGCCTGAGCGTGCCGGGCGCCCCGCCCGCGGGCCAGCCGCCGCCCGTGCTCAATCTCCAGCTCGAAGCCGGCGGGAAAGTCTATCGCGACTACTACGTGGACCTCGACTTCGCCGGCGAGCGCACGCTCATCATCCCCGAGCCGACCACCGGGCGGATGCTCCCGGAATTCCGGCCGGCACACGCCAACTATGCGTTCAAGGCGGCGATGTATGGCTTTAACTATGGCGGCATCCTCGCGCTCAACCTGCGCTGGATGCGCGGCGGCGGCACGTGCGCCGTCGCCCAGGTCGAGGCGCTGGCCGAACTCGATACGCCGCTCACGCGGCCGGTGCTCGCTGTCGGCGGAAAGAAATTCGTGCTGCCGGTGGATCTGGGCACGGAAGATTACGCCGAATTCCGCGACGGCGGCGACCTCCGCGTCTTCGACAAGCAGGGCCAGCTGCTACAGACCGTCCGCCCCGCCGGCCGCGTGCCACAGCTGCCCGCCGGCCCCAGCCGCATCCAGCTCGAAGCCGGCGGCGGCGCGGCCAAGCTGACGGTCATCACCCTCGGCGCGCCGCTGAAGTTCTGAAGCGGCCCCTCTTTTCCAAGGTCTGGAAAACCCGGCGTTTTCTTTTCCAAGCCTTGGAATAAGCACAGCGGCTTACTAGACTGCCGCGGCAGGAGTGGTGGACACAAGGGAAGGAACTTCACATGAATCGATCCGTTTGGCTGACTGTGCTGTTGCTGGGAGGCAGCTGCCGCGCGGTCACCGCCCCCGAAACCAAGCCGCTGGCTTTTTCCGGCGCCGGCCGGCCGGACGTGGTGACCCAGCTGGCGCCCGGCAAGGTGCTCAAGCGCACGGCCGCGGGCCCCCACGAGGTGACCTACCACGTCTATGTGCCCACCAGCTTCTCCGCCGCCAAGCCGCCGCCGATCGTGATCGTCTTCAGCCCCGGCGGCTCCGGCAGCGGGTTGATGGGGCAGGTCAAGGCCTCGGCCGAAAAGGCCGGCTGGCTGGTCGTGGGCTGCGACAAGCTGAAGAACAGCATGGAGAAGGACGGCATCAAGATGAAAGAGCAGAACGCCATGGAGGACGAGGTGCTCAACGACATCCTGCTGTCGGTCCCCTGCCAGACCAATCGCCTCTACCTCGGCGGCATGTCGGGCGGGGCCGAGCGCGCCTACGACATCAGCTCGCGCCGGAAGGAAACCTTCGCGGGCATCCTGGCCTTCGGCGGCTGGCTGGGCGGCCGGGAAAACCAGAACAAGAAATATTGCAAAGGCATGGCCGTCGCCATGGTGAACGGCGACAATGACAAGAATGCCAACGCGTGGCTCGCCGGCGACAGCGCCGCCCTGCGCCGCCGCAATGGCCGGACCAAGATCTTCCACTTCCCCGGCGGCCATGTCGTGGCCCCGCCGGATACGATCGACAAGGCCCTCGCCTGGTTCGAAGAGGATTGGCTCAAGACCGGCTCGAAGCGCAAATGAGCTGAACCCGCCTGCGCGGAGGGTGGGCCCAAGGGTAAGTCAGGCGGCATGACACGCCGTCCTCCGGCAAAGGGGCTTACGGCGCCTTGCCCTGTGCCCCTCCGGGGGCGGGGACGGCCTTGGCACCGCTGTCCTTGCGCACCTTGTTTTTCCACTCGTCGCCGGCGACCAGCTGCTGCAGGGTGTGGTGGAGCTCCGTGGCCACGCGGTTCAGGCCCGGCTGCCAGTCGGGCGGCACCATTTGATGCAACGCCTGCTCCTTGGGATAGAGGTCGAAATGGATGCCGTCGGGCGCAAAGTAGCGATCGCATTCCGGCCCGGCAAACAGGGCCACGAGGTCCAGCAGGGTCACGCGCTGCCGCTGCGCCACGTCCCGCGTGATGTCCACATAGCGGTCGTGAACCTGCTCGGCCTCGCTCGTGGACCGGGCATACGCCTTGCCGAGCAGCGCTGCGGTCTGGGCCCGGCGCGGGGCCGTGATGAGCACCGGCACGGCGCCGGCCGCCCGCACGGCCGCCACCAGCCTGGCAAGCGTCTCGCGATAGGCTTCCGGCGACACACGGAGGGCACGCTGGTCGGCCCCCGGCTTCCACTGCATTGACGGCCGCGCCAGGTTGGAGAGAAACGTGAAAATACGCTTGCTCCGCCACGGGTTGTACAGCCGGCCCAACCACGGGCTCACCCGGACGGCCAGCTGGGAATGATCCGATTGGAGCGACAGCCAGTGATCGTTCCACCCGAAGAAGATGGTGACCACATCCGGCGCGAGCAGCGGCTGCATGCGCTGAAACAGCCGCAGCCCCTGCAGCGAGGAATAGCCGTGCACGCCGAGGTTCAAGGCCTCCCAGCGCTCTGGCGTGGGCGGCGCGGCCTGTAGCCTTTCGTTCAGATACTGCGGATAGCCCGGCAGGCCTTGCGCGGTGACCGAGCAGCCGAGACAGAGCACCCGCCGCGTGCCGGGCGCCTTGGCCGGCTCCACTTCGCGGTCCCGGAAACCCAGCCGGTTGACGGGCGCGCCCTGGAACGTGCCGCCCGGTGTAAAGCGCCAGAGCAGCTCCGGGTCCGGCAGGGTTTGCGCGATGATCTTGCGATTGTATTCATCCTTGCCCTGGAAGACGACGGGCGGCAGGTTCGGCTTGACGCCGGCGAGCGCCAGGACGGTCTCGAAGGCCGCGATGAAGAAAAAGACCGAGCCCAGCGCAAGGACGATTTTCTGGAAGAGGGGCCGTTCCCACAGGCCCTGCGCCGACGCGCGCCGTTGCCGGAGCCAGAGCCGCAGCAGCAGCGCGCTGCCCAGCGCGCACGCCGTCGTTTTCCAGCCCACCGGCTCCGTGAGATGCAGCCAGGCGCAGGGCATGCAGAGCAGGGCAGCAAAAAACAGGACATCCAACAGCACCGCCAGCACGGACCAACGCACTGCTGGCGCAGGGTCAGGCGACGTTCCGGGCGCGTTCTTCGTTTGTCGGTCGTTCATGGCGTCAGTTGTTTATGAAAAGTGGATGTCTGCTGTAGCGGCGGCCTGTGACCGCCGTCGGCGATCCCGCCCCGCGGGATCGCCGCTACAGTTCGACGGCGGCTCTCCACCGCTAGCAGCAAAGCTCAGGTCCTGCCTGGCATCAAGATCTTACGCACGAAACCCGCGCCTGTCAGACCGCGTAGGCGGCGCGCATCGGGCGCGTGAGCATCGCGTTCGCCGCGGCATCGTTCACCACTTTCTCGGTGGCGGGATCCCAAAGGAGCTTGGTGCGGCCGAGGCGGATCGCGATGTTCGCCAGGTGCCCGACGGTGATCGAACGGTGCGAGACCTCCGCCGGCGTGATGGTCGGCTTGCCGTCGTAGATGCAGTCGATAAAGTTCCGCTCGTGGAGCTTGCTCTTGTAGAGGTGGACCTCGTTGTCGCGGATCTTCTCCTTGCGCAGGTCGGCCGGGTTCATCTCCAGCTTCTCGCGGCTGACGAAGAGGCTGCGCCCGTTTTCGCCCTCGACACGCAGCCCGTTCGGATGCGCATTGGAGACGTTGGCGCGGATGCCGCTGGCATAGACGATGTCGAAGTTGTAGGCCGTCGGCGTGTTGTAGAGCTCCGTCTGCGGCGGCAGGGTCGCCTGGATGTTTTCGAGGGCGACCGGCCCGCTGGCATCCATGCCCAACGCCCACTGCATGATGTCGATGTGGTGCGCGCCCCAGTCGGTGATCATCCCGCCGGAGAAGTCCCAGTTGTGCCGCCAGTTGAGCTGGAGCAGCGCGGGAATATAGGGCTGCTCCGGTGCCGGGCCGAGCCAGAGGTCATAGTTCAGCTCCTTGGGCGGCGTCTCCGGCTTGTTGCGCTTGGCGAGCTGCGACCAGTCGGTGTGGCCGCCGGGCAGCCCGATCTTGATGCTTTGGATCTTCCCGAGGCGGCCGTTGCGGATGAACTCGGCCGCGGTGCGGAAATACTCCGCGCTGCGCTGCTGGCTGCCGGTCTGCCACGTCACCCCGGCGCGCACGGTCTCGTCGCTGATCCGGCGGCCCTCGCCCACCGTCAGCGCGAGCGGCTTCTGGCCGTAGATGTGCTTGCCCTTGCGCGCGGCATAGACCGCGAGGGCGCAGTGCCAGTGGTCGGGCGTCGAGATGTTGATCGCGTCCACGTCCTCGCGCGCGAGCAGCTCGCGGAAATCCTCATAGACGCGGCAGCCCTTGAACTTCCCGCCCGCCGCCTGCTGCGCGTAGTGCGCCTCGACGATCTTCTGGCCCACGAGCCGGCCGCCGCGGAGCTCGGCCGCATAGCTGAAGTTCGGCAGATCGCTGATCGGGTCGGCGATCGCCACGATCTGGACGCGGTCGTCGGCGAGGAAGTTCGGCGTGGTGGAATGCGCGATGGTGCCAAAGCCGATCAGCGCGAGGTTGATGCGCCGCGACGGCGGGGGGCGCCGTCCGCGGCCGAGCGTGGAACACGAGGAGACCAGCGACGGCAGCGCCAGCCCGGCGGCGGCGGCCGCGGACGTCTTCAGAAAGCTGCGGCGATCCAGCGAAACGTTTTTCATGGCCAGGTCCTTTGGTTGCGAGAGAGTAAAAGCATTCTCCCCCGCCGCGTCAAGGGCAGAGAGCGGGCCAAGAGGTCAGAAGTCAGAGCGCGGAGGTCAGCCCGAGCAGGAGTTCACAGGTTGTACCGCTGCCGCAAATGCCGGCAGGCAGGGGCGCCGCCCCACCCGACCAACCAACTGGAACAGAGCAGAGCCGTCCCCCGCCAAGACCGAGGAAACAGAAGAAGCTGATCCACAGATTTCGCAGATGCCACAGATTTTCGGAGGGAACGACCACGGATCACACCGATCACACTGAGAAGAAGCCGCCTGCCCCTCCGTGTAATCAGTGTGTTCCGTGGTTGTTTTCTTCTCTGCGCCTTCGCCAGCCTGATCCAGCTCAAGCCGGAAAGCTGGCGAGAGAAAGACCGCCTCGACGTGGCCGCGCTCCGGAACCTGCTAGCCGCCGCAAAACCCTGACCGCGCACCGCCCGCCAGCTCCAACCGCCTACCGAACCACACCATTTCCCGGCCTTGGAAAAGCGGGGGTCTGTGTTATCCTGCGGCCATGAACGGCGACGACATGATCCGCAAACAGGTGGGCCGCCCGCGCGGCGAACGCCCGCTCGTGCGGCTCGACCGCCTGAATCGCGGCCTGCGCAACCTCGGTTTGATGCAACCTAATGAATCCCGACCCGACCACGTTCGAAAAATTGTTGGCCGCGTTGGCCAGCGCGCAGGTTGATTTCCTCTGCGTCGGCGGAGTGGCCTGCTCCCTGTGCGGCTTTGTACGTGCCACGGAAGACGTGGACATCATCGTCGCCCGTCATACCGCCAATCTTGAAAAAATGCTCGCGGTGCTGCGCGGCTTTGGCGAAGGCGCCGCCCGCGAATTGACCGCCGCTGATTTCACCGACGAGGAAGGTGCGATCCGCGTGGTCGAGGATTTCCCGGTGGATATCTTCGTCAGAATGCGGGGCCGTGCCTTTGAAGATCTGCTGACGTACCGGCGCTGGCACGACGCGGCTGGTATCCGCATCCCCTATCTCGGACCGGATGGTTTGATTCTACTCAAGCAGGAAAGCTGGCGCGAAAAAGACCGCCTCGACGTAGCCGCGCTCCGGAACCTGCTAGCCGCCGCAAAACCCTGACCGCGTCAAAGCGGTTCATAACCCTGGGTGGATTCTGCCCCGCTTTGCCATGGCCGGGGAAGCCCGGCGGGCGGGTTTCCCGCGACTTGGAAAAGTTCATGCGCCTGCTAACGGCGCCAGCGGCGAACGCGACGGCCATAATAGAAACCAAGCCCCATCAGCATCACCAAGCCGATGGTGCCGGGTTCGGGGATCGTGAGGAAACCGCCGCCGGTGAGGTTGTAGGTTTTGCTTTCCAAGGACGGGTTCTGTGCCGGGTCATAGAAGATGGTCCAGGCCGTCGTCAATTGATTGGTTGTGGCGTCGAACAGGCCGACGTACAAATCCGCGCCGTCCAACGTCAAGCTGGCCCCGGCAGATAAGTTCAATGTGCCGAAGGCGGTTACACCGGAGAGGGCCAACAGGTGCGCGCCATCGGTAAAGGCCACTTCCGAAGCCTGCAATTTCAAGCCCACCGGATTCGAACTGACGAGGTCGGCATGAAATTCGAAACGATCGCCGACCCCGCCTTCCAAGACACCGCTCGGCCCCAGCGTCAGGGTCGCGGCATAGATGTTGGTTGCGGGATCGCTCAGAATGGTGCCATCGTTATAGAGAGCCCCGAAGTAGGTCACCACCCCGCCGGTGTTTTTGAAGAGGGCGCCGGCCTGGTTGGTGACTGCGCCGAAGAAGTTGGCGGTGGCGTGGCTGACCGTGGTGGTGGCGGCGTTGAGATAGGCGCCATAGATGTCGGACTGCCCGCCTTGGAACAGCATCTGCCCGTTGTTGATCGTGCGCAGCGGCTTGAAGCTGCCGTAGCCGGTGACGACGCCGTTGTTGGTGAGCACGCTGCTGGCCATGCTCAAGATGCCACCGAGATTGTTCACGACGCCCGCGTTGTCCAGCGATCTCGCGAGCCGGAGCGTGGCGCCGCTTTCGATCTCCAGCGCCGCGCCGCTCTGGTTCTGGATGCTGCTGCCGTTGAGCGCGAGCAGCCCGCCGCTGGCGCGTACCGTGCCGCCGGCGAGGTTGTTGACCGGCGCGCTGATCGCGCCGAAGCCCTCGATGAGGTCGCTGTTGTTGAGCTTGCCGCCGGTGATGTAACCGGCTTGGATGCTGATGGGGCCGGCATTGGTCCAAGCGCTACCGACGGCCAGTTGTGCGGCGTTGAAGATAAAAAGGTTGCCGACTTGCTCAACCACAGCGTCAACCGACAGTGTCCCCGCGGGTTGGATCATAAGACCGCCACTATTGGCCAAACCGTGTTGGACTGTGACCGCTTGGTTCTGGGCAACGGTGTAGGCAGATTGGTTGTCGAGCCCACCGTTGAAGCTGAACGTGCTGGCCAGAACCTGGAGCACGCCTTGGTTGAGCACGGCGACGCTGGTGCTGGGAATATCGGCGCCCAAGCGCAAGGTGCCGGTGGGCATGATGCCAAGGGTCCCGCTAAGCAGTTGCACGGCACTCGTGGAAGCGCCCCCGCTGCCTAGGGCCAGCAGCGTGCCTAGGTTCAGCGTACCGCCGGTCAGTTGCAGGGCGCCGGAGAGTTGGAGCGTGCCGGGGTTGTAGTTGAAGACGCCGCTGGGCTTGATGACGAGGTTACTGGCGGCGAGCGTCCCGCCGCTAAGCGTCAGCGTGCCGCTGGAGCCGGGGTTGTTGGCCAAATAAACGTTCTGGGCGTATACCACACCGCTGTTGGTGATGGTCAGCGTATTACCCGCGCCGAAGTTGCCGATGTAAAGATCATTGCGGTTACTCCAGACAGAGCCGGGACCGGTAACAGTGACAGCGTTACCCTGGGCCCCAGCGACGCGACCGATGTTGCCGATGCTGTTGTTCACGATGCCACTATTGGCAATGGTCAGGCTGTTGCCGGAACCGGCGTAGCCGATGGTAAGATCGCCACTGTTGCTCCAGAGAGAACCGGGGCCCGTGACGGTAACAGCGTTGCTCTGACCACGGAAATCGCTGCCGCTGGCGCTGTTGGCATTGAACACGGCACCGCCGTTGGTAATGGTCAGGCTGTTGCAGGCGCCTATTCCGCCGACAATCAAATCGGCGCGGTTGCTCCAGATGGAGCCGCTCCCGGTGACGGTGACGGCGTTGCTGCTGCTGGAGAAGACGCCGATTTCGCTGTCACGGGCGACCACGGTTCCGCCGTTGGCAATGGTCAGTTTGTTGCCACCACCCTGCAAGCCGACATAGAGGATGCGGTTGTTGTCCCAGACCGAGCCGACGCCCGTGACCGTGACGGCGTTGTTGCTGGCGCCGGAGTGAGCGCCGATATAGCCGTCGGCGCCGAGGTACTCGTGGTAGCCGCTGTACACTTTGCCGCCGTTGGCGATGGTCAGCGTATTGTCCGCGCCGTTGTGGCCGACCTCGAGGTTAAGGCGGATGTCCCAGACCGAGCCAGCGCCTGTGACGGTAACCGCATTATTGCTAGCGCTGGAATAGGCGCCGATATCACCGCCGGAGCTGTTGTACACTTTGCCGCCGTTGGCAATGTTCAGCCTGTTGCCGGCACCGTAGACGCCGATGACGACTTCGCCACTGTTGCTCCAGACGGAGCCGGCACCCGTGACGGTGGCGGCGTTGTTGCTGGCGCTGGAGTTATAGCCGATATAGCCATGACTGCTGATCACATCGGCGGCATTGGTGATGAGCAGTTGGTTGCCGCTACTACTATCGCCAATTACGAGATTACCCTGAAAGCTGTGGGTACCACCAAGGGCCTTGAAGGTCGCGTTACCACCGGTGTCACCGATAATGAAGTCCGAACCGTTGCTTACTGTGGTGCCTTGGGAGATGAGCGTGCCGCCGTTGAGGTTGATGACGCTGCGCGAGCCGTTGGTGGCCAGCAGTTGCTGGGCCAGCACGGTGCCACCGGACATGTTCAAGGTGCCTAAGCCCGCGGGACCCACATCGAGGGCGCCATTCGTGACCGTCAACTGACCACCGGCAATAGTAAGGGCATTGTTGCTGGCGCCGGCGGAAGAACTGATCGTTAGGTCGGTCCCAACCCGCACCGCACCCCCGTTGGTAATGGTCAGCGTGTTACCGGCGCCTGTTCTGCCGACAACGAGGTCACCGCGGTTGTCCCAGACGGAGCCGCTGCCCGTGACGGTGACGGCATTATTGCTGCCGCCGGCCCAGTAGCCGATGATACCGGAGTCGCTATACACGGCGCCGCCGTTGGTAATGGTCAGTGTGTTACCGCAGCCGACGAACCCGACACGGAGATCATTGCGATTACTCCAGACGGAGCCAGCACCGCTGACCGTGACAGCGTTGTTGCGCCCGCCAGAGCCGCCGATGTAACTGGAGTCGTTATAAACGGCGCCGCCGCTGGCCATGGTCAACGTGTTGCCACAACCAAAGTTGCCGAGATAGAGGTTGCCATGGTTGTCCCAGACCGAGCCGGCGCCCGTGACGATGACGGCGTTGTTGCTGGCGCCGGAGGAGAAGCCCACGCCGATGGAAGCGTCCCGCCCACTGTACACGGTGGCACGGTTGGTAATGGTCAGCGTGTTGCCGGAACCCTCTTCGCCAACAAAAAGATCATTGCGATTACTCCAGATGGAGCCAGCACCACTGACCGTGACGGCGTTATTGCTGGCGCTGGCTTCGCTGCCGATGTGACCGTAGCTGTTGTATACGGTGGCGGCATTGGTAATGAGCAGTTGGTTGCCGCTGCTAAAATTGCCGAGGACGAGACCGGCTTGAAAATTGTGCGTGCCGCCGAGGGCCTGGAAGGTCGCGTTGCCACCGGTGTCGCCAATAATGAAATACTCCCCATTGCTGAAAATAGTGGCTTGGGAAACCAGCGTGCCGCCGTTGAAGTTGATGATGTTGTCCGGACCGTTGGTGGCCAGGAGTTGCTGGGCCAACACAGTGCCGCCGGACATGTTCAAGTAGCCTGAGCCACCGGGACTCAGGTTGAGGACGCCATTCGTGACGGTCAACTGACCACCGGTGATCGTAAGGGAATTGTTGCTGACGCCGATGGAAGAACTGATCGTGAGGTCGTGCCCAACCCGCACCGCACCGCCGTTGGCAATGGTCAGCGTGTTGCCCTTGCCTTGGGAGCCGACGTTGAGGTCACCGCTGTTGCTCCAGACCGAGCCGGCACCCGTGACGGTGACGGCGTTGTTGCTGGCGCTGGAGGCAAAGCCGATAAAGCCATCGCTGTTGAACACGGTGGCGGCATTGCTAATGAGCAGTTGGTTGTCGTTGCCGAGAAAGCCGACGAGGAGATTGCCCTGGAAGTTGTGCGTGCCGCCGAGAGCCTTGAAGGTCGCGCTGCCACCGGTTTCGCCAATAATGAAAGCCGCCCCATTGCTGAAGGTGGTGGATTGGGAAACCAAGGTGCCGCCATTGAAACTGATCCTGCTGTTCGAGCCGTTGGTGGCCAGGAGTTGCTGGGCCAACACGGTGCCACCGGACATATTCAAGTGGCCATAGCCATTGGCGCCGACGTTGAGGGTACCGCCGGCGGTCAACTGGCCGCCGGTGATGTTGACCGTACCGGTGGCGCTGAGTGCGTTGGCAATCGTCAGGTTAGCCACCGTGGCGCTGCCGCCAGCCAGATTCAGGGTGCCGACCGCATTGTTCAGGTACCCCAGATAAACGTTCTGGCCGAGGAAGGTGCCGTTGGAGATCGTCATCTGGCCGATGCCGGCGCGGCCGATGGAGGTGTCCGCGTTGGTCACGACCAACTGGCCGCTCTGCAACCACACGTTGCCGGTGCCATAGCGGCCGATTCTAAGCTCGCCGGTCAGGCGGTTGGTGCCGCCGGCGAGCGTCAGCGTACCCGAGGAGCCGGCCACGAGATAGCCCAAGAAAAGGTCTTTGCCCAGAAAGGTGCCGCCATTGAGGGTCATCTGGCCGCTGCCGCTTACGCCGATATGCGTTTCGCTGTTGGTGACGATCAACAAACCACCGCTCTGGGTGACGACGCCGGTGCTGCCGGCGTTGAAGCCCAGGGCAAAGGTGCCGCTGCTTTGCACAAACGAGCCGCTCTGCAACGTCAGCGTCCCGTTGCCCGTGTTGCCGATCACCGTTTGATAACCGGAGGTGATGGTGCCGCCTTGCTGCAGCACGCCGCCGTTCACGTTGAACACTCCGCTCTCCACGCGCAGATGGGCGGCTCCAAGTTTGAAGACGCCACCGGCGTTGAGGGTGAGGTTATTGATGACCCGCAGCGGCGTGGCGCTGAAGGTTTCCATAGAAAGCGTATTGGTGCCCGCGCCGACGCCCGCGATCGTCAGGTTGCTGATGGTCATCATGCTGGGAGTATCGGCCGCGACGAAATCAAGCAAGACAACCTTGGTGAGGGCGTTGGTGATCCAGATGGTGCCGAAGTTGCTGGAGGGTGCAACGTTGGCAGACCAGTTGGCGTCGGTATCCCAATAATTGGTCAAAGCTGTCTTGGTCCAACTGTTATCGGCAGCCTGCAGCGGCCCGGCCCAGAGCAGCCCCAGCAAGACCATGACCTTCAGACCACCCCCCGCACTCCCGTTCCCTGTCTTCATAGCTGCACCCCTTCGTTCTACTGCAAAAAATAAAGGGCCGCAGAGCCCTCTGTTCCCCCTGTGGACAAACCGATTCCCTATAGTGTACAGGAAAAACGTTGTCCAGAAGAAACGAGGAGTTCTGAAGGCTGCCAAGTCTGGAAAGTCAGCTGTCTTCGTTTTCCATGGAAATATCAAAAAAACGCGAGCTGGTGCTGGCTGGCGGCGGCTTTGCCTTTGCGGGGGCGGGCGAGCTTGGGCTGGCCCTGGTCGCCGAATTCGCCTTCTTCGAGGTTCGCCAGGATTTTACGTGCCTGGTTCACGCGTCACTTCGCTTACGCGATCTTTTCCTTCAGCCGCTCGGCAATCCAAACCTTGATGATAGATTGACGGGTGACCCCCATGCGGTCAGCTTCCCGGTCGAGGGAATGGATCATCCAAGCGGGGAAATCCACATTCACACGGCGCTGTTCCTGATTGACCCGCCGGGCCTTGGCAAGGTCAAGATACTTGGAGACGTCGTCGCCAGCATCGAATTTCTTATCCAGTTCTTTAGCTTTCATAGAGTTCTCGCTCTTCTTTTCGCGAGCGCCTGACCGAGATCAGGCGGATCCTTTTGCCCCGCTGCGTAATAATGGCTGACCAGTGCTGCTCGCCAATCTTCCCGATCACCATGCTTCTAGGTTCATCTTCCGTTCGGGCCGGAAGCTCCAGTGCGCGGGAGTCATCCCAAATTAACTGCGCCTCGACGAAGTCCATACCATGCTTGGCCTTGTTCGCCCGGCTTTTTTGCTCATCAAACTCGAATTCCATAAAGGTATAGATATTATACCGATTCAGGAGCACACGTCAAATGGTCTGGCTGCGTAACGGCGGGGTTGATCGGCTAGAAAAACGCGAGCTGGTTCTGGTTGGCGCCGGCCTTACCCTTGCGGGGGCGGGCGAGCTTGGGCTGGCCCTGGTCGCCGAATTCGCCCTCTTCGAGGTTCGCCAGGATTTCCTTGGCGCGGCCGATGACGCCGTCGGGCAGGCCGGCGAGGCGGGCGACGTGGATGCCGTAGCTCTTGTCGGCGGCGCCGGGGACGATACGGCGGAGGAAGGCGATGCGGTCGCCGCTCTCGCGGACGAGGACGTTGTAGTTCTTCACGCCGCCCAGCGTCAGCGCCAGGTCGGTCAGCTCGTGGTAATGCGTGGCGAAGAGGGTCTTGGCCTTCACCTGGTTATGCAGGTGCTCGGCGACGGCCCACGCGATGGAGATGCCGTCGAAGGTGCTGGTGCCGCGGCCGATCTCGTCGAGGACGATCAGGCTCTGCGCGGTGGCGTTGTGCAAAATATTCGCGGTCTCCTGCATCTCGACCATGAACGTGCTGCGGCCGCGGGCGAGGTCGTCGCTCGCGCCGACGCGCGTGAAGACGCGGTCCACCACCCCGATCTCCGCCTCCGCCGCGGGGATGAACGCGCCCATCTGCGCCATCACCACCAGCAGCGCGACCTGCCGGATGTAGGTGGATTTGCCGGCCATGTTCGGGCCGGTGATGATGATGAGCTGGTTGGCGGTGCCGTCGAGCAGCACGTCGTTCGGCACGAAGCGCTCGGCCTCGGCGAGCTGCTCGACCACCGGGTGGCGGCCGTCGCGGATGCGGATGCCGTCGCCCGCCGTCATCTTGGGCCGGATGTAGCCGAGCACGAGCGCGCGCTCGGCCAGCGCGCCGAGCACGTCGAGCTGCGCGATCGCGGCGGCGCTGCGCTGGATCGCGGCGGTCTGCAGCACGGCGGCGTCGCGGACCTGCTGGAACAGCTCGTACTCCAGCGCCGTGGCGCGGTCCTGTGCGCCGACGATCTTGTTCTCGTATTCCTTGAGCTCCGGCGTGATGAAGCGCTCTGCGTTGACCACCGTCTGCTTGCGGATGTAGTCGGCGGGCGCGGCGGCAAGGTTGCTCTTGGTGATCTCGATGTAGTAGCCGAAGACGTTGTTGTGCCGGACCTTCAGGCTCTTGATGCCGGTGCGCTCCTGCTCGCGCGCCTGGAAATCGGCCAGCCACTGGCGGCCCGCGGTGGCGAGCGTGAGGAGCTCGTCCAGCTCGGGATGATAACCGCGGCGGATCATGCCGCCTTCCTTGATGGCGAGTGGCGGCTCATCCACGAGCGCGCGGCCGATCAGGTCCACCAGCTCCGGCAGCGGCGTGATCGCGCCCGCGTTTTCGGCGAGCAGGCCGCCGGCGGGCTGGCCGCCCAAGGAGGCGCGCAGCGCCGGCAGCGCGGCGAGCGACCGCGCCAGCGCCTGCAGTTCGCGCGCGTTGCCGCCGCCCGCGCCGAGCCGGGCGATCAGCCGCTCGAGGTCGCGGATCTCCGCGAGCTGCGTGCGCAGGTCGTGGAGCAGCGCGCGGTCGCGCGTCAGCGCCTCGAGCGCGTCCTGCCGCGCGACGATCGCGTCGCAGCGCGCGAGCGGGCGCATCAGCCAGTCGCGCAGCAGCCGCCCGCCCATCGGCGTCGCGGTCTTGTCGAGCACGCCGAGGAGCGTCGGCGCGCCGGCCGCCAGCATGCGGGTCGGCACCAGATCCAAATGCGCCACCGTGCCCTCGTCCATCACGAGGAAGTCCGCGGAGGTCTTCACGTGCAGGGCGCGGACGTGGGCCGCGCTGCGGCGGAGCTCGTCGGTGACGTAGTGCAGCACCGCGCCCGCGGCGCGGACCGCAAGCTTTTGGCCCGCACAGCCGAAGCCGTCGAGCGAGTGCACCTTGAAGTGCCGCAACAGGAGGTCGGCGACAAAGTCCGGCTCGAAGGTCCAGTCCTCGCGCACGCTCAGCAGCGTCGGTCCGCCGGCGGGGAACAGCGCGGCCAGCTCCGCGCTCTCGCGCAGGCTCTCCGGCACGACGCATTCGCTCGGCGCGCCCCGGGCGAGCGCGTCGCCGAGCGCGGCCGGAGCGGTGAACTGCTCGATCCAGAACTCGCCGGTGGAGAGGTCGAGCATCGCCAGGCCGAAGACGCCGTCGGCGCAGCACAGCCCGGCGAGGTAGTTGTGCAGGTGCGCGTCGAGCACCTGGTCCTCGAGCACGGTGCCGGGGGTGACGATGCGGACCACGTCGCGCCGCACAAGGCCCTTGGTGGCGGACGCCTCCTCCATCTGCTCGCTGATGGCGACCTTCTTGCCGGCCCTGATCAGCTTGGCGAGGTACAGTTCCGCCGCGTGGTGCGGCACGCCGCACATGGGGACCTGCTGGCGTTTGGTCAGCGTGAGGTCGAGGATGCGCGAGGCCTCGATCGCGTCGTCGTAGAACATCTCGTAGAAATCGCCGAGCCGGAAGAACAGCAGCGTCCCCGGCGGCAGGTCGGCCTTGAGCTTGCGGTACTGGCCCATGAGGGGCGTGGTCACCTCGCTCATGCGCTCCTCCGGAGCTGAACATCGAATACCGAACATTCAACACCGAACATCGAAGTAAGAGCAGTTCGATCGATGTTCGATGTTCGGTGTTCGATGTTCGATGTTCTTGGCCGCGTCCCCTTGGCTTGGAAAATGGCCATAAAATAGTGATTTTGCAGCGCCTGCAACATGGCGGCGACGCTATCGGCGGCGGCGGGGAAGGTCAATCCTTTTCCCCGGCGCGCGCCGTCACTGGAAGCACTTCCACAGCTCTTCCGCGAAGAGGCGGTGGCCGCGGTCGTCGGGATGGTTGATCGTGTTGTTCAGGAGCGTCACGTAGGGCAGGCCTTCCTTCCAGAGATGTTCCCAGCGCGCGGAGGCATCGGCGAGTCCCACGTTGTGCTTGTTGGCGAACTGGCGGAGCGCCAAAACATAGGGGCGGCGGTCCTGTTCGGTCATATTCGCGAAGCCCATCATCTTGAGCATGGTGTAATGCGGCGTGATGAGCACGACCTCCGCGCCGAGCGGCCGCAGGCGCTTGAGAATATCGCTGTAGGTTTCCTCGACCTGCGCGGGCGTCAGGCCCGCGTCGTTGACGAACTCGATGGTCACGAGGTCGGGCTTGGCGTCGAGGATGCGCTGGAACTGGCACGGGCTGGCGGCGCCGCGCAACGTGCGGTAGGGGAATTTTTCGGGGAACAGCCAGTTCGCGCTGCGGGAACCGCCCGCGCTGATATTGGTCACGGTGAGCTGCGCCTGCGGAAAGCGCTCGCGCAGGCCGGCGGCGAAGACCTCCACGTAGCGCTTGTCCGGCGTCGAGGCGTTGCCGCCGGCGGTGACGGAGTCGCCCCAGCACACAATCGTCACCGGCTGGCCGGCCTTGAGCAACGCGAGCGTCTTGGGGATGCGGCCCGGCGTCGAGGCGGTGACCGCCTGCGCCGGCGTTTCTGCGATGACGTGCAGCTGATCCTGATGTACCGCCGTGTCGCGGTAGTTGACGAAGACATGGGCCAGCGCAAGGCAACCGTCGTCGGCCGCCGGCGGCACCGGTGAACTGATGTGCGCGACGCCCGCCTTCAAGGAGACCTTGCCCGCCGCCGATACCTGGACCGTGTCCATCCGCAGCAACGCATAACGATAGGTGGCCGTGACGGCGTCGTTGGTCGTCACGCGACTGTGCGGTCCGATGCCGAGGTGGCCCCACGCCGCGTCCAGCAGATAATCCTCGCCCGGCTTGAGCAGCGCGCCATCCTGCGCGCGCAGTTCCAGCGAGCCGGGCACGAGCGAGCCGCAGGCATTGACGTCGCGCGCATTGGGGCCGCGCAGCCGGGTGCCCTTGGCGAAGCCCTGCGGCTTGTCGGCCGAGAGCCGGTAGGGCGGATCGTTGGTCACGCTCACGATCGGACCCGGCGCCACCGGCAGCGTGGTGGCTGCCGCCACTTTCACGCTGCGCCCGCCCAGCTCACACTCGCCGGGCGCGACCACGACGGTGCCGGCCTGGGCGGCCAGTTCAAGGCCGCTCCGGACCTGCGGGTTGCGCAGTCCGGCGCCCGGCGCCGCGACCGCAGCCAGCAGCAACCAACCGCAACACCAGAGTTCTTTTTTCATCCGCGTCCTTCCAGAGCGTCCACACCGCCTGCAACACAGGCGGCGACGCTATCGGCCGCGGTGCGGGGCGTCAATGCAAATGCGCGCGCCGCAAGCCGCTTTACAGCAACGCGGCAATCCGCTAGCTTTGCGCCAACTTCTGCGGGGCACGTGGCGATGAATGCGGCGCTGCAAAATTCCGTGCTGGTGCTCAACCGGCTGTGGCAGGCGGTGCATGTGTGTACCGTCGAGCGCGCCCTGACCCTGCTCTGCAGCGGCCACGCCCAGGTCGTCGTCGCCATGAACGACGGCGAGTACCGCACCTTCTCCTTCCGCGAGTGGTGCGATTTCTCCGGGGCCGCGGCCGGCGCCGCCGAGCAGGAGATCGTCCGCACCATCTCGCTGCGCATCCGCATCCCGCGGATCATCCTGCTGCTGTTCTTCGACCGCTTCCCGAACAAGGACGTGAAGTTCACGCGGCACAACATCTTCGAGCGCGACCGCAACACCTGCCAGTACTGCGGGAAAAAGTTCGACCGCAAGGACCTCAACATCGACCACATCACGCCGCGCATGCGCGGCGGCCTGACGAACTGGACGAACGTCGTGTGCAGCTGCATCGCGTGCAACCGCCGCAAGGGCAGCCGCTCGCCGGAGGAGGCGGGCATGCGCCTGATCCGCAAGCCCAAGAAGCCGCGCTGGCGCCCGTTCGTCGAGCTCCAGTTCGCGGTCGCCACCGACCACAGCTGGCGCCATTTTCTCGACCTGGCCTATTGGAACGTCGAACTGGGGACCGAATGACCACGCAGGGGAGGAGGCACCATGCCACGGGACATGGATGACGGCAGCAATGTGTTCGGGATGGAAGAAGGTTGCCCGGAGCATGGCGGCGACTATATGCTCGAATGCACGGCGTGCGGCGAGGAGTTCTGCGCGCGCTGCTACCCGCGCTCGGCCGTCTGCGACGATTGCGCCGAGAGCAGCGGGCTCGACGAGGAACCGCGCGGCGCGGATTTCGACGACGTGGGCAAGGTGGGCAAAGTCCTCGACGACGAGGACGCCGCCGAGCGCGCCAAGAACGGCGACGACGACGACAGCCCGTGACGCGCAGCGGGGTGCAAGTCCGGCATGGCGGTCCCGTCCAGCCGTCCAGGTGGGACAGCGGGTCCGGCCGGTTTTTCCAGGGGCAGGAAAACCCCGGTTTAAGATTTTCAAGTTGCGGCCAGCCTGCTGGCGCCGCTTTCCAAGGTCCGGCAACCGGACAAGATGCTGAAAGGAAACGTTCATGAAATTAGTCCTCTTGGTGGCCTTGGTGGTGGGCGCGACTGTGGCGCGCGCCGCGTCGTTGGAAGCGGAGTACCTGCGTTGCGAATACCGCACCGACCCGCTCGGCATCGACGAGGTGCAGCCGCGCCTGAGCTGGCGGCTGAAGTCCGACGAGCGCGGCCAGCTGCAGACCGCCTACCAGCTGCTGGTGGCCAGCAGCGCAAAATTGCTGAAGCAGGACAACGGCGACCTCTGGGATTCCGGCGTGGTCCGGGAGGAGGATACGATTGCGATCGCCTATCGCGGCAAGCCGCTCGCCTCCGGGCAGCCGTGTTTCTGGAAGGTGAAGGTCTGGGACCGCGCGGGCAAGGCCTCGGGCTGGAGCCGGCCGGCGCTGTGGACGATGGGCCTGCTCCAGGCCGGGGACTGGAAGGCGGACTGGATCGGCTTCGACAAGCCCCACGCCATCGAGCTGCCGGCGGCGCCGTTCGGCGGTGCGAAGTGGATCTGGCACGCCGCCGACCCGGCGAGCGCACCCAAGGGCCGCCGCCTGTTCGTCGGCGAGTTCGTGCTGCCGGAGAACCTCATCCTCGACAAGGCCGACCTGCTCATCGCCGCCGATAACAACTGCAAGTTCGTCATCAACTCCAACCAGGTCGTCAGCGTCAAGGGCTGGCTGCCGGCGCAGGCCGTGGACATCCGCAACCGCATCAAGCCCGGCAAGAACACCCTCCGCGCCGAGGTCGAGAACACCGAGGCCGGCCCGGCGGGCCTTCTCGCGAAGCTCACGGCGACCGGCACCGACGGCCGGACCTTCACGTGCGTCACCGATGGCGCGTGGAAGACCACGGCCAACCCGGGCACGAACTGGCACAAGCGCGTGCTGGACGTGGCCGCCTGGCCGGCGGCGCGCGAACTCGGCGCGTACGGCAGCGCGCCGTGGGGCCAGCTGAAGGCGGGCCTCGTCCTCCCGCCGCCGGTCTACCTGCGCACGGCGTTCACGCTGGAGAAGAAGATCGCGCGCGCCACGCTCTATGCGACCGGCCTCGGCATCTTCGACCTCTATCTGAACGGCGAACGCGTCACCGAGGATTTCTTCAATCCCGGCTGGACCGACTACACCAAGCGCGTGCGCTACCGCACCTACGACGTGACCGACCGCGTCCAGCGCGGCGCGAACGCGTTCGGCGCGATCGTCGCCGACGGCTGGTACAGCGGTTACGTCGGCGGCGGGCACGTCCGCGATCACTACGGCAAGCAGCCGCGCGTCCGCGCGCAGCTCAACCTGGAATTCATCGACGGCTCCACCGCCGTCGTCGCCACCGGCCCGCAGTGGAAGGCGGCGACCGGCGGCCTGCTCATGGGCGACTTCCTGATGGGCGAGACCTGCGACGCGCGGCTGGAGCCGCGCGGCTGGAGCGAGGGCAGCTTTGACGACAGCGCCTGGAGCGCCGTGGATACCGGCACGGAGTTGCAGCCGCTCGTCCAGGCCCACCCCGGCCCGGCGGTACAGGCCCTCGCCGAGTTCACCGCCAAGACCATCACGGAGCCGAAGAAGGGCGTATGGGTGCTCGACCTCGGCCAGAACTTCGCCGGCGTGCCGCGCCTGCAGGTCAAGGGCGCGCCGGGCCAGAAGATCGTGCTGCGCTTCGCCGAGCGGCTGAACCCCGACGGCACGGTGTACACCGCCAACCTGCGCAGCGCGCAGGCGACCGACACCTACATCTGCCGCGGCCAGGGCACGGAAGTCTGGCAGCCGCGCTTCACCTTCCACGGCTTCCAGTACGTCGAGATCACCGGCCTGACCAAGCCGCCGAAGAAGGACACCGTCGTCGGCGTCGCGCTCAGCAGCGCCACGCCCGTCGCCGGCACCTTCCAGTGCTCCGATGCGATGCTGAACCAGCTGCACAACAACATCTATTGGACGCAGCGGATGAACTTCATCGACCTCCCGACCGACTGCCCGCAGCGCGACGAGCGGCTCGGCTGGACCGGCGATGCGCAGGTCTACATCCGCACCGCGACGCTCAACTGCGACGTGCAGGCGTTCTTCACCAAGTGGCTCGTGGACCTCTGCCAGGACGGCCAGCGCGCCGACGGCCAGTTCCCGATGGTCGCGCCCGTCAAGGTCGCCGGCCCCGACGGCGGCCCGGCCTGGGCCGACGCCGGCATCATCTGTCCGTGGACCCTCTACGCGATCTACGGCGACACGCGGATCCTCGAGCAGCACTACGACGCGATGGCGCGCTTCATCGACTTCTGCAAGAAGCGCTGCACGCCGGAGCTGCTGCCGCCCGCCAAATACCACTGCTTCGGCGACTGGCTCAGCATCCAGGCCGATACGCCCAAGGACGTCATCTTCATGGCTTACTTCGCCAACTGCACGCGCCTGATGGCGCAGACCGCCGCCGTGCTCGGCCGCCGCGCGGACGAGGGCAGGTTTCGCGTGCTGCTGGCGCAACTCAAGACCGCCTTCAACAAGGCCTACGTCGCGCCCGACGGCCGCATCAAGGGCGACACGCAGACCTGCTACGTCCTGGCGCTGGTCAACGACCTCGTCGAGGGCGCGCAGGCGCAGGCCGCCGCGAAGTATCTCGTCGAGAACATCGAGAGCCGCGGGGGCCACCTCTCCACCGGCTTCATCGGCACCAAGGACCTGATGCTCGCGCTGGCGCAGATCGGGCGCAACGACATCGCCTGCCGCCTGATCCACAATGCCACGTTCCCCTCGTGGGGTTTCTCCATCCGGCACGGCGCCACCTCCATCTGGGAGCGCTGGAACGGCTGGACGCCGGAGGAAGGCTTCGGCGACCCGGGCATGAACAGCTTCGCGCACTACAGCTTCGGCGCGGTCTACCAGTGGATGGTCGAGAACCTCGGCGGCATCCGCGCAACCGAGCCGGCCTACCGCCACATCCTCATCGCGCCCACGCTCGACGAGCAGCTGACCTACGCCGCGACCAGCGTCGAGACCATCCGCGGCCGCATCAGCACCTCCTGGAAAAAGGACCGGGGCCATCTCACGCTCAACGTGACCATCCCGCCGAACACCACCGCCATCGTGCGCATCCCCACCCCCACCACCGCGCACCTCACCGAGAGCGGCCAGCCGCTCACCAAGGCCGTCGGCGTGAAATACCTGCACACCGTGGGCGATCGCGTCGTCGTCGCCCTCGACTCCGGCAGCTACAGCTTCCAGACCCAGTGAGCATGCGGCTGGCAGAACGCGGCCCTCGAGCGTAACGAAGCTGCGGAGCCAAACGATGAAGCGTTTGCTATGCCTCTCGAGAAGTTGCGGGCGCTGTGCGCGCGGTACCGTGTGGCCGAGCTGGCGCTGTTTGGCTCGGCCTGCCGCGCCGGCTTCCACGCCGACAGCGCTGTTGATCTGCTGGTGAAATTCCATCCCGAGAACAAGACCGGGCTCGCCGCCGATCACGCCTTTGGGTTTATCAGCAAGAGCGCTGCGCTTCGCATCGAGCCGCTGACGAACACCGGCGTCGAGCTCACGACCGGCGAGGACGTCACCGCCGGCCAGCACAGCAAAACAGCGCCGGGTATGTTCTCGATCCGCTTGCGGAAGAATACAGCCGCCTGGCGCAATGCCGTCGCCCTCACGTGGTCCGCCGCGTCAGCCCAGTCCGCCCAGGTGCAGCTCAAACAGCAAGGCGACCGCTGGATCTTCACCACCGCCACCCACGAGCTCACCCTCGACTGGTCCACCGGCGCCGCCCGCCTCGTGCGGTGAATCTCGTCGACCTCGCGACACCACATATTCTCCTGACAACAACACGTTTCCCAAAGCTTGGAAACCGGTGTTTTCCCCAAGGCTTGGAAACTGCAGGCGCAGGAAGCGACTCCGCCAGCGGCGCGGCTTACTTCGCCGGCAGCTCGCGCAGCTTGAGGTTGCGGTACCAGGCTTCGTCGTTGTGATCGGTCAGCATGAGGTGGCCGGTGAGCTTGGTGCCGAAGTCGGGGTGCTTCTTGAACTTGCTGTCGGCGACGCCGGCCTTGACGGCGGCGCTGCCGAGTTCGTAGGCGAGCACCTGCTTGCCGTTGAGCCAGTGCTCCACCTGGTTGCCCTGCACGACGAGGCGCGAGGCGTTCCATTCGCCGGCCGGTTTCAGCGGCTTATCGACGGCCGGCGGCAGCACTTCGTAGAATGACGCGGTCAGCGCCTTGGCGTGCAGCTTCTTCCACTTGTCGGAAAGGTCGTCGAGCATCTGGTATTCGTAGCCCGGCGCCTGCGGGCGCGCCTCGGTGACCATGTACTTGATGCCGTTGTTGGCGTTCTTTTCCAGCCGCCATTCCCAGCTGAATTCGAAGTCGGTGTATTTCTTCTCGGTGATGATGTCGCCGCCCTTGACGCCGGCGAGCTTCTTGAGCAGGCCGTTCTCGACCTTCCAGCCGCTGCCGATCGCGTCGGCGCCGGCGGTCGGTTTGCCGTAGGGCCGCCAGCCCTTGAGGCTTTGCCCGTCGAACAGCAGCTGCCAGCCTGCCGCCCGCTCGTCCGCCGTCAGCGCGTTGTCCGCCAGCGAGCCCAGCGTCATCCCCGCCATCACCGCCGCGAGTATCAATGTCTTCTTCATGGTTTTCTCCGGTTTCAATTTCGCCGGGTCGGAGACCCGGCCTACAAATACTTCGATGTTCGATGTTGGATGTTCGGTGCTCGATGTTCAGTATGCGCCCGCTTCCTTCGCCGCCGCGATCATGGCGATCACGTTCTCGCGCGGCGTGCTCTTCTCCAGAAAGTCGGAGGCCGAAAAGATATAGCGTCCGCCGGGTTTGCCCACCGCGACGATCTCGCGCGCACGGGCAGCGACCTCGTGCGGCGTGGCGCGCTTGAGGAAGTCCACCTGGTCGAGGTTGCCGAGCAGACAAAGCTTGTCGCCCAGCACAGCCTTGGCCTCGGCCAAATGGTTATCGCCACGCGGCGGCTCCGACACGGTTTCCCACACGGTCATGCCCAGTTCGCGGTAGTTCCCATAGAGCGAGCGTGCGAAGCCGCAGTTGTGGTACACGCTGAAACCACCCGCCGCGTGGATCGCGTCCAGCATCTGCTTCTCATAGGGCAACACGAACTGCCGGAAGTAATCGGAGCCGGTCGTCATCCCGCCGGCCATGTGGCCCTGGACGCCGACGCAGTCGCAGCCCGCCTCGACGAGCACCGGGTTATAGGCGCACATCGCTTCCGTGACGCGCTCCATGAGGAAGCGATATTGCTCCTCGTCCTCGTAGGGCGCCACGTAGAGATTGTCCATGCCGATGAGCTCGGCGGCGAAGTTGAAGACACCGGCGAAGCCCCACGGCGCGAGCACGCCGCGAGCACCAATGACCTGCTTCCACCCCGCGACGATTTCGCGAATTTCTCGACGGTCGTCGTCGTTGAGCGGCGGCAGCATTTCGAAGAAGCTTTCGATCTCCTCGCGGCTCTTCAGCAGGGGCTTGGTCTGCGCGAACGTGGCGCCCGCCGAACCGGCGCCGGTGTAGGGGCGCGCTTCTTCCTTCGCGAAGGTGTGTTTCGGCGTCACGATCTCCAGCTGACGCCGTTCAATGCCATCGGCCGTGGCCGAGGTATGCCGTACTTCCCAACCCGGCCGGCTGCGGCGGAACCAGTGCGGCAGCTCCAGCGCGCGGTGCTTGGCCATCAGGTCAAAGTCGAGCTCGTTGGCCAGCTCCGTCGCGTCGATGACACGATCCACCTGCGCCTTCTGCGGATAGTAATAGGCGAGGTATTCCTCCTGCACGAAGAGCGCGACGGGCACGCGGTCGGCGATCCCGCCGCGCAGGGTAGTCAGCAGCCGCTCGCGCGAGGTCATACCTTCTCCGGCACGATGAACGGCGCGCGGTATTGGCGCGTGAGCAGGCGGTTGGCTTCCTCGTCGCGCGGAAACCGCCGCGTCACGGGGTCGAACTCGAGGGTGCGGCCGAGGCGGAAGGCGATGTTGCCGAGGTGGATCAGCGCGCAGGAATAGAAACCTTCCTCGATGCTGCGGTTGAATTCCTCCGGCTTGGGCGCGCGGATGGCGTTGACGAAGTTGGCGTAGTGGTTACCCAGCCCTTTGCCCGCAGCGCCCGGCTCGCGCTTCTCGCCCATGAACGTCTGCCACGCGCTGACCGTCTTGGCCATGTAGCCCTTGGAGCCGTAGAAAAGGTTGCCGACGGAATTGGCGGCGCTGGTCGCCCCATAGCCGCCCGTCTGATCGCCCACCGGCTCCTTGACCAAGACCTCGTTGTTGGTGACCCAGTGGCGCACCTCAAACTGCAGGAACTTTTTCTTCTCGCCGCCGCCGGCGGGGTTCGGGAACTCGAACATGGCGTGCAGCACGTTCGGCGTCTGCTGGTCGTCGTCGAACATCACATGGCCGCCCATCGCGCAAATCTTCGTCGGCAGCGTGACGCCGAGGCCCCAGCGGGCGATATCCATCTCGTGGACGCCCTGGTTGCCCATGTCGCCGCAGCCATAGTCCCAGTTCCAGTGCCAGTTGTAATGGAAGCGGTTCTGGTTGAACGGCCGCTCCGGCGCAGGGCCGAGCCAGAGGTCGTAGTGGACGCCCTTCGGCACGGGCTCGTCCTCGAAGTGGCCGATGTTCTTGCGCCACTTGTAGCAGGTGCCCTTGGCCATATAGACCTCGCCCAGCCCGCCGTCCTCCAGGAACTTCGCCATCGTCTGCGAGCACGGATTGCTGCGCTGCTCGGCGCCATCCTGCACCAGCACGCGGTATTTCTTCGAGGCCTCGACGAGCTTGCTGCCCTCGAAGAAATTGTGACAGCACGGCTTCTCCACCGAGACGTGTTTGCCCGCCTGGATGCCCCAGATGGAGGCGAGCGTGTGCCAGTGGTTCGGCGTCACGACGGAGATCGCGTCAATGTCCTTGTCCTCAAGGAGCTTTCGGATGTCGGTATAGGTCTTCGGCTTCGCGCGGCCCGGCTTGGTGAAATGTTTCTCGATCACGCCCGCGAACAGATTTTCGTCCACGTCGCAGAGCGCGGCGACCTCGGTATCGGGCAGCGCGGTGTATTCCTTGATGTGGTTCTGGCCCATGCCGTGGATGCCGACGACGGCGACGCGGACGCGATTATTCGCGCCGCCCCATGCGCGCTGCGTGCCCCAGAGCATCGCGCCGGTGGCGAGCGTACCCTGCTGGATGAATGTGCGACGGTTGATCATGTGGGTCTCCTGCTTATTCCAAAACACCGGACATTTTTTTCCACGCGCCCATCGAGCCGGTCAACAGCTCCTGCGGGTCGCCCTTGATGTTGAAACACTGCAAACCGATCGGCCCCTTGAAGCCGACCGCCTTGAATTTCTTCAGCACCAGCGACACATCGTAGCCGCCCTTGTCGAGCGCCTGAATCATGCGTCCCATCTCGGTCTTCTTGGCGCCGCTATCGGCCCCGTTGATAGTCGCGCAGGTCATGTAGGGCGCGACCTGCTCGATCAGCGCCGGAATACGAGCCTCGGCTTCGTCAATCAGCGCGTGGCAGAGGTTGAACGTCAACCCGACGTTCTTCCGCTCCACTTTCTTCACCAAGCGCAGCGCGTCCTCGACGCGGTGGACCCACATGTTCACGTGCGGATAGATCGTGATGCGCAGCCCGTTGGCCGCGCAGAGGTCGGCCAGTTCGCGCAGGCCCGCCACGGCGATATCATCGCCCGCCGGATCTGAGGGCTTGAACTGTTTGCTCGTCAGGTTCGGCCAGATCATCACGTCGGTGCCCTTGCAGAGCGCGATGATCTCCTTGACGCGTGGGTCATAGACCAGCTTGCCATCCTTCAGGTCAAGGTTGACGTAGATGACGAACAGCTTCAGCCCGCGCTGCTTGCAACCGTCGAGCACCTGTTTGACGCGCTCGGGCGCGTCCGTGCGCCAGCTCAAGCCCTCGAAGCCGACCGACTTCACGAGGTCGAGCTGCGCGTCAATCGTCTTGAGTTTTTCGCCGCGCAATCCGTTGTCGAAAACGAAGAACGGATTCGGCGCGGCGCCCACCACACCGGCGAGAGCCAACAGACCGAGGAGCGAACCTTTCAGCATATGCATGGCATTCCTTTTTTTGGGGTTGTTCAGTAGGTCACGTTCGTGAGCACGTCATAATTTTCCGCCGGCCGCCACGTGCCGTCGGGCGCGAGCTCGACGGCAACGATAGTGGTTTTTTTCGTCGGCTGCCAGACCGTGCAGCACCACGTGCCCTCTTTGTCGCGGAAGAAACTATTGTTCCCGCCGTTCTTGATGGCCACATAGCGGTCGCCGTAGGGCCCATAAATGCCGTTCGTCGAGGCGGACATCACGCAGTCGTAGGTCTGCGACCACTTGCCCTTCTCGTCCCAGTAGTGATTGGAAAAGGCGCCGCCAAAATAGTAAACGCCGTTGTGCTTGAACAGCGTGGTGCCTTCGTTGGCGATGGCGTGGGCGTTGCGGGGGTAGATGACGCGCGGTTCTTCCGCGAGACCGCTGAGGTCGGGCTTCATCCGCGCTATGCGGCCGTGGCCGGAGGTCAGATAGACCCTGCCGTCATCATCCTCGAACAGATGCGGGTCCGGGTCCGTGGAGATGGGGCCATCAACGATGTCCTTGTAGGGACCGAGCGGCGTGTCGGAGGCGGCGATGCCGATGTGAAAGCCTTGCTTCAGTGGCCGGGGGGCCTTGTTGGGAAAATACACCAGCACCCATTTCTTCAGCGACTTGATGTAGGCGAGCTCCGGTGCCCAGATGATCTGGTCGGCGAAGTTCGGATCCCTTGGATTGGGCTGGCCGAGCTTGGCCGGGTCCGCCCACTTCGAGGCGGCGAATGTCCACGGCGTACCGACCTTCACGAACGGTCCGCGGCGGCTATCGGCGCGGAAGAGGTCAATGCCCTCCTGTGTGCCGTGCAGCAGCGGCGTGCCGACGATGTAGTACTTGCCGTCTGGCCCGCGGATGCCGCAAGCATCGCGGATGTGCGGGATGTCGAGCACGAGCTGGAACTTGCTCGACTTGGTGCCGGCGTCGCGCAGTTCGGGCACGTGATAGGGGCGCTCCTGCACGAAGGCAAAATCGAGCTGCGCGGGCCGGCCCTCGCTGCGCGTATAGATGACACCGTATTGGCACGGCTTCCCTGCCACATCGCGGCGGAAGATATAGCTGAAGAAACGCATCCACTTTGTGCCGTCACCGCGATTGTTCCAGCGGTTCGCCTCGCCCTCGTTCCACAGATCCAGCACACCGTCGTGGCGCGCGGCGCAAAACGTGTTGTTGAACGTCTCGCGCGTGGTCGTCATGCGGAAGCGGAACCAGACCCGCTTGGCCTGCGCGGCGTTCATCGCCTGCTCGATCTCGCGGGCCGAGCCGGCCGCCTTCCACTCGGGGCTTTCCTGAAAGGCTGACCTGGTCCAGCCGCCTTTGTCTGCCTTGCTGGTCGGATCTTTGAAGGTATAGGTCAAGGCCAGCGGTAATCGCGGCTCCGGCGGCGTGCCCGGATCGAACCCGGCCACCGCAGACGCGTTCGCGACAAGCCCGATGCCGCCAGCGACAAGCAGAATGAACTTCGTCATCATTTCTTTGCCCCATAGAAATTGCATTTCGCCGGGTCGGCAGTTACGGGGGACACGACCGCTTCTGGCATCTTGTCACCACCGTACAGCACCACTTCTTCGCCTTTCTTCAGTTCAATAGCAACGACCCCATCCTCAACCGTCTTTACCGTCATGCGCTTCCCTGCATCATCGGTTCTCACGGCATGAACCGCCCCATCAATCGAAGTCCTGACCCGGCACGGTTCACCGGCCAGGCTCTTCACCTTGACCCACAGGGTCTTGCCGTCCTTGCGGGCGGCACTCACCAGAAAAGCACCTTCGGTGCGCAGATCGGAGAAGACAGCATCCTTCCAGATCGATGGCGTGGCCGGGAAGACTCGGATCAAACCGTTTCGCGATTGCAGCAGCATGTCGTGGACGTTCTGGCAAAAGGAAAATCCGACCTCCAGCGTTCCCTCGTTGTAAAAGCCGTTCGGCGTTGCGTTGGTGTTGAGAAATTCTTGCAGCACGGCCAGGGCATCGTCAGCGCGTTGCATGAGCGCATACATGGAACAGGCACCGGTGCGGCTGAAGCCGAAGAGGCCACCTTTTAGGCCGTACCAATGATCCACCGAACGCTTAATGAGATCGCGCTCGGCTACGTTATCCCAATCGAGCACCGCAAAGGGATAGATCGCGACCAAGTGGGAATAATGCCGGTGGGATGCAGCCAAGGGCAACTTGTCGCCGATCCACAACCCGTCGCTGCCCTGCGGATAATCCACAACACTCCCCAGAAATTTTTTCCAGTCAGCCACCTTGTCGGCATTGAGGCCAAGCCGCTCACTTTCACGGATGAGGGTCAGCAAATCCCAACGCACGGCGCCAAGGTCGTAGTTGGAGTCGGTGGCCTTCCCTTTGTTGTATTCGGGGGAAATGGTTATGGGCAGATGGTATTTGCCGTCAGCTTCCTTCGTCATGGTGTGACGGTACAGATTGAAGCACTTTTCCAGCAACGGAAGGAACTTGTCGCGCAAGCGAACATCGTCGCCCGACCAACGGCACTGCCGCCAATACGCCTCCATCGCCCAACTCAAGTTGGCGAGTTCGTTATGCGCCGGAAATTTCGCGGGCCCTGACGAGCGTAATTGCTGGTCGGCACAGCGTCCGAACCAGGCCGAATCCGAGCGCCAATCCTTGTTGGGAAGGTTGCTGCTCAAGTTGGCGGCGTTCTTCTCCAAAGTGGAACAGAGGCTTTCGGCAAGGGGCAGGCGATTGGCTGTGGCCTGCGCATAGTAGGCCAACTGGAGATTCATGTTGCAACAGATATAGGGCCAGCCGGTATCGAACATCCACATGCCGTGCACATCAATCGGCGGCTGGTCAGCGCGCGTTGTAGCGTAAAGCTTGTAAATGTTGATCCAGTAGTAGGACTCGGCGCGTGTATCGTTCAAGCTGACGAAACTAGCCGGATACCAGTCATGCCATGCTGCCGTGTGCGAGGCAAGCAACGTATCAACCGGGTCCTGGCATGAACGGATGGTCTCCAACGCGAGGTTCTTTGCGTCGGCACTTATCGGCATCACGGTGGCCAACACGATGCGTTTGTTCGCCGCAGGTTTCTCCCCCCGCCACGCCGCCGCGAAATGGCCTCCAGCGTTCAACGAATGAACGGACACCTGCACATCGCCATGTCGTTCGATCTGCGCGGGCGGATTCCGCTCATAGCTCGGATCAATGTTGGTTTTCTTGAAGCTTTCCCAGCGCGAACTCGACGCGCTGGCAGGTTGCCACTCCCAGGCGAAACCGTCTTCCGCGCCCTCGGTCGTGAACTCGAACACGACCAGCGGCTTGGTCGCGTGGACAAAGGCCCGCCAGGAGATCTTGCCTTTCTCGGTCGTGACGGTGCCGGTGCTCAAGGCATCCCACAGCGCCAGTCGTCCACTGAAAGAGGTCACCTTCCCGACTGGACGCAGAGTGAAGCGACCGATCCTCAAGCGGGCCGTGTCGAGGCCCGCCGCGTTTTTGAACTCATAGCGGAAGGGACGAACATCGGCGACATCCTGCCGGTGCAACGTAAAGCTCACGGCAGTCGGTGTGCCGAAGATGGAAGCGCCCATCTGCCCATTGCCGAGCATGATGCCAGTGCTCCATCCGTGCGGAAGCTTCGTCCAAACGAGGTCGTGCCTCGCCATGAACTCAGGCCAATTGATGGGTTGCTGCGCCGAAACATCTGCTCGCCCCCAAGCTGAAAACACCAACAGTACAACGGCCGCCCAACTCAATGCGTATTTCATATGAGTTTCTTTTTTACCGTGCTGCAAAGTTAGTCGTATTCCGTGTCGATTCGTTTCAACAAGACTTGTGGGCTGGCTACCCGGCCACAGGAACGCACGCCCGGGCCATTCGCCTTGACCCCGAGGTCGGTGCCCATTTGTTCGACCAACTTCTGGAGACGCGCGACGACCTCCGGATGTTGCGCCGCCACGTCAGTCGTCTCGCCCTTATCGGTGTCGAGGTTGTAGAGGCGCGGGCCGGTGTGTTTGACCGGCTCGCCCTCACCTTCAGGGCGGCCGGTGCGTTGCGGGGCAATGGCCAACTTCCAGGGGCCGGAGCGCACCGCCTCCAGTCTAAGGTGGTTGTAATAGAACAAAGCCTCGTGGGGGGACGCCTTGGTTTGGCCGGAAAGCAACGGCCAGATGTCTTTGCCGTCAATCTTGTGACCGGTTGGGACTTCGCCTCCGGCGAGCTTAACGAGGGTCGGCAGCACGTCCATTTCGCTGGTGATCGCGTCGCAGACAGTGCGCGGGGTGATTTTGCCCGGCCACCAGGCAAGGGTTGGCTCGCGCATGCCTCCTTCCCATGTGGTGAACTTGCCGCCGCGAAAGGGCGCGGCCGTGCCGCAGTGGTTGCGCGCGGTGAGCCAGGGTCCGTTATCGCTGGTGAAGAGCACCAACGTCCGGTCGGCGAGTTTCAACTCTTGCAGGGTATCCAGCACACGGCCCACGCTCCAGTCCACTTCCTCGACCCAGTCGCCGTAAAGGCCGTTGGCGGATTTGCCTTTGAACGCGGTGCCCGGGTGGAGCGGGACATGGACGGCGGTGTGAGCAAAGTAGAGAAAAAAAGGATGATCTTTGTTGGCGGTCATGAATTTGGCTGCTTCCTCTGTATAACGGGTCGTGAGCGTATCCTGCTCGGCGGGCGCTTCGACAACCTTGTCATCGCGCAGCAGGGGCAACGGCGGGGCCGTCAGTTTGGCTGGGTTGGATTTCTTCTGGGCGACCTTTTTGGGAGAAGCGCCTTTTCGTATCTCCATGTCGTTGGAGTAAGGCAGACCGAAGTAGTGATCGAAACCGCGCCGGGTGGGCAGAAACTCCGGCTGATCGCCCAGGTGCCACTTGCCGATAGCCATCGTGGCGTAACCTTGGCCTTTCAAGAGGCTGGCCACGGTATGTTCTTTGGCGCTCAGGCCGATGGGGCTGCCGGGATGAACGACCGTCGGCATGGAGACCCGTTGGGCATAGCACCCGGTCATCATCTGGGCGCGCGACGGGGTGCAGCACGGCGCGGCATAGAAGCTGGTCAGTGTCAGCCCCTCGCTCGCCATTTGATCGAGATTGGGAGTCCGGTTCAGTTTGGAACCAAACGGGCCGATGTCGCCATAGGCCAGGTCGTCAACCAGGATGACGACGAAGTTGGGTTTGGGAGGGGCTGCAGCTTGGGCCGGTGCAGCGCCCCACGCAACACTACTCGCCAACAAAACCGCGACAAGTAACCGTTGCAAATGAACTACTCCATCGTCCAAGGCGCGCGCATCGGCGGGCGCTTCGCCAGTTTGTTGGCGGCATCGTTGCCGATGAAAACTTCCTTGTCGGGATCCCACGCCAGCTTCGCGCCGCCAAGCTGGACGGCGATGTGCGCGAGGTGGCAGAGCGAGGTCGTGCGCTGGCCCACCTCCTCGTCCTCCAGCGTTTTGCCGCGCGAGCGCACGGCGTCAATGAAGTCCTGCTTCTCGCTCTTGAGCGGGAAATGAATTTCTTCCGGCCCGAGCTGCTCCTTCAAGATCTTCGGGTCGCTAGCCTGCAACCGTTCGGGGTGGAGCTTGTCCTGCGCGTAGTTGACCTGGATCCAGCCCTTCTCGCCCTCGAAGCGCACGTGCGGCGTGCCCATCTGGTAGAAAAATTCCATGCCGTTGGCGAACTTGTACCAAGCGTCGAAGTACTCCAGTACATTCCACACCTTTCCGTCGTGGAATTTTCCGGTCGCCTTGAGCTCCACCGGCCCGGTGCGCTCCGTGCCCGCGCCCCACTGCCCGATGTCGTTGAGGTGCGTTCCCCAGTTGGTGACCATGCCGTCGCAATAATCGAGGTTCCGCATCCAGCCGGGACGACTCTTGAGATCGCGCGGCGTATGGACACGCTTCTGCATATAGTCCACTTTCGGCGCCGGCCCGAGCCACAAGTCGTAATCCAGATCCGCCGGCGGCGGCGTTACGGTTTCCGCTTCGTTGGGGAAAACTTCCTTGGGCGAGCCGGTGCGCACCACCAGCACCTTGCCGATGCGCCCGTTGCGCACCAGTTCGGCCGCACGGTGCATCGGCTCCAGCGACCGGAATTCGCTGTCCACCCGGAAGACGCGGTTGTGCTTCGCCACTTCACTGGCGAGCAGGCGCCCCTCGTCGATGTAGCGCGTGATCGGTTTCTCCAGCGCCACGTCCTTGCCCGCGCGCACCGCGGCGACCGCCATCGGCACGTGCCAGTGGTCCTGCGTCGAGATCATCACCGCGTCAATCGTCTTGTCGGCGAGCAGCTCGCGGAAATCCTTGTAGGCCTTGCAGCCCTTGAAGTCGCCGTCTTTCCCCTTGGCGTAATATTTTTCGATCTGCTGCTTGGCCTGCTCCATGCGCCAGGCGTCCACGTCGCACACGGCGACGCATTGCACGCCGGCGGTCCTGATGAAGCCCGGAATGTTGGAGTGATAGGCCTGCCGTCCGCAGCCGATGAAGCCCACCGTGACTTTCTTGCTGGGCGCATCCGCGCCCAGCAGCCGCCGTGGCAGCAGCAGCGGTCCCGCCGCCATGCCCGCCGCCGCCAGACTCATGCCGCCCAAGAACCCGCGCCGCGTCATGCCTTGCATCTTCATGTTCGACTCCTGTTTTGCCTGCCGCTCACGCCTGCTTTCCAAACCTTGGAAACCGTTCACGTTGTTTTTCCAGACCTTGGAAAAACGCCCGCCGCGGCTCGCGTCCGCCAGCGTGCCCGCACTTTCCCACACCGCACGCGCGCCGTACATGCCAATCCGCTAGCATCTGCCGCGGCGTGGCGTTTCTGCTACTTTTTTGTCCGGGTCGTCACCCCGAAAAACCGTTTATAGGCGCGGCTGAAATCGTTGGCGTGCCGGTAGCCCAGCTCGAACGCAATCTGCTTGACGGCGACGCCGCCCGCCAGCCGCACGCGGGCGTGCTGCATGCGCACCTCGAGCGCGACCGCCTGCGGGCTGCGCCGGTGATGCTTCTGAAACAGGTTGCGCAGCGCGGCCGGGGAAATCTGAAGGTATTCGCAGAGCCGCTTCGCCGGCTGGAGCGCCGCCGGGTTGTGGCGGAGGAAGTGTACCGCCAGGTTCGCCCGGTAGTGGCTGTTGGCCGCCTCGGTGTGGCCGAGCTCCCCCGCCAGGCACAGGTCCAGGTCCAGCCGCGCCCGGCGCAGGGCCAGCGCCGCCATCTCGCCGGCGCCCGCCACGGCGCGCAGGCAGTCGCGATTGATCGCGGTGAGCCGGCGCAGCGCGCCTTCGCCCACGCGCAGCCGCCGGAAGCCCCCGCCCGGGGGCACGAGCTGCGAGTGCGCCGGCGGGGTGCGCCACAGCCACGTCATCAGGCGGCACGAGCGCTGCGCCTTGTCGCGCCAGCCGTAGGCACAGTCGGGGTGGAAGATAAAGACCTCGCCGCGCCGCGTCGGACGCGGGCGGCCGCGGATGAGCACGGTGGGCACGCCCTCGAGAATGACGGCGTAGACCCAGCCCTCGTGCATCGCCAGCGGGATCGGGTGCTCGCCCATCCAGCGCAGGCCCCACGAGAGGTAGAGCAGCTCCCAGCCCGCCGGATCGTGCGGCATCCAGCGCGGCCGCCCTTGCGGCGGCAACATGGTACAGCGCGGCACCGTGGCTTCACTCATGCCGCGAAACTAGCAGAACCGCTTGCGGCTGCCAAGCCGGACAGACGGCTCATTGGCCGGCGTATGCGGGATAGAGCTCGCGGAACAGCGCGGTCGGAAGGAGGAAGTACACGCCCTCGACCTGCGGAAAGCTGGCGTCGCAGACCGCACAGCGCAGCCGGCCGGCATCAGGTTGCACCGGATGTTCCGCCTGGGTCTTCGTCAGGCAATCGGGGCAAAGCAGCGCATCCATCGGCTGCAAGACCGGAGGCTCTGCTGTGGACGGATGTTTGGTGCAGAGGCCGGACACACCGCCGCCGAGCAGGAGGTTCAGGAGGTTGCGCGGCCCGAGGCGATCGCCCAGGTGTGACCGGATGCGTCCCTCCAGGCTGGCGGCGGTCAGGTCAGACCCGTCGAAAACCCGGCAGGCGGCCAGCCAGGCGCGCAACGGGATGTCGTGGTTCTCGACGATGCCGTGCTCGCGCTCATCGCAGCGTTCCTCGGTGAAAAACTTGGCCAGCAAGCGCAGCGCCTTGTTCCGTTGCAGCACGGACCCGGCATAGACCTTCTGCCGCTGCCGGTAGAGCACAAGCTTGGGCCGGTGATAGGGCTCCTCGTTGAAGAAGAAATGGCCCCCGGCCAGCACGCGGCGGATTTCGCGCACGACCGGCGTCAGCTCCGGAAAATGGTGCAGGAATTCGTAGCAGAAAACGAAGGGGAAGGCGTGGCTGCGCAGGGGCAAGTGATTGACGTCGCAGCAGACGCGCAGCGGCAGCTTCGGCTTGCCGAAGAGTCGGGCGAAGTGCTCCGCCGTCTGCAGCTGGTCGAAGGAGATATCCGCCGCGATGCCCTCCGCGCCGAGGTCGTTGACGAGCACGAGCGAGCGCTGGCCGCGCTCGGCGCCCAGCTCGAGAAACGGCGCGAGACGGACTCCGCGGCCCTGCAGCGCGCCCAGCTCGCGCGCGGTCGTCGCCATGCGCTCGCGCAGGATGGCGTCGTGCGCGTCCTTGCCGTAGTAGTCCGGCAGGAGCATCCGGCCGGTGACGTGCTGCTCGGCGAGCTTGCGCCGGAATTCGATTTCGCCGCGGAGGTTGGAGAGGGTCTGCGACTGCATGGCGGCGCCTCCGGCGCGCTGCCGGTTTCCATGACCGGGAAACCGGCAGCCCGTTTTGCCAGGGCCAGAAATCAGCCCTGCAACGCCATCAGGAATTCGACGTTGCTCTTGGTCTTCTTGAGGCGGTTGATGAGCAGCTCCATGCCCTCGACCGGCGGCACGCCGTTGAGCGCTTTCCGCAGAATCCAGATCTTCGCGATCTCGTCCGGGTGCAGCAGCAGCTCTTCCTTGCGGGTGCCGGACTGCTCGATGTTGATCGCCGGGAAGATGCGCTTGTCCACCAGCCGGCGGTCGAGGCCCAGCTCCATGTTGCCGGTGCCCTTGAACTCCTCGAAGATGACTTCGTCCATGCGGCTGCCGGTATCGATCAGCGCGGTCGCCAGGATCGTCAGGCTGCCGCCTCCCTCGATGTTGCGCGCGGCGCCGAAGAAGCGCTTCGGCTTGTGCAGCGCGTTCGCATCCACGCCGCCGGAGAGGATCTTACCGGAGTGCGGTTGCAGCGTGTTGTAGGCGCGGGCGAGGCGGGTGATGGAGTCGAGCAGGATCACGACATCCTGACCGCACTCGACGCGGCGCTTGGCCATCTCGATGACGATCTCCGCGACCTGGACGTGCCGCTCCGGCGGCTCATCGAAGGTCGAGGATAGGACCTCGGCCTTGGTGGTGCGCTCCATGTCGGTGACTTCCTCGGGCCGCTCGTCGATCAGCAGGATGATGAGCTTGGCCTTCGGGGTGTTGGTGCTGATGCTGTTGGCGATCTTCTGCATCAGCACGGTCTTGCCGGTGCGCGGCGGGGCGACGATCAGGCCGCGCTGGCCCATGCCGATGGGCGTGAGCAGGTCCATGACGCGCATGGACACCTCGGCCGGGCCGACTTCGAGCACAAAGCGCCGGTCGGGAAAGAGCGGCGTCAGGTTCTCGAAGGGGATCTTGTTGCGGGACTTTTCCGGGTCCTGGTCGTTGATGTGGTCCACGCGCAGCAAGGCGAAGAAACGCTCCTTCTCCTTCGGCGCGCGGATCTCGCCATCCACGAGGTCGCCGGTGCGCAGGCCGAAGCGGCGGATCTGCGAAGGCGAGACGTAGATATCTTCCGGGCAGGGCAGATAGCTGTAGTGCGGCGAGCGCAGGAAGCCGAAGCCGTCCGGCAGGATCTCGACGACACCGCGCCCGAACATCGTGCCGTTGAGCCGGCCGTTCCAGCGCAGGATCTCGAAGATCAGCTCGTGCTTGCGCAGCGCGCCGAGCTCGACCAGGCCGTAGCTTTCGGCCATTTCCTTGAGCTCCGGCACCTGCTTCTGCTGGAGCTCGAACAGGTCCAGACGCTGGCCCCGGGGCCGGACGTTCTGTTTCGGCACGGCCTCGGTCGGCGCGGGTGGCGGCGGCTGCGGCAGGGTCGCGGTCTGCGGCGCGGCCTGGGGGTCGATGGAGACGAGCGAGGACTGACCCGGCGAGACCTCCTGCGACGGCGGCATGGCGACAGGCGGCGGCACCTGCTGCTGCGGGTGCTGTGTGTGTTGTGGGTGCTGTGGGTGCTGCTGCTGTTGCGGCTGTTGCGGCGGAGGTTGCATTTGGTCGGCAGCGGCAGATTGCTGCTCAACGGGCGCGGCGGACTGGGCGGGCTGGCGCGGCGGACGGCCACGGCGGCGGCTGGGTTTCTCTTCCATGGTTCAGTTCTCCTCCGGGCAACAAGCCCAGAATTTCTTTACTTGTGCGGCAAGTTGGCGCCGCGTTCCGTTATTCCAAATCACAGCATCCGAGCGTTGTACTTTGCGCGCGAGCGGCCATTGGGCCGCCATCCGGCGGCGCGCATCGGCGGTGGCCACCCCGCGGCGGCGCAGCCGGCGCAGCGCCACGCCTTCATCGGCCGCGACGCAGACCACGGCATCCCACCCGTGGGCCAAGCCGACCTCGAACAACAGCGGCACCACCGCGATGGCGGCCCGCCGGTCCCGGCGCTGCTGCGCAAGCCAGGCGCGCATCTCGCGGATCACAGCCGGATGCAAAATTTTCTCCAGCGCCAGCCGCTGCCGCGCGTCGGCAAACACGGCGGCGGCGAGCGCCACGCGGCAAAGGCTGCCGCCGGCGCGGACCACGCCCGGCCCGAAGGCCCGCACGATCCGCCGGTAGGCCGCTGTGCCGCGCCGCAGCTGGCGGTGCACGGACTCGTCGGCATCCCACACGGCCGCGCCGAGCGCCTGCAACTGCCGCGCGACCTCGGTCTTGCCGCAGCCGATGCCGCCGGTCAGCGCGATGCGCCACGGAGGGCGCCTGGGCTCATTTTTTTGCATCGTCGTGCGCGCCAAAGCCCTGCTGCTTCAGCGAGAGGACGTGCCGCAGCACCGCCTGGGCCGGCCGGTGGTCCGGCGCGCGCGCCAGCGCCTCGATCGCATGGCACTCGGCGCGCTCGAGCTTGCCGTGCTGTAGCGCGAGCGCAGCCAGTTCGGCCTGCTCTGCCGCGATCGTCGCGTCATCGCTGCGGACAATCCGGTAGACGCGATACTTCGCGTTGCCCCAGACCGGCGCAAAACACCGGAGCCGGTTGGGCTCGCGATCCAGCAGCCACGCGGCCGTGTCGGTCCGCGGCTGGAGCGCGTCCACCATGTAGCGCATCTGCTGCTCCACATGCTCGGGGCCATACTCGCCCAGCTCGTGCACGTAGTAGAGCGCGCCTTCCCGCTCCGCCCAGTCGCGGAACTTGTCCTCGGTTTCCTTGAAAAGAACTTCGTTGCAGCGGCGGACCCGCTCGCGGATCTGCGGCGCCTCGAATTTCGGATGCAACAGGATCGGGCAGCCGCCGTAGGTCAGTACCGCCGCGCTCACGCCGAAATTCGCGAGCACCGGCGCCGGCGCCACATGCGCGCGCAGCCAGGCGGTCAGCTCGTTCAGCTCGCGATAGGGAACGCCCAACCGCCCCTGTTTTTCCGGCAGCCGCAAGGTGTTGCCGGCCTCCGCGACCAGGGCCAGCAGCAGCAGCACGCCCACCACCGCGCGCGCCAAGGCGCCGCGCCGCACTGCCCACGCGACCCAAGCGCCGAGCAAGGCGGCAAAAAACAACGCCGTGAAAACATGCAGCCGGACGAAGAGCCAATAAGCTACGAAGGAAACAATAGCGCCCACCAGCGGCAACATCAGATTGGAATTGCGATCTTCGTTCTTACGGCGGGCCACACAGGCCAAGGCGACCAACGACGTGGCGAATATGGCCGGAAACAGATGCTTTGTCAAACTCCATGTCGCAGAATGTAAAGCCGGAACCCAGAGGATGCGCTGGTCAAAAGTCAGCAACGCGGGGTCAGCCGGCTTGACGCTCACCAGCTCATACCAGTGTACCCACTGGAGAAACCTGAGCTTGGCCACCAACAATTCTCCGAAATGGCTGTAGGAAGAGCCGTAATTGCGCGCCAGCAAAACACCGATGACTGCCGGCACGAGGGCGACCAGCAACAACAGCAGCCGCGTTTTCCAAACCTTGGACACACCGGCCGGTCCTGTTTCCAAGCCTTGGAAACGCTGGCGCGCCAGGTGCGCGAGCAGCACGCCGCAGAGCAGCAGCAGCGGCAGCGAGTAAAGGTAGCCATGCGCGCGCAGGTAGGGATTGAGCGCGCCGGCCAGCCCCAGCGCGAGCACCTGCCACCCGGCGAGCTCGGCCTCGCGCGCCGGGAGCGGCGCGCGGCCGAACAGGACGCGGCCGCCCAGCGCGAGCGCCGAGAGGAAGAGGAAGAACTGGACCAGGTCCCACGTCATCTGCGCCAGCGCGAGCAGCGCGGCGGCGAGCAGCGCGCGGCGCAAAAAGCGGCCGCGCGGCTCCGCCTGCAAGGCCCACGCAGACGCGGCCAGGCTGCCGAGCAGCAGCGGCAGCGCAAAGTTTTCGTGCGAGATCTCCTGGCCCGTCGAGCGGATGACGCTCGACAGCGTCACGGCGTAGAACGCGGCGGCGGCGAGGCCGGCCCACCAGGAGCGCGTCAGCAGCCGCAGCCAGAGCGCGAGCAGGGGGATGCCGAGGCAGAACCAGATCCCTTCGATCCAACGCACGCGCTCGGCCAGCGACACCGCAGCGGGGAAGAGCGGGGTCAGCGCGGCGACCAGGTAGGTATCCGTGACGGTGTCGGTGGCCCGCACGCGGATGCCGCGCGGATATTCAATATGGCGGTCGGCCCCCGGCAGTCCCTCGGGCGCCAGCACCTGCTGGATGCGGTGGAAGTGGATCGCCCCCTCCAGCGTGAACGGCAGCGGGACCCCGGCCATCTGGCGCTGGACGTCGAGGATGTAGCGGCGCACCCCGAGGCCGGCGGCGAACAGCGCGGCCAGCGCCAGCAGCACACACCAGAATTGGATTTTCCTGGACACAGCTTCAGAACAGGTTCATTTGCGCGTCGGGCTTGGGCGCAGGCGCGGGTTTCGGCGCGGGCGGCGGTGACGCCACCACGGCATCGAGCTCGCGCGCCAGCGAATGCAGTTCCATTTCAAGATAGAAGGCCCGCAGCGCCTCGGCCGGCACGGGCTGGACGCACAGCGCCGTCCAGTCCACCCGCTCGACGAGGTCGGTGCGCAGCCGGATGAGCTGCACGTTGCGCTCGACATCGGCGCGGTGTGCGGCGAGCGCGGCGCGCGTCTTTTTCACCGGCCACCTCGGCGAGCCGCGCCCACAAGCCGGCGAGCGAACCGAACTCGGTGAGCAGTTTCGCCGCCGTCTTCGGGCCGACGCCGGGCACGCCGGGAATGTTGTCCACCGTGTCGCCGGTCAGCGCGAGCAGTTCGACGACCAGCGCCGGCGGCACGCCCATCTTGGCGCAGACCTCGGCCGGCCCCATGCGCCCGCCGGCGGCGGTGGGGGCGACGATGACCACGCGGTCCGTGACGAGCTGAAAGAGATCCTTGTCGCTGGTCGCGAGCAGCGTATCGGCCTCCTCGGCCGCGGCGAGCGTGGCCAGCGAGGCCATGGTGTCGTCCGCCTCCTGCCCTGCGACGCGCAGGGCGGGAATCCCCGCCCGGCGCAGATATTCCTCGATCAGGGGGAACTGGCTGCGGAGCGGGTCGGGCATCTTTTCGCGCTGCTGTTTATAGGACGGCAGCAGGGCCATGCGCGCCGCCGGCAACCCGGCATCGAACACGACGGCGCGGTGGGTCGGACGCCATTGCGAGGCCAGCTGGTTGGCCATGCGGACAAAACCGAAAACAGCGTTGGTCGGCTGGCCGGCGCGGGTGGAAAGGTTCTGGATGGCATAAAAGGCACGGTAGGCCAGCGCGGCGCCATCCATCAGCAACAGGGTTTTGGCGGTCATGGGAGTATGTGCTTTGACGGTCAAGCGGCCGCGCACGCCGACAAGTGGCGGTCAGCCGGCACGGGGGATCCGTTCTGCAAAAAAGCGGTACCGCTCCTGTAAAGCGGCCAGCTACCGCGCAAAAGACAAGCTGGTCGCCCAGAGCCAGACCGCCCCCTGTGTTTCCAGGGCTTGGAAAACCACGCCGTCGGTTCCCAAGACAGGGGACGATCCGCCACCGCCGCTTACTGCGCGGTCGGCACGGCCAGTTTGGTCTCGGTACCCGCGCGGCCACCGCCGCCCGACAAGGTCGGCCGTTCCTTCTTGTGCACCGGCCGTCCCGAGGAATCCACGATGCGTGCCGTGACGAAGATCATCAGGTTCTGGCGGGTGCTGGAGGTGCCCTTGCTGCGGAACAGGGCGCCGATCAGCGGGATGTCGCCGAGCACGGGGATCTTGTCTTCGAAGTCGGAGAGCGTCTCCTTGATCATGCCGCCGAGGACGACGGTCTCGCCATCCCACACGACCATCTTGCTGGTGACGGTGCGGTTGATGAAGAAGGGCTGCGAGGCGTTCAGGCCGTTCTGGGTGCCGTACTGGTGCCACTCGGCGAGCGAGGACACTTCAGGGACGAGCGTCAGGTCGATGGTGTAGCCGTCGGGGCCGATGGTCGGGGTGACGTTGAGGATGACGCCGACCTCGCGCGTCTGGAAGTCCGCCGGGGTGAACACCGTGACGTTGATGGGCTGGGAGACGATGACACCGCCACCACCACCGATGCCGGTCGACGACACCTGGATCTGGTTGGCCTCGTAGGCCTGCGGATAACGGATTTCCTCGATGATCTTGATCGTGGCCTGCTCGCTGTTCTTGGTGGTAACCCGCGGCGAGCTCAGGACGTCGGAGTGGCCCTTCTGTGAGATCGCGTTGATGGCCATCTGCAACTCGGGATTGGTCAGCACGCTGGCGAAGGACAGGATGTTGCCGATGGGCAGGGGCGCGGCCGTGCCGCTGGGCGTGCCGGCCATATCCACCGCATCCATGCGCGTGATCTGCGAATTGTTCAGATTGAAGAAGCGCAGGGCCTTGGTGAAGCCCTGGGAGTCCTTGTTCAACTGGACCCGCTGGTTCATGCTCGGATTCGCGAACTGGTTGTTGGAGGCGATGGTGTAGTTGTTGTTCAGCGCCCACTGGAAGCCGAATTCCTCCAGCGCATCCTCGTTGACGTCCACGAACCGCGCCTCGATCTCGACCTGCTTGGCGGCGACATCGAGCTCCGCGATGATGCTCTCGATCTTTTCCTGGGCTTCCGGCGTGTGCGAAACGATCAGCTTGCTGATCGCCGGGTTATAGGTGACGGAGGTGCCCACCGGGAAGGGGATGCCCGCCTGCGTGAAGAACACGCTCAGGTCGCCACCCCGCGCGGCGGAGGTGTCGGCCGCGCCCGCGCCCACCACCGCGCCACCCGCCGCCGCGCCACCCGCGCCGCCGGCAGGAGCCGCACTGGCCTTCTCCGAGATCGAATTGATGAGGGCCTGGCTGACGGGATACATGTGCGTGACGAGCAGCGAAGGATCCACGCCGCGCGGCGTGACGAACACGACGTTCTTGTCCACGCGGTAGGACAGGCCGGCGATGTCGGTGATGTACTTGATCGCATCGAGCAGATTGACGCGGCGCAGCGTCAGCGTGATCGGGGGCGTCGCCGGGGCCCCTGCCGCGGCGCCGGGCGCTGCGGGAGCGGCCACTTCGCCGCCGGGGGCGGCCGGTGCGGCCGCCGCATCGGGCGCGGCCACCGCTTCAGGCA
>CAIWHP010000031.1 GCA_903912445.1 uncultured Lentisphaerota bacterium
ACGGCCGCGCTGTTGCCCGCGCGGCCGATCATAACCCGGTGAGAACCGGATGTGCGAAGACTCAGGTCTTAGCGGTCGCTTTGTCCTCGGGGATCCGCATCCCGTAGAAGCTGCGATAGACGAAGACGAGGGCGACGGTGAAGATCACGCCACCAATCGCGTACTTGGTGGTGGGATCCTTCATGGCCACGGCAATCTCCGTGGCGAGCAGGCCGAACAGGGTCGTGAACTTGATGATCGGGTTCATGGCCACCGAGGAGGTGTCCTTGAAAGGATCGCCCACGGTGTCGCCGACGACGGTCGCGGCGTGCAGTTCGGTGCCCTTGGCGCGCAGGTCGACTTCGACGATCTTCTTGGCGTTATCCCAGGCGCCGCCGGCGTTGGCCATGAAGATGGCCTGATAGAGCCCGAAGAACGCGATGGAGATCAGGTAGCCGATGAAGAAGAACGGATCGAAGAAGGCCAGCGAGAGGGCGAAGCAGAAGACCGCGACGAAGATGTTGAACATGCCTTTCTGGGCATAGATCGTGCAAATCTTCACGACTTCCTTGCTGTCCTTGATCGAGGCCGTCTCGGCATTGAGATTCATGTTCTCTTTGATGTAGACGACCGCGCGGTAGGAGCCCGTGACGACGGCCTGCGTGGCCGCGCCCGTGAACCAGTAGATGACCGCGCCGCCCATGAGCAGGCCGAGCACGATCTCCGGACGCACGAGGCTGAGGCCGGAGATGACGTAGTCCACGCCAGCCTTGAGCTGGTCGGGCGTCAGATGCTCGCTGACCGCAACCCCTGAGGCTTGCACCAGCGCGGCCGCTTTGCCCTTGGCCAGCATCAGGATGATGCCGAAGATCATCGTGGTGGCGCCGACGACGGCGGTGCCGATCAGCACGGGCTTGGCGGTCGCCTTGAACGTATTGCCCGCGCCATCGTTGCGCTCGAGGTTGAGCTTGGCGTTTTCGAAGTCCGGCTTGAAGCCGAAGTCGCGCTCGATCTCCTTGGAGATGTTCGGGAGGGACTCGATGCGGCTGAGCTCATAGACACTCTGCGCGTTGTCGGAGACCGGGCCGAAGCTGTCGACGGCGATGGTCACCGGGCCCATGCCGAGGAAGCCGAAGGCCACGAGGCCAAAGGCGAAGATCGGCGCGGCAAACTCGAGGCCCGCCGGCATCAAGGCGGTCACGGACGGGTTCGTCGCGAGCAGGGCGGCGACGAGCATGAGCACGAGCATGGTCAGGCCTTCCCAGAAGGCACTGAAGTTACCGGCGACAAAGCCGGAGAGGATGTTCAGCGAGGCGCCGCCCTGTTTGGAGGCGATGACCACTTCCTTGACGTGCTTGGCGTTGGTGCTGGTGAAAACCTTGGTGAATTCCGGGATCAAGGCGCCGGCGAGCGTGCCGCAGGAGATGATCGTCGAGAGCACCCACCACAGGTTCTTGTCGATGCCAGGGGCCACCGGCAGCAGGAGGTAGCTGGCGATGTAGGTGACGACGATGGAGACGATCGAGGTAAGCCACACGAGCACGGTCAGGGGCTCTTCGGGATCGAATTCCTTGGCTTCCTTCAGCTTCGAGGTGAAGTACATGTCGTTGAGGAAGTAGGAGACGAGCGAGGTCAGGATCATCAGGATGCGCATGACGAAGATCCAGACGATCAGCTTCGCGCACAGGTCGCTCAGCGCGGGCGTCGAGGTGCCGATCACCAGCGCGAGGAACGTGATGAGCGCGACGCCGGTCACGCCATAGGTCTCGAAGCCGTCGGCGGTCGGGCCGACGCTGTCGCCGGCGTTGTCGCCGGTGCAATCCGCGACGACGCCGGGATTCTTGGGATCATCTTCGGGGAGCTTGAAGACGATCTTCATGAGGTCCGAGCCGATGTCGGCGATCTTGGTGAAGATACCGCCGCAGATACGCAGGGCGGAGGCGCCGAGCGACTCGCCGATGGCGAAGCCGATGAAGCAGGGGCCGCGCAATTCGGTGGGGAGGAAGACCAGGATGCAGATCATGAAGAACAGCTCGACCGCGACCAGCAAGGTGCCGACGCTCATGCCCGAGCGCATCGGGATGGCCAGCGCCTCCCAAGGCGTGCCGCGCAACGCGGCGAAGGCGCTGCGGCTGTTGGCGAAGGTGTTGATGCGCATGCCGAACCAGGCGACGCCGTAGGAGCCCAGGATGCCCAGGATCGAGGCGCCGAGGATGATGACCACGCTCATCGTCGGCATCTTCTGCAGGATCATGAAGTAATAGATCATGCAGACGGCGATCAAGGCCCAGAGGATCGCGAGGAACTTGCCCTGCTGGGCGAGGTAGCTCTTGCAGGTTTCCCAGATGATGTCAGAAACCTCGCGCATGGAGGCATGCACGGGCAGGTTCTTGGTCTTGGTGTATTGCACCAGGCCGAAGATCATGCCGAGCGCACAGACGCCGATACCGATCATCATCAGCATCGTACCACTAATGGCGCCATTGAAGAACTTGACCCCCAGATCGGGTAGCACCAAGTCCGCTTCGCTGGCCATCGCCGGCGCCATACACATGGCCGCCGCCGCCAACATCCACCCCGTCAACCGCATTCCTGCCTTCATTTTGTTCCCTTTCGTTTGTGCCGTGCACTGGCAAAAAGCGCGCGGGTTATACCGAAACATCCCCCCCCGGCGCAAACAAAATCTTTGATCAAAAAAACTTTGCGTCCGATGTAGCCAGCGGCCGGGATTTTTCACCGCGGGATCGCCGGCGGCGCGAGGCCACCACCGCCAGAGGCCAGGCTCAGGTGTGGACGCTCGCTGCGTCCTCAGCGTCCAGGGCGGCACGGAGCACTGCGGTGAGCGTGGCGAACCGGTAAGGCTTTTGGATGCAGCCGGCGATACCTAGGCCGGCGAAGCGCTGGGTGACGTCCTGCTGGGTGTAGCCGCTGGAGATGACCACGCGTACCGCGGGCACCAGCCGCCGCAGTGCGCGGTAGGTCTCTTCGCCATCCATGTGCGGCATGGTCAGGTCGAGCAGGACGACGGTGACCTCGTCGTGATAAATGCGGAAGTACTCCAGGGCCTCTGCGCCACCGGCGGCGGCGTGGCACCGGAAACCGAGGCGCTCGATCATCTGCTTGCCCAAGACGCGGACGGTCTCTTCATCGTCCACCAGCAGGAGGGTGTCGTGGCCCTGCCATGGCGGCGGGACGGGGTTGACGCCGGGGAGGAGGCTGGGTTCGTCGGGCGCCGCTGGGAAGAGTACCCTGAAAGAGGTGCCGTGGCCGGGTTCGCTATGCACCTTGAGGGAACCTTGGTGGCCGCGCACAATACCGAGGACGGCGGCGAGGCCCAGGCCGCGGCCGGTGAACTTGGTGCTGAAAAAGGGGTCGAACATCCGTTCGATCACCTCGGGCTTCATCCCGCAGCCGTTGTCGGCCACTTCCAGATAGACGTAGCGGCCCTCGCGCAGTTCCTGCTTGATCCAGGGGTTGCCCAGGTAGTGGCGGTCGCACTCCATCGCGCCGGTGATGAGCGAGATCGTGCCGCTGCGCTCGCCGATGGCCTCGGAGGCGTTGATGACGAGATTCATGACAATCTGCTGGAGTTGCGAGACGTCCACGTCGATCAGCGGCAGGTCCGGTGCCAAGGCATAGTGCAGGCTGGCTTTCTTGTAGGCAGAAATTTCCAGCATGCGCGCCATCTCCTCAAGCACGGTGTTGAGGTGGACACGCTCGACGACGAAGCGGCCCTTGCCGGCATAGGCGAGCATCTGGCGGCAGAGGTCGGCGGCGCGGCGCGTGGCCTTCTCGACATCGTTGAGATAGGGGCACACGGAATGCGCCGCAGGCAGTTCGAGCAGCGCGAGTTCCACATTGCCGAGGATGGCCATCAAGATGTTGTTGAAATCGTGCGCGATGCCACCCGCGAGGACGCCGAGACTTTCGAGCTTCTGGGTCTGTTGGAGCTGCGCATCGAGCTCGCCGCGCTTCTGTTCGGCCAGTTTGCGGGCGGTGATATCGAGCAGGATGCCGATGCAGCCGGTGAGCTGGCCCTCGGCGTCGCGCAGCGGGGCGGCCAGTCCATAGACCCAGACGATCGCATCTCCCGGCAGGTGCAAACGGTATTCGATGCCTGTGCTACCGCGCGCGTGGAGGAGAAACTTCCAGTTGGCCTCGACATGCGCGCGGTCGTCGGGGTGGACGGTCTTGAGCCAGGAGTCGCCGACGACCTCGGAAAACGAAAGGGCGGTCAGCGCCAACCACTTGTCGTTGACGTATATGCAGCGGCCTTGCGGGTCGGTCAGGAAGACGCCCACCGGGGCCAGGGCGGTGAGTTGGCGGAAACGCTCGTCACCTGCCCGCAAGTCCGCGTTCATCCGGACCTGTTCCGTCGTATCCTCAATCAGGATGGCGAGTTGAAGGGGGGTGGGGCGGGAGGCGCCGATGTGATAATGGCGGTCGGTTTTTGCGTTAACGTCCTCGAAGTAAACCGGCATGCCCGTGAGCGCCACCTGGCGGTAGCGTTCGAACTGTGCTCGCCCCATGTCCGGCAGAACCTCGCGCAGGGTACGGCCGAGGACCTCGTCGCTTTTCAAGCCGGTCAGGCGCTCGTACGCGGAGTTCATGGCGCGGTAGTGGAAGTCGATGGGTTGGCCGGCCGCGTCTACCACGGTATCGCACAGGGCAAAGCCCTCGTTCATGCCGTTGAAGAGCAGCCGATAGCGCTGCTCGCTTTCCTGGAACTTTTTTTCGATGTTGACGTGCGCGGCTTGGCTGCGTGCGGCCTGCTGGAGCAGGAGGTTGATGCCGTGTGCGATATCGGTAAGTTCATCGTGCCCGTCCTCCGTGATGGCGCCCGCGGGAGCGGTTGGACTGCGCAGGCGGGCAAGCTCCGCATGGAGGCGTGCCATACGGCGCACCAGCGGACGGAGCGCGCCCCACCAGATCCACAGACCCGCCCACACGCCCCCGAGGGCGCAGCCGAGGCAGGCTAGCCCGAGGGCGCGAGAGGCTGGCACGCCCACTGTCGATGTGGCCCCGTCGCGAAGGAACAGCCAGGCGCCAAGGGCGGCCACCACCAAGCCGCAGGATATGAGCGCGCACCCAATCAGTTTACGGTTCAGTGTCACTGGTCGTACTCCCAGCCGCAGACTCTAACAGAGGGGCCGGGGTATTGGCAGCTAGAACGGTGCGGAGCGTGTCAGCCAGCAGGTCGAGTTCGTAGGGCTTATGAATAAAGCCGGCGATGCCTTTGCCCTGGAAGCGCTGGGCGATGTTCGGGAGATCGTAGCCGCTGGACAGGATGACGCGCACATCGGGCTTGATCTGCTGCAGCTGATAGAAGGCCTGCTCGCCATCCATGCGGGGCATGCTCAAATCGAGCAGGACGGCGGCGATCTCGCCGGCGTGGGCCTGGAAGATGCGCAACGCCTCGATGCCGTTGGCGGCGGTCAGGCAGTTGAACCCGAGGCGTTCGAGCATCTGCCGGCTCAGGGTGCGTACGGTTTCCTCGTCGTCCACCAGCAGGATCGTGCCGCTGCCGTGCCAGAGCTTCTTGACCGGGTCGTTGATCAGGAGCTTGACGGTTTCGACGGGCAGGGCGGGGAGCAGGACGCGGAAGGTGCTGCCGCGATTCGGCGCGCTCTCCACCTTGATGGAACCCTTGTGGCCGCGGACAATGCCGAGGACGGCGGCGAGGCCCAGGCCACGGCCGGTGAATTTGGTCGAGAAAAAAGGATCGAAGAGCCGCCGCTGCACTTCCGCAGTCATGCCGCAGCCGGTGTCCTGGACCTCGATGTAGACGTAGGTGCCCGCGGGCAGATCCTGCCGGAGCCAGGTCGTATTGAGGAAATCACTGTCGCAATCCATGACACCGGTGGAAATGGTGACAAAGCCGCCGCCCACGTCGATGGCCTCCGCAGCATTGCCCACCAAGTTCATGATGATCTGCTGCATCTGCGGGACATCGGCCTCGACCGACGGCAGATTGGCGGCCAGCTGGTAGCGGAGCACAATCTTTTTGGAGATGGAAACCTCCAGCATGCGCGCCATGGCGTTGATCATTTCGGTCAGGTTCACCCGCTCCACGACGAAGCGGCCCTTGCCGGAATAGGCCAGCATCTGCTTGCAGAGTTCTGCCGCACGGCGCGCGGCCTTCTCGGCGTCGGAGAGATAGGCGCGCATCGGCGCCTGGGGCGGCAGCTCGCGCAAGGAGAGATCCACATTGCCGAGGATGGCCATCAAGAGATTGTTGAAGTCATGCGCGATGCCACCGGCCAAGGCGCCGAGGCTCTCGAGTTTCTGCGCCTGCTGGAGTTGGTTTTCCGAGGCCAGCCGCTTCTGGTCGGCCTCCTTGCGGTTGGTGATGTCCAACTGGATGCCGATGTAGCCGGTGACCTGGCCATCGGCGGCGCGGAGCGGCGCGGCGATGCCATAGATCCACGTGTTGTAGCCGTCCGGCTTCTTTTGCAGCCGATATTCCAAGCCGACGACCCCGTGCTCCGCGGGCACGGCTTTCCAATGGCTGGCGACGCGTTCGCGGTCAGCCGGGTGGACCGTCGCGAGCCAGTTGACGCCGACGGCCTCGGAGGCGGTCACGCCCGACATCTCCTGCCATTTCTCGTTCACGTAGTGGCAGTGGCCCTCCGCATCGGTGAGGAAGACACCCACGGGAGCGAGCGCGGTCAGGGTGCGGAAACGTTCCTCGCTCGCGCGGCGCTCCTCCTCAATTCGTTTGCGCTCGCTGATGTCCTCGATCAGCACCGCCAATTGGCCCGCGGCCGGGCAGAAGACCGAGATGCTGGCATCGCGCTGCAGCACCTGCGAATGATCCTCGAAGAAGGCGGCGAGGCCGGAGGTGGCCACCTGGCGGAAGCGCTCCAGCCAGCGCTCTTCCAACTGCGGCAGCACAGCATGCAACAGGCGGCCCAAGATCTCGTCCCGCTTGAGCCCGAGCAGGCGCTCCAAGGCGGGATTGAGGGCCAGAAAACGGAAATCCATCGTGGCCGGTTCTGGCAGCAGGACTGTCTCAAAGAGGGCGAAGCCTTCGATCATGCTGTCGAATATAAGCCGGTAGCACTGCTCAGACGCGGAACTCGTGGCTGTCGCCACCGGCCCGACCGGGGCGGTGACCACGGCCAGCTCCGAATGCTGGCGGATCCGGGCCAGCGCTAAACCGGCCTCCAAAGCGTTAGCGGATGTGGTGGCCTTGAGTATCTCGCGCACCAAGGTCTCGCACACCAACGCGATATTGTCGGATGCCGACGCGCCCCGTTCTTCAGCTCTTGAACTGCTGCTCATTCCCCCGCTTTCGGGCGTAGCGGTACGTTCCGCAAGCCCCTTCTGCGTGCATTATATAGCACGTTTTGGGCCAAAAGCACGCGATACGGACGATAAGTTACCTTTGGCCGTAGAGCCTCATAATCGTGGCGGGGCAGGCTTGAAGGGTGGTTCGAACGCGTTGACACCACGTGTGTTAAGGCGCCGCTTGAACACCTTGTCGCCGCACGTGGCGAACAGCGTGTCGAATTTTCCGCCGCCGAAGCAGAGGTTGGCGATGCGCCCGTTCGGCGTCGGAATGATCGCGTTGACGCGGCCGGCCTGATCGCAAATTTGTATGCCGAAACGCGTCGCCACAAACAGGCGCCCCTCCCGATCCATGCGCATCCCGTCGGCGCCGCTGTCCTCGGCCGTGTCGGGCACATGCAGCCAGCCATAGCGCTGCTTGCAGGTCAGCGCGCCATCGGGCTGGACCTGGTAGCTCCAGATCCAATGCGTGCGCGAGTCCGCTACCACCAGCAGCGACTGGTCCGGCGAGAGAGCGAGGCCGTTGGCGAACTTCAGCCCCGAATCCACCACCTTCTTCGCACCATTGTTGGCGATGAACCAGAGCTTGCTGGGTGTGTTCGCCTTCCCGTCGGGATTGGTCACATAGAGGCCGCCATCCTGCCGGGCGACCAGATCGTTGCCGTTGAAACCGTCGGCGATGACCGTCACGCGCTGCTGCTCGTCATAGGCGAGGATTTGGGCCGTGCCGCCGGCCACTGCGTAGCGGCGGCCGTCAGGCCCAAATACCAGCCCGTTCGCCTGCTTGGCATCGGCGGTGCAGACCGCGACCTTGCCATCGAGTCCGATTTTGTAGGTGGTACTGGCGGGGATGTCGTTGAAGAACACCTCGCCGCGCGCATTGGCCGCCGGACCTTCGGTGAATTTGTAACCCTGACCGACGAGCTGCCAGTCCTCGCCGGGGATCAGCAGGCTGCGCAGCATCGCGTTGCTCGTGACGCCGGCAGCGACGGGCTTGGGCCAGTCTTGCCAGAGCCAGGTCATGGCGTCGGCGAAAATTTCCGTAGCGTGTTTGCCGCTATGCCCGCCCTCGCCCCAGACGTGGTTGATCGCGTAGCCGGAGAACTGCAGCGCGCGCTCCATCTCCTGGTTGGCCATCCACCAGTCGCCACCGTAGATGTTCAGGTCCGCGCTGCCGTCCTGCAGGAACACGCGCAACGGCTTCGGCTCCAGCTTGCGGATCAACGTCGGGTAGGCATGGCCGCCGCGCAGCCCCACGTAGGTTCCGATGGCGCTGAAGACGCGCCGGAACGCATCCGGCCGCTCCCAGGCCGCCGTGAAGGCGCAGATGGCGCCGCTGCTCGAGCCCGCGATGGACCGGTCATTGCCGTCGCGGGAGAATCGGATCGGCCGGCCATCGGCGGTGGTTTTCTTTTCCACCTCCGGCAGAAGCTCGTTGAGCAGGAAGCGCGCATAGCCATCGCCGAGCCCGTCATATTCGAAGCTGCGGTTGAACCGGTCGAGAGCCTGGGGCGAAAGCGCCTTGACCACGCCCGGCTTGATGAAAACGCCGATGGTCACCGGCATGGCCTTGGCCGCGATCAGGCGGTCGAAGACGTCCGGCGCGTTGAACTGCAGCCCGTCCTGGTTGATATGCAGGCATGCCGGTTGTACGGGGTCGTATTGCCGCGGCACGTAGACCCAGTAGTCGCGCGTCGTACCGGGAAACACCCGGCTGTGGTCGAACGTGTATTTCGTCACCTCGCCCTGCGGCACCGCGTTCGTTTCCGCCGCGTTGCCCGCCAGCGCCCCCAGCCATGCCGCCAACATCATTGCCGCGCCCTTCATGTCCGCCTCGCTTTCTGCGCCGCTTATACACAGCCGCCCGCCCGTTTTCCAAGGCTTGGAAACGGAAACGGCTGTTTTTCCAGGGCTTGGAAAAGTTCACGCCGGGCGTTCCAATCTTTGGAAAACGGATCGCGCTTGCGCTCGCGCTGGCGAATCTCTAGGTTGCGCGGATGGACGTGAGCGGGGAACTGAAGCGGTTGGCGGCGCTCCTGAAGGCGGCCGGCCACGACGAGGCGACGGCGGAAGCCGAGTCGCTGCTCGCGCACGCGCTCGGCTGCCGCCGGCTGGCCGTCTATCTCCACGGCGAACGCAAGCTTTCCCCGGCACAGCTCAGGCTCCTCCAAGCGCAGGCCCTGCGGCTGCACAGCGACGAGCCTTTGCAATACGTCCTCGGCGAGGTCGAGTTCTGCGGCCGGGTGTTCGCCTGCGATGCCCGCGCGCTGATCCCGCGGCCGGAGACCGAATTGCTGGTCGAGGCCGCGCTCGGCTTCTCCACGGTGTGGGAAAAGTCGCAGCCCAAAGTGTCGGACTTGGGCACCGGCACCGGTTGCATCGCCATCACGCTGGCGCTGGCGCATCCGCGCGCGCAGCTGTCCGCCGTGGATATCAGCCCCGCCGCGCTCGAGCTGGCTAGGGAGAACGCAACGCGGCAGGGCGTTGCCGACAGGATCGCCTTCATCCAGGCCGACCTGCTCGCGCCTTTCGCTGCAGGTGCATTGGATTTGATCGTCTCCAATCCGCCCTATGTGCCGGCGGCGGAGTGGGGGGCGCTGCCGCGCCCGATCCGCGACTTCGAGCCGCGCAACGCGCTCGAGGCCGGAGCCGATGGCCTGGACGTCTTGCGGCGGCTGATCGCACAGGCGGCGGACAGGCTCGCGCCCGGCGGCGCGCTCGCGCTGGAGATCGGCGAGGATCAAGGCCGGCGCGTCGCAGAGCTGATGCAGGCCGCCGGCTTCGTGAACGTCGTCGTAAAAAAAGATTTTGCCGGCTGGGACCGCGTTGTTACGGGCGAAAGCTTGTGTGAGGCGTGGGTTCGCGGGTATAAATGAACAGTTAAAAGCGCGAGGTTCCTATGGAAGCAATGGGGTTTTTGATTGCCTTGGTAGTGGCGTTGGCGCTGCTGATCCTGCCGATCCTGACATTCGTCTTTCTGTTGAACGTGCGCAACGAGCAGCGCGAACAGCGGCAGCTGCTGGACATCATCATGCTGCGCAGCGAGCGACCCGCTCCGACAGCTGCGCAACCTCCGCCGGAGCCCTCAGCCGGACCGGCACCGGAGCCCCAGCCGGTGGTCGCTCCTGTGTTCACGCCGCCGCCACCGGTACCTGTTCCAGTGACGGCCAGCGCGCCGCCTGCGCCCATGCTGCCACCGCCGATCCCAGTTTTGGCCGTCCCGGAGCCGCAGCCGAACGCTGCCGCCGCATTCGCGCCGCCACCCCCACCGCCTCCGCCGGCAGAGGAGCCCTCCGCCTTCCAGGGCAAAGCGGAGCAAGTCCTGCGGCGCATCTGGAATTGGATCATCATCGGCGAGGAATATCGGACGCCCGGCACGTCGTGGGAATTCGCCGTCGCGACGAACTGGCTGCTGCGGCTGGGGATCGTCATCGCCGTCATCGGCGTGGGTTTCTTCCTGAAATATTCCATCGAGCACGGTTGGATCGGGCCGATGGCGCGCGTGACCTTGAGCGTATTGGCCGGCCTGGCGATGCTCGGCGGCGGTGCGCGGCTGATGAACAAGCCCTACCACCTGATCGGCCAGGGGCTGATTGGCGGCGGCCTGGCCGTGCTCTACTTCAGCATGTTCGCCGCCTTCAACTTCTACCACCTGATCGGCATGCTGGCGGCATTCGGCTTGATGGCGGTGGTCACCCTGACCGCCGGCGTGCTGGCGGTGCGATTCAACTCGATGCTGATCGCGATCCTCGGCATCCTCGGCGGTTACGGCACGCCCATCATGTTAAGCACCGGCACGGTGAATTTCCCCGGCCTGTTCGGCTATCTGCTGCTGCTCGGTGTCGGCGTCCTCGGCATCGCGCGGCTGCGCTCGTGGCCGCTGCTGAATTATCTCGGCATGTTGCTGACCTACTTCCTCGCCACGGCTTCGATCAACAAGTCTTTCACCCCCGCCGACTTCCCGGTCGTGCTCGCCTTCCTCACCGCGTTCTACCTGTTGTATGCGGCGGTGATGATCCTGCGCAATCTGGTTGAGCGAGAGAAGATCACCATCCTCGAACTGCTCGGCAGTCTCGCGAATACGTTGGCGTTCTTCGGGCTCGGCTATCATGTCATCTGCAAGGTGTATCCGGAGAAGTTCGCCGCGCTGCTGGCCCTTGCGCTCGCCGCGGTGAACATCCTGCTCGCCTATGGCATGCTGGTGCGCCGCCAGAACGACCGCGGCCTGCTCTGCATGTTCCTCGCGCTGGGCGCCCTGTTCCTGGCGCTGACGCCGCCGCTGGCGATCTCGAAGCAGTGGGTCACCGCAAGCTGGGCCTTGCAGGGGCTGATCATGCTCTGGCTCGCGGGCAAGCTCGACAGCCGCTTCCTGCGCCTCCTGGCGTGCGCCGCCTACCTGCTCGCCGCGGGCCGGCTGGCGATCCTCGACTTCGACCGTCAGTTCGCCGTGGCGCTCGCGGCCAACACCACGTGGTTCGACTACCTGAAAATCCTCGGCACGCGCCTCTTTGAAATGGGCGTGCCGATCGCCGCGTTCGGCGGCGCCTGGAAGTTGCTGCGCCGACCGCCGGAGAAGGGCGGCCTGGCTGTGGAGCGCAGCAACGACCTCGCCTCCGAGGGCTGGCAGTCGGCCGCGACGGTCATCGCGGCCATCGCCGGGATCGGTCTGCTGTTCGTCTATGCGCAGTTCGAACTGCACCACACCTGCGGCTTCTTCTATCCCGCGCTCGCCGTGCCCTCGATGACCATCGCCTGGTTTGCACTCGGCCTGTTCCTGCTCGCGATGGTCAGGACCAGCAGCAAATTCTGGATGCTGGCGCTGCTCGCCATTGTCACCATGGGCATCGTCTTCAAGCTGCTGATGGTGGACATGCTCGGCTGGGAACTGAACTCCGCCACATGGCTCTACGGCACGGCCTATCCCGCCGGCCCGGCGCTGATCCGGCTGATGGACTACACGTTCTGCCTCGGCCTGCTCTTGCTGGCTTTTGGCCAGTTGCGCGGCCGCGAGGTCGCCCGGCCGCTCGGACTGATCTCAGGCTACGCGGCCATCGGCCTGCTGTTCTTTTACCTGTCGCTGGAGCTCAACACTGCGTTGGCGCACTTCCTGCCCGACTCACGCTCCGGCGGCATCACGCTGCTCTGGGCGGCCTACGCGCTCGCGCTGCTGATCATCGGCCTGCAACGCACGGCGCGCAGCCTGCGCTTAATCGGTCTCGCACTGTTCGGCCTGGTGATCTTCAAGGTCTTTGGCCATGACCTGGCGCACCTTGATCCGTTCTACCGCATCATCGCCTTCATCGTGCTCGGTCTGATCCTGCTGGGCGCCGCGTTCATCTACCTCAGGTTCCGCCAGCGCTTCCAGACCACGCCGCCGAAAGGAGACCAGCCATGAAGCCGATCCGCTTTCGTAGGGGCGCAGGCTTGCTGCGCCCCATGTGTCGCGCATGCGGAACGAACGGGCGCAGCAAGTCTGCGCCCCTACGGAATGTCCTGATTATGGCGTTGCTGGCACCGGCACTTTCGCTCGCCGCGCTGACGGCCGACACCTTTCTCTGGTCGCGCCCGCTCCAAGGCGCGCCGGTGGCGCAGACCACGGTCGTCGCCGTTCCGTTCGACGCGGCGGTCTGCGCCGTCACCGCCGATGATTTCCGTGACCTGCGTGTGCTCGACGACAACGGCGCGGAAGTTCCGCGCGCGGTGGAGAAGCTCCGCGCCGTGCGCCTGCACACGGTCCGGCGCGCGGTCGCCGCCCAGGCGGTCGCGCTCAAGGAACTGCCGGACAACCGGATCGAGGCGGAGTTCGTGCTGGGCGCGACCAATGCCGTGGCCGACGGCTTCAGCGTGGCGACGGCGCAGCGCGACTTCCAGCACAGCGTCAAGGTCGAGGGCAGCAGCGACGGCCGCGCGTGGACCACGCTTGTCGCGGAAGCGCCGCTGCTGGATTACACGCGCTACATGGACCTGCGGCACCTCGACGTCAAGCTGCCGCCGAGTTCCTGCCGCCGCTTCAAGCTGACGATCAGCAACGTCACCGAAGCCCAGGCGCAGCCCTTCACGCACCTGCTGCAACAGACCGGCGGACGCGATGGGCAGATGGAGCAGCGGTCCGTGGATTTGAAGCGGCAGACCTTCCGCGTGGAGCAGGTGAATTTCTGGCGCAACGAAACGGTGGACGGCGCCGCCGAGGAAATCCGCCGGGACTGGCCGCTGCCGGCGTTCACGAGCGAGCGCGACACAAAGAAACACACCACGCTCGTCACCCTCCAGACCGGCCGCCTGCCGCTGAACCGGCTGACGCTGGAATTTGCCGAAAATAATTTCAGCCGCACGGTGGAGCTGCACATTCCCACGGTCCGCAACGGCGTCGCGGCCTGGGACCAGGTGGCCTCGGCCCGCCTGCTGAGCATCGCGCTGCCCGGTTTTTCCAAGCGCGAACTGGAGCTCAACTTCGGCGAGTTGCGCGTCGAGCGCGTCCGGCTCGTGCTGCACGATGGCGACAACCCGCCGCTGACGATCAAGTCCGTCACCGGTTCCGGCCCCACCTGGCGCGCGCTGTTGCTGGCCGAACCGGGACGCACCTATCGCCTGCTCTGCGGCGCAGAGCAGCTCGCGGCGCCGACTTACGACCTCGACAGCGTCCTCGCACCCGCGCGGCGTGGCCTCAAGCCCATCGAATGGCAGCTCGGCGCGCCGGTGGAGAATAAAGCCTACCGCTCAACCGGGACACCTTTCGCCTGGCTGAACAGCTCGTGGCTGTTCGGCGGGGCGATCGCGCTGATGTTGCTCGTGCTGGGCACATTCCTCTTTCGCACCGCCAAGTCCGCCGCCCAACACCTAAGCGATAACACGCCCGGCGAATAACGCGGCGCGCGATTTTCAAGAAGAAGACAGGGAGTGGATGGGTCGTAACCAAGGCCAGCGTGGAAGCTGCCCGTGCATGAACGTGGCAAGGCTTGGAGCCACAGTGGAAACCTTTTCAAGCGTTGGAACCTGGTCAGTCTTCTCCAGGGTGGCCTGCGGCTGACTGACGGCAGACCTAAGGAGGGGCATCCGGGCTGGGCGATGCAGGCATGTGCCGCGCCTACCACAGCAGCTCATCGTGCCCTGAAATGGAAATTTCTAAAAGGCAAGGATTGCCCGCTTATCCGGCTCGCTGCAAAGATCAAGGCGGCGTGCTCAAGTGCGGCGATGGTCCCGGTGCATGCGGCAAGCTCGGCGCCCGCGCTATTGGTGTGTGTTTGTCGTCGGTCAGCAGGTACTGCAGAATCCGCTCGACGCACTCCGCGGGCGTGTATTGGTCGGTGTTGAGGACGATCTCCGGCTTCTCCGGCGCCTCGTACGGCGCGGAGATGCCGGTGAACTCGGAAATTTTCCCGGCACGCGCCTTCTGGTAGAGACCTTTCTGATCGCGCTGCTCGCACACGGCGAGCGGGGCGTTGACGTATACCTCGACGAAATCGCCGTCGTCCACCAGCGAGCGCGCCAAGTGCCGGTCGTCGCGGTACGGCGAGATGAACGCCGTCACCACGATGAACCCGGCGTCGCAGAACAGTTTCGCCACTTCGCCGATGCGCCGGATGTTCTCGGTCCGGTCCGTGGGACTGAAGCCGAGGTTGGCGCTGAGACCGTGCCGGATGTTGTCGCCATCGAGTACGTAGGTGTGCATCCCCAGCGCGAACAGCGCGCGTTCGAGCGCGGTGGCGATGGTTGACTTGCCTGACGCCGAAAGCCCCGTCAGCCAGACGACGCGACCTCTGTGTTTGTGTCGTTGTTCGCGGTCGGCGCGGCTGACTTCCGTAACGGTCCGGAAAATATTCTGGCGCCGCTCGATATCCTCGCCCTTCGTGATGATGCCGCCACCGCAAACCTGCCGCTCATCAACGAGAACAAACCGGCCTGTGGCGGTGATCCGGTCGTGCTTGTCGAACGCGATGGGGCGCTTCGTGCGGAACGTGACCTCGGCGACGTCGTTGCGGGTGATGTGCCGGCGGTCGCGGATTTCAGCGAGCGACGCGGCCTCGATGAGCTTCTCGATGGACTCGACCTGACACTCGACTTCCTGCGTCACAAGCTTAAGTGCGAGGTGCCGGCCGATTTCAAGGTTCTGGCGGCCGAGCCAGAACACTTTCGCGCTGAACACGTCGGACACCAGCGGCGCGTCGTGCTCGTGCGAGATGATCTGGCCGCGCTCGACAAAAATCTGCTCGGCCAGCGTGATCCCGACCGCCTGTTGTCCGTCGATGCTCTTGACGGTGGCGAGCTTGCCGCGCGGCGAGAACAGAATCTTATCGCCGACGCGCAGGGTGCCCGACTCGATCTGTCCCGCGATGATCCGGCGCTGGTCGAACCGGTAAATGTCCTGCACTGGAAAGCGGAGCGGAAGCTGGGCCGGTTGTTCCGTGGCGCTGAAGCTGTCGAGCGCTTCGAGTACTGTCGGCCCGGTATACCACGGCATGTGGGCGGATTTCACGGCGATGTTGTCGCCAGTTTTGGCGGACATCGGAAGCACAAGGCGCTGCGGGTACTCGGCGGCGATGCGGCGAAACACGTCGGCGCTGAAACCACAGGCGTCCAGTTTGTTGACGAGGACGACGACCTGTTTGATGCCGAGCAGCTCGAGCAGATAGGCGTGCCGGCGGGTTTGTTCCTGCACGCCCTCCGTGGCGTCAATGAGCAGCAGCGCGGCTTCGGCGCTCGCGGCGCCCGTGATCATGTTTTTGAGGAATTCCTTGTGCCCCGGCGTATCGATGATGACGTACCGGCGACGCGGTGTGCGGAACCAGATTTGCGTGGTGTCGATGGTGACGTTCTGGTCGCGCTCGGCCTGCAGGCCGTCGGTAAGGAACGCCCACTCAAACGATACGCCGCGCCGGTCACAGGCGGCCTTGATCTGCTCGAACTTTCCTTCCGTCAACGAGCCGGTATCGTGGAAGAGCCGGCCCACGAAGGTTGACTTGCCGTGGTCAACGTGGCCGACGATGACGATGCGGAGTGGCGCGGCGGTGGTCACATGTAACCGTCCCGCCGGAGTTTCTCGAAGGCGTCTTCGCTTTCCTGATCCTGGGCGCGGACACTGCGCTCGCTCTTCTTCGTCGCGCGGAGCTCGGCGCGAATCTTTGCGTGCGTGTCGGCGTCGGATTCGATCGCCGACGTGCAGGGGGTACAGCCGAGCGAGCGGTAGCGCTTGCCGTTGCAAGCGAAGTAGAGCGGGACCATTGGAATCTGCTCGCGCTCGGCGTACTCCCAGATGTCCTGTTCTGTCCAGTGCAGCAACGGATGGACGCGCAAGTGTGTGCCGCAGGCGAGGTCGGTGTTGAACTGGTCCCAGAGTTCCGGCGGCTGGTCCTCGACATTCCATTCCATGTGTTGGTCGCGCGGGCTAAAATAACGTTCCTTCGCACGGGTCGGGTCTTCGTCGCGGCGGACACCCACGACCAAGCCGCCGAAATTGTGCCGTGCGACGGCGAGTTTGAGGTTGTCTTTCAAAAGCGCGGAGCAGCACACGATGCGGCCCTGCGACGGGTTCATGCCGGCCGCGATGGCGTCGTCATTGCGGACGACGAGGAGGTCCAAGCCCCATGCTGTTGCGAGGCGGTCGCGCAGGGCGACGAGTTCCGGCATGTCGAAGCCGGTTTCCATGAAGACAACCGGGAAGGGGATGTGCCCGAAGAATGCTTTGCGGGCAAGCCACAGGATCGTCTGCGAATCTTTGCCGGCACTCCAGAGCAGGGCGAGCCTCTCAATCTTGTGAAACGCCTCGCGGAGGATGAAGATGCTCTGCTGCTCCAGTCTGTCGAGATGCTGCATGGCGATAGAATACAATCAGGTTAGCGCAAAATAACAGCACATACTCGCCCTTCACAAGACCTGTTCACGAACGCTGCTTGAAGGCGGGGCAGCGGGCGATGACAACGCGTCAGACCTCCTGATCCCGGCGGAAAATGATTTGGCACTTTTTGCCGTCATGGCACGGGCATCTTGCCCGTGTTTGCTGGCGCTCCGAGATGGGCGGGACGCCCATGCCACAAAGCATGTGCCAAGTCATTTTCCGGGAATCGTCGCCTAGGTCCGGTCGGGATCAGGAAGTCTGAAGCGTAGGCCCGCGCGGGTTTTGATCGGCATCCCTGGCGGTTTGGAAAGCGGTCATAGACAGGCCTGTTCAGCAGTGCGCCTTTCTTTTTTTTTGGGGGGGGGAGGGGGCGGGAAACCGGACGGCCTCATCCTGTTGCCGTGCACTTCTTACGCGGCAACAGGCGTTGGAAAATGAGTAAAATAAAAGTTCGCCAAGGTGAAACTATTTTAATATACACGCGAATGTCAGCAGCCAACAGGGTCCGGAGACGATGGAACCGCACCCTGAACGCAGAAGCGATAAAAAATATGAGCAAGAAAAAAAGGGTTGGCAACAAGCCCAAGACCTCACCTTCGAACGTGGCCCAGGCCTGCACCTTCCGGGGGCGGCCCCTGAAATCGCTGCTTGCACTGGCCTCGGGAGCGGCCGCGCTGGGCGCGCTGGCGCCGTCGCCGGCGCAGGCCGACCTGATCTATACGAATCTCGGGCCCCAAACCGTCGGCTTCGGCGGTGGGCAGTTGACCGTTTACGACATTTCCCTTCCGGGTACTGCCTTTCTTGAATTTGCACGAAGCGTGGGAACGTCCTCCGCTACCCACAGAATCCTCGCCCTTCAAGCCGGCGGCTACGTGCGCATCGGCCGGCAGTCCAATGACCGATCAGAGGTTATACCTGGATTTGGAGGCATAAATGTCGCCTTCCGAACGAACGCTGGCGCCAACTGGAATAATGCCGCCAGAACGGGTCAAGCAACTTTTGGAAATATCATCCGGTCTGTCAATTCAGGGACTGTATTGACTACGGGCCCGGGAGTATTCTCGAAAAAATACCTCCTTTTTTCGTTTAAGAATTCGTCGATGGGAAACCAACTCCAATACGGATGGGTTGGCATGACCAATGCGACCATCACGGCCGGAACTCCGGCGAACATGTCGGTGACATTGACCGATTGGGCCTACGACGACACGGGGGAGAAGATCATCGCAGGGGCTATACCGGAGCCCTCGACTTTTGGTTTGGTGTTGACCTCGCTGGTGTTGGGCGCCTCAGGGCTGCGCCGGTGGCGCAAGCGGGAAGCCGCAACCGCCAAAAACGTCGGCGACCTGATTGATTCCTAAGAAAATATCCGGGCATGAGCCTCACGGGGGCTTTCCTTGCGGCACCCTGATGTTATCCATAAAAAATGGTGGAGCGAGGAAAGCCGATGTCCCCCATTCGAGACGAAAATCAGTGCCCACACGGGCGGGACGCCCCTGTCCCTTGGGCTTTCGCGTCTCACACACTTCCCGCGCAGGTTAGGCTGTCTCCCCTTGCGGCCTACGGGCGGCGGGCGCGCGGGATGCAGATCGTGCGCAGCCCGGAACAAGCTGAACTGGCCGCGCGTCTAGTGAGGCCCGCGCGGGAGGAACTGCTCCGCTTGGCCCGCGCCCACCGGGAGGCCGTGGATGCCGACCTGCGCAGCGAGCTGGCGGCCGGGCATCCTGTGCCGAATGCCCCCAACCCATCGGAGGGCGCCTATCCGCACGGCTTCTGCTTTGCAATTTGCGCCCGGGTCTTCGAAAGGCTCTCGAAAGAACCGCTCGTGCAGGGATTCGTGGCGGCTGGAGTCATCTGGAAAACCGTTTATTTCATCCAACACGGCCGGTTGTTCCAGAATGCGGTCCAGTGCGGGGACGACCTGCTCGATGCCGCGAACAACACGTGCAGTCCGGAGTTCGAGCCGGTGGTTTGCTCCCCGCTCGAAGAAGTGAATTGGGAAAACCTTCGCGATTACCGGCAAACGGCAACCGTCGCCGAAAAATACTACAAGGCGCGCCTCTTCCCGAACCGTTTTTTCCCCCTTCTGTTTCCGGTCGCTCCATTTTTGCGACTGGGTGAGGGAGGGGACATCGCGATCTTCTGGCACGAGCACCTGCTCTTTTTTCAGGACATCAACGAGGGGTGGCCGCGGGTGGGCGCGCTCCTCGACGATGCGCCGTGGATGGGGCAGCCCCTGCCCGCACCGCACGCCGCCCGGATGCGCGAACTCCAAAGAGCGGCCGGGAGCGGAGCGCCCCCGCCGGTCGAACTCCGCGAATGCTCGCCAGACGAGCTGCGCGCCTCGCTCGCTTCATGGGAGGCGCTCCACGAACTCCCGACCGGCAGCCTCCGCCGGACGATCACCAACCTCGACTTCCGTCTCCGCTCCACCGCCCGCTGGCTCCTCCGTTAGCAATGCCGCTCTTGATCTTGGTCTGATCCCATCGAAATTCATCGCGTATGCAGCTTTCGGTGCGGACAGATTATATGCCCTGCGGGCGCTTTTACCCCGGAAACAGGCCTTGGAAAAGGAGTCAAAAAACTTGCAGAGTCGAAATAATCTTAATATATATGGCGCTGTGATTAGTGAACAGAGGCTTGGATTATACCGGAGTCTTCGATTTTTGGTTTGGTGTTGGCCCGCTGGAACTGGGCGCCTCGGGACTGCGCCGGTGGCGCAAGACCCATCCGGCCAGCCGTGGCCCATCTGCTTGAGCCAGAGGTGTCGGCACGAGGATGGCGAGCTTGACTAGGCGTATCTCCGAAAGCTGCAACCGTGCCTGCCAGCCCGCAAGGGGCCTCCGGCCCGTGCGTGCGGTGGGGTTGCGGCGAGAGCCGGTTTCCCAACAGGCGGGACGTCCGTTCCGGCTGTTTTTTCCCATCCACGCTGCGCGAGAGCTGGTGACGGCCTCCTGATGAGCACTCTCGCGACGCGTGTGTTGCTGCTGGGTTGGGATGCGGCCGACTGGCAGGTGCTCCGGCCCTTGCTGGCGGCGGGGCAGATGCCGAATCTGGCCGGATTGATGGCTCGCGGCGTGCATGGGAACCACGCGACGATTTATCCCGCATTAAGCCCGCTCTTGTGGACCTCGATGGCCACGGGCAAGCGCCCGGCCAAGCATGGGGTCCTGGGGTTTACCGAGCCGACCGCAGACGGCCGCGGGATCCGGCCGTGCAGCGTGTTGTCGCGGAAGACCAAGGCGCTGTGGAATATCCTGTCGCAAGAGGGCAAGCGCTCGGTGGTCGTGGGTTGGTGGCCCTCGTTTCCCGCGGAGCCGATCCGCGGGGCGATGGTGTCGAACCATTTCCAGCAGGTGCCCGATGAGCCGGAGGCGGCGCTGCCGCCGCTGCTGCCGGGTATGGTGACTCCGCCCCGTCTGGCCGCTGAACTTTTCGAACTGCGGGTGCGCCCCTGGGAGCTGCCGGCCGAGGTGCTCCGGATGTTTGTGCCGCGGCTTGACGAGGTGGACCAGACACAGGACAAGTCGCTTCACGATCTGGCCAAGATCCTCGCCGAGACACTCTCGATCCATGCGGCCGCGACCGACCTGCTGGAGCGCGAGCCCTGGGATTTCGCGGCGGTGTATTTCGACGCGATCGACCACGCCAGCCACCGGTTCATGCAATACCATCCGCCCCGGCGGGCCGGCGTGCCAGAGCGGGAGTTCGAGCTTTACCGGGAGGTGGTGGCCAACGTCTATCGCCACCACGATGCCATGCTGGGCCGGTATCTCCAACTGGCGGGACCGGACGCCCATGTCCTGATTGTCTCCGACCACGGGTTCCATTCGGATGCGCAGCGCTCGCAGTGGATTCCCGCCGAGCCGGCAGGCCCGGCGGTCGAGCACCGGCACTTCGGGATGCTGGTGATGGCCGGCCCCGGCTTGCTGCGCGGCGAACGGATCTTCGGAAGTTCCATCTTGGACATCACACCCACGGTGCTGACGCTGTTCGGTTTGCCGGTGGGGCTGGACATGGACGGCACACCACAGATTCAAGCCTGGGAACAGCCGCCGGAGATTCAGCGCATCCCGTCCTGGGACGCCGTCCCGGGCGCAGACGGGCAGCATTCCCCGGACGTCATTCAGGACCCCCGGGCATCGGCGGCGGTCCTGGAGCAGATGATGGCCCTCGGCTATATCGCGCCACTGCCGGACAACCAGACCGAGGCGGTGCGGGAAACCACCCGGGAGCTGGATTACAATCTGGCCCGCGCCTTGGTCGATGCCAACCAACCGCACGAGGCCGAGCCGCTCCTGGAGCGGCTCTGGGCAGAGTGGCCGGCGGAGCACCGCTTTGGCCTGCACTTGGTGGATGCCCTTGCGCGCCTGGGGCGGGTGGCCCAGCGGCGGGAGGCGTTGCAAAAACTGCGTGCCCGGAGCGAGCAGTTCGCTGTGGAAGCAAAAGAGAAACTCAGCGCCTTGCCCGCGGAGACCGCACCGGACGACCCCATCGCGCGGCAGCAACCGGAGGCCCGGCGCCGGGCGTTCGAACGCCGCACCTACATCGAGCGCGCCCAAGGCCGGGGACCGCGGCTCGCCCGGGAGGAAATCACCCAGGCGCTGCTCGAGGGCGACCGGGTGAGGGCATCCGCGGAACTGGCGCCGCTTTTGGATGGGCGGAATCTGTCGCCCGGGCTCGCGGGTTTTGCGGCGGCGACCTTGGTTGACCTCAAGCGGGAGGACGAGGCGCTTCCGCTGCTTGACGTCCTGCTGGAAGCCGAGCCGGAAAGCCCGTCCCTGGAGGTGCTGCGCGCGGAGATCTATTACCGGAAAAAGGCTTGGCAGGCGGTCGTGGACGCCGCGTCCGGTGCACTGGGCCTGGTCTATTTCAACCCGCGGCTCCATATGCTGCTGGGGCTGGCGCTGCTCGAATTGGGGTCCAAGACCGAGGGGGCCAACGAACTGATGGTGGCCGTGAACCAGAATATGGCGCAACTCCCGGCGCTGCAGGCGCTGGCGCGCATTTTCCGCGACGACCCCGTAGCGGGGCCGAAATACCGTTTCATGCGCGACGCCGTCAAAAACATCAACGCCTTTCAACGCCACGAGCGGAGCGCGCGCGGCCTGCGTCCCTCCAGCCCGCCCGCCGACTACGATTTCACACCATGGTGCCAGGCGGTGCCGGCTGCGCTGGGGCCGCTCGCCCCCGACGAGATCGTCGTGGTTTCCGGCCTGCCGCGCAGCGGCACCTCCATGCTCATGCGCCTGCTCGAAGCGGGCGGCATTCCGGTCCTCGCGGACGACCACCGGCCTGCGGACGAGAGCAACCGGCTCGGGTATTTCGAACTGGCGGCGGTGAAGAACACCGCGCGCGACGCCAGTTGGACCCGGCAAGCCAAAGGCCACGCTGTGAAGGTGGTCACGCCCCTGCTGCAGCAGCTGCCCCCGGGGCTGCCCGCGCGAGTGCTCGTCATCCATCGGCCGCTACCCGCGCTGCTCGCTTCCCAGGAGGCCATGAAGGCGCGGCTCGGCGCGGTGACGCGCGCCCGGGAAGAGGGCGCACTGGCCCGGAACTTTGCCGCCACCATGCGGCAACTGCCGGGGTTGTTCCGGGCCCGGCCAGCTTGGCACGCCCTCCACGTTTCCTACGAAACAATGCTGGCGGATCCGGCCGGCCAATGCGCCCGCTTGGCCAGCTTTCTGGGGCCGCGCTTCGACGCCCGGCGCGCAGCAGCGGCAATCGACCCTTCGCAGCGGCGGTTCTGAAAAAAGGGAAAGGAGTGGGCCACCCAGGGTGTCGCATCGGCCCCGTTTTCGGCTCATGGCTGCGCAACGCTTCCGCAACATTCAGCGGATGAAAACCCGCACTACCAGAAACGCGCCCAGCAACAGGGTGCTCAGCACAATCCCTTTGCGTAGCATGGTCGGCTCGATAACCGTGACCGTGGCCACGGCCACAGGCATGGCGAGCAGCGAGCCGATGATGAGCGGCAGCGCGAGGTTCGGCTCCAAGGTGCCCTTGCTGAAAAAATAAAGCGCCACGGAGATGGCGCCCGTTAGTCCGCGGGCCGGCGGAGTGATGCTGACGGCGCCTTTTTCCGATACGCCAGAGAGCACTTGGCCGCTGGTAAGCAGCGGGCCATAGCCCCCCCCTGAGATGCCTTTGTTGAAGGCCGCGACGGCCCCGACCAACACGATACGCTTCATGGAAAACGTCCGGCTCAACTTGCGGCCTGTCAGCATCAGGATGCCGACGCCCACGACGACCAGTCCGATATAGAGATCAATCCATTGGGCCGGCAGCCTCACGGCTGCTGTCACCGCGAGGATCGAACCGACCAGCGAACAGCCAGCCAACACCATGAGCACTTTCCAGTGCAAACTGTCATGCGCCAGATGCAGGTTGCCTGCGCGATGGTTAAGCACCGTGGCAAGGAGGCCGATGCAGATTTCCGAAAGAAGAATGGCGGGCACCACCATTTTGGCTGGAAAGCCGAGCATGATGAGCACCGGCGTGAGCAGGGTGCCGTGCCCACCTCCGACACACGTGTCAATATAGCCCGTGAGGAAGGCCGCCCCGAGGATTACGAACCAGCCGGCGCTACCCGGTTGCAGCGGGTGGGTTGCGAAGGCACCGTTGTTCAGGGCGATGATACTGGCGCAAGCGGCCAACAAGGCCCCGACGACAGCCAAGGTCGCGCTTTTCTTAATCACAGACATTTATTACCACGTTTGTCCGTAGAGCGGTTACAGAAATGAGTGCGTGCCAGCGAATCCGTGAGCCAGGCCCGAAGATATTTTGTTGATTGAGCAACCAGATTTACTTGTTGAGTTATGCGCATGTCAAACTGCGGCCCATGCCCCGGTTGATGTTTCCCCTTGTCCAAGAGGGGTCAAGCGGTGTGCATCAAGATGTTCGCCTGGAAATCGGTTCGGAAGGGACCGCGTCTGTCTCGCATCGTTTTTTGGATGCGGCTCGCGTGGCTGGAAGTTCCACCCACGAGGACTGGTTGCGCCGTCACGCAGTGGCTGGCCACTCGAAAATTCGGACTGAGTCAGGACCAAGCGTCGCAACCATTTGAGCTAGGGCGCGTGAGGTCGAGTCGTTTTCTGTAGCGGCTCCGCCGGATGCGACGCCCTACCAGGCGCGCTGAAGGCAGTTGTCGCACCATAGCGCGTGGAGGGTGGGGCTCAGCCGGTCTTCTGCAGGAAGATGGTTTCCAGCAGGCCGAACATGTGCAGGCGCGAGCCGGTGGTGCTCAAGCCGTGCGCGGCGCAGCGGCGGCGCAACTCCACGCGGTCGGGGAAGGCGTTCAGGCTGGCCGTGATATAGGTGAAGAGCTTGGGGTTGCCATACATTGCCAAGCCCCAGGCGCTGGCCCACACGTGTAAGAGAATCTTGTACAGCTTCCGGAGCGCAGGTTGGGGGGGATTGGAGAAATCCAGAAAGGCCGCGGCGCCTCCGGGCTTGAGCAACCGGGCAATCTCGGCCAGGGCGCGGTCCAGATCGGGGGCGTTGCGCAGGGCATAGCCGCCGGTGACGAGGTCGAAGCTGGCGGAGGGCAGGCCGGTCTGCATCATGTCGGCATTGGCGAACTCGATGTTGGCACTGTGATTACGGACGCGGGCCAGGTCCAACATGGCGTCGGTGATATCGGTGCCAAGAATCCGGCCGGCGGGGAAACGCGCTGCGAGCAGGAAACAGAGATCCCCCGTGCCGCAGGCGAGGTCGAGGCAGGCGGGTTGCGTGGCGGGTGGCAGGCGTTGGATCATGTCGCGTTTCCAACTCCGGTCGCGCCAGAAGGAAAGGCCGGGCGTGAAGCGGTCGTAGGCCGGGGCCAGCCGCGCAAACACCTCGCGGGTGATCTGTTGCTTGCGCTCCGGGCTGGCGAAATCGGCCTGCGGATCGAACTCAAAACGTGGCTTCATGATTTCTCAAATCTTGTAGTGCGCGAGACCTGCGGTAAACTCATAGAGCGGTTTGCCCATCATGTCTGCGCATATTCATAGCATAGCAACAGCGCTTCCGCCACAGCGCTACGCGCAAGAGCGCATCCGGGATTTCATGCTGGAGGCGGTCCCCGGCGATGAACGCTCGCGCCGGTTGCTCCGGCGCATGTATGCCCAGTCGGACATCGGTTTCCGGCACAGCGTCCTGGGCGATCTCGACGGGGCGGTGGCCGAGCCTTTCTTCACGCGCAGCGCCGACGGGGGGTGGCGCACCCCATCGACCGGGCAGCGCAATGCGCGCTTCACCCGCGCCGCGCCGGCGCTGTTCGTGGACGTGGCGCGCGACGCCCTGGCGCGGAGCGGCTGGGCGCCGGCGGACGTTACGCATGTGGTCACGGTCTCGTGCACCGGCTTCTTCAATCCCGGCCCGGATTTTCATGTCGTGCGCGGCTTGGGCTTGTCCGGGAAAACCCAACGGGTGCATGTGGGCTTCATGGGCTGCTACGCCTTGTTTCCGGCGCTCAAGGTGGCCGAGGCGTTCTGCCGCGCCGATGCACGCGCCGTGGTGCTCGTGGCCTGCGTGGAGTTGTGCTCGCTGCATATCCAGCTCAAGGCGGAGCACGACGCGATGCTGGGGGGCTGCCTGTTCGGCGATGGCGCGGGTGCCATGGTTGTGAGCGCGCGGCCGCCCCGCGACGACCGCGCTGCGCTGACGATCCAATCGTTGGGCAGCGTGCTGCTGCCGGATAGTGCCGGCGCCATGGCTTGGTCGATTGGCGACGATGGCTTTGACATCGCGCTCTCCAGTTATGTGCCCGACCTCATCCAGGCCCACATCCGGCCGGCCGTCGAGGAGTGGCTGGCCGCGCAGGCGCTGTCCCTGCCGGCGGTGGCGCGCTGGGCGATCCACCCGGGTGGGCGTGCCATTCTCGACAAGACCGCCACGGCCCTTGGACTGGCTTCGGACGCGCTGGCCGTCTCACGGGAAGTGCTCCGCGAGGTCGGCAACCTCAGCAGCGCCACCCTGTGCTTCGTGCTGGAGCGGATGTTGCATGAAGCGCCGGCGCCAGCCGGCGAAACGATCTGCGCCCTCGCCTTCGGCCCCGGGCTGACGGTGGAAATGGGCTTGTTCGAGCGCTGCGTATGCGGTGGCTCGAGCTCCTGACGGCCCCTGCGCTGTTTGACGGCGGGGGTGTCGGTTCACGTTTCAAATCACCGGCAGCCATGGCAACACCTTCACCCCCGGATTGCAGGGCAGTTGGTACCACACGCCCGCCGGGATCAAGCCCTGCCGGAACAGCTGCCGCGGTCGCGGCAAAAAAATCGGTGGACGCTGGGCGGCGGATGGTTATGATCGGCGCATGCAGCAACAGCTGGGCATTTTGGGAGGGACGTTCAACCCGGTGCATCTGGGCCACTTGATTCTGGCGCAGGATGCGCTGGAACACTTCGGTTTGGATCGCGTGCTGTTCATACCGAGCGCCCAGCCGCCGCACAAGCGCAGTGAAAATCTGGCGCCCGCGGCCCATCGGCTGGCGATGCTCCGCGCTGCCGTGGCCGACGATCCACGCTTCGAGGTCAGCACCCTTGAGTTGGAGCGACAGGGCCCGTCCTTTACCATCGATACGATCAAGGCGCTGCGCGCCGCGCGGCCGGACGCCCGCCTGCACTTCATCATCGGCACCGACTCGTTGCTGGAACTCCATCAATGGCGCGCGATCGAGGAATTGCTCCCGCTTTGCGAATTCGTGACCATGCTGCGGCCGGGTTTCCCGGTGGAGCATCTCGCCGAGGAGCAGTTGAATGTGCCGCCGCCGTGGGGTGGGCGCCTGCTCGCAAATCTGTTCCCGGGGCACACGGCCGAGATCTCCTCCACCGATGTCCGCCAGCGTGTCGCCGCGGGCCGCAGTATTCGTTATCTTGTACCGGAGGCCGTCGCAGGGTACATTGCGCGCGAAGGACTCTATCGTACATGAAAAAAAACGACTCGCTCGCGCTGGCCCACTTGGCGCGTAAGGCCCTGCTCGAGAAGAAAGCCGTGAATCCCCTCGTGCTCGACGTGCGCAAGCTGTCGAGCGTGACCGATTTCTACCTGATCGCCACCGGCAGCAGCGCGCCGCATCTCAAGGCCTTGGGCGAGGAGTTGCACGCCCACCTGCGGGACGCCAAGATCGCCCGCAACCGCCGCAGCGGCGAAGCCAACAGTGGCTGGCTGGTGGTGGACTGCGGCCTCATCGTGGTCCATCTCTTCCTGCCCGCCACCCGCGAGTACTACGCGCTCGAAGACCTCTGGAGCGACGCCCCGCGCGTGGAGTGAGCGCGTAGCCGCGGGAGATAGTCCAATTCCGATACAAGCCAGCGACGCACGTCGAGCCGAAATGCGGTAGTTTTCTCCTCCTGTAGCGGCGGCCTGTGGCCGCCGTCGGCGATCGCAGATCGCCGCTATAGAAGATTCACAAAAGCTTAAAGAGAAACGCATGCCCGCACCTCGCTGCCGGCATGATTTTGTTGTCTGCTTTCCGCCCGTAGCCGCGTTGGTAAAACCCGCCGGTCACCAGCCCACACGCGGGACCCAGCCCCGGCGCTCGCGGCGCGAGCGCCCTGCCTTTTTCGCGCTTGGCTTCCCTTCCCGCTACGGCTGCTGCTGGCGCAGGGCTTCGTAGAGGGCGATGCCGACGGAGGTGGAAAGGTTGAGCGAGCGCACGTCGCCGGCGTGCATTGGGATCCCCAAGATGCGGTCGGGGAATTCCCGCAGCAGCGGGTCGGGCAGGCCGATGCTTTCGCTGCCGAAAATCAGCACGTCGCCAGCCTGAAATTTTGCATCAAACAGACCGCGCGTGCCCGAGGTGCTGAACAGATGCACGCGGTCGGCGGCGAGGGGCAGCGCCTGGCGGAAATCATCCCAATCGCCGTGCGCATGCAGTTCCACCGCATCCCAATAATCCAGCCCGGCACGGCGCACGCTTTTATCCGACAGCCGGAAGCCCATCGGCCCGACCAGGTGCAGCGGCGTGCCCGTCGCCGCGCAGAGGCGCGCAATGTTGCCCGTGTTCGGCGGAATTTCCGGCCGCACGAGCACGACCTGGAACGGCGGCGTTGGCCACGCAAACGGCAGATCGAAACGGCGCAAATGCGGATGGTTCATGGAGAAGAAGTCAGTGGCCAGTTGTCAGTGGTCCGTTTTCGGGTGCAACGACAAGAGGTTGGAACCGCTTGCCCTCATCTGTGTAATCCGTGAAATCTGTGGATGGTGTTTCTTCTTTTGATTCAAGTCTTCCGTTCCAGTCGGAACGCGTGCGGCAGGAGTGCGCCGAGGGTGGTGAGGTCGGCGGCGCGCAAGTGACCGCGGATGGCGACCAGCACCGGCGTATCCTCCTTGGCGAACTCCACCAGCACCTGCCGGCAGGCGCCACACGGCCAGGGGATCTCGGGGCCGTCGCTGACGACGGCGACCGCGCGGATATTTTTGTTGCCCGCTGCCAGGGCGGCGCCCACGGCGACGCGCTCGGCGCACATCGTCAGGCTATAGGAGGCATTTTCGACGTTGCAGCCGGCGAAGATCTTGCCGCCATCGGCCAGCACCGCCGCCCCGACGCGGTAAACCGAGTAGGGGGCGTGGGCGTTGCGCAGGGCGCGCTCCGCCGCATCAAGCAACCGGCTGCGTTGAGATGAGTTCATCGGGTAGCTCCTTCCATAGATTTTCCAGCACGCCGCGCAAGCGCGGCAAAGTCGCCTGTGCGGTTTTGATCACATCGGCATGGGTCAGCGGCTGCGCCTGCAGCCCGGCCGCCGTGTTGGCGATGCACGAGAGCGCCGCGACTTTCAGGCCGGCCGCGTGCGCCAGCAGCGCCTCCGGCACGGTGGACATGCCCACCGCGTCCGCGCCGAGCGTGCGCAGCATCCGCACCTCCGCGGGCGTCTCATAGGTCGGGCCGGTGAGCGCGGCGTAGACGCCGCTGCGGAAGGGGATTTCCAAGGCTTGGAAGATCCGCTCCAGACGTTTTCCAAGGCTGGGAACATAGACCTGCGAGAGGTCGGGGAAACGCGGTCCCGCGCAGGGCTCGTGCGGGCCGATCAGCGGATTGCTGCCCATCAAGTTGAGATGGTCGGTCAGCACCATTAGGTCGCCGGCGCGGAGGTCGTCGCGGATGCCGCCGGCGGCGTTGGTCAGGAAGAGCAACTGGGTGCCAAAGTGCCGGAGCAGGAAAACCGGTACGCCCACCGGCGTCCAGCCCGCCCCCTCGTAGAAATGGCGCCGGCCCTGGAACAGGAAGGTTTCCACACCGGACGCCTCGCACCAGTGCAACTGCCCGCTGTGGCCGGCCACCGTCGAGGCGCCGAGGCCCGGTATGGCGGAGTAGGGGAGCGAGGCGCGCTTGGTGAAAAAATTCGCAGCCGCATCCCAGCCGGAGCCGAGCAGGAGGCCGGCGCGCGGCCGCGCCGTGGGCCATTGCTGACGCACAAACTCCGCAGCCATGGACAGCTGGTAGTAATCCATCGTCATGGCGTTGTTTCCTCCAGGATTCGCGGCGGCGCGCTCACCGTTTCTGCCGTGATGCGGAAGGCGGCCTGCAGCAAGGCGCGCGCCTCGGCCAGCCGGTCCGCATCGTTGGCGTGGAGCAAGGCCAGTGGCTGGCCGCGCCCGATCTGCTCGCCGATCTTCGCGAGGCCGCTGACGCCCACGGCATGGTCCACGGCGTCGGTGGTCTTCGTCCTGCCGGCCCCGAGCACCAGGCACGCCTTGCCGATCAGCTCGGCATCGGCCTGGGCCACGCAACCGGACTGCGGCGCGGGCAGCGGTTCGATGAGGCTGGCGCGCGGCAGCCGTGCGGTGTCCTCCAGCACGGTCGTGTCGCCGTCATGGAGCCGGACCATCTCCAGCCACTTACACCAAGCCGCGCCGGACTCCAGTTGCTTGGTCAACAGCGCTTGAGCTTCGTCGCCGGAGTGGGCCAGCCCGGCCAGTTGCAGCATCTTGGCGCCGAGCTTGAGCGTCACCTCCATCAGGTCCGCCGGTCCACGGCCTTGCAAGGCCTCGCAGGTCTCGACGATTTCCAGCGCGTTACCGGCGGTGCGGCCAAGCGGCTGGTCCATCGCCGTCAACACCGCCGACATCTTGACGCCCATCGCGCGGCCGACCCGCACCATGCTTTGCGCCAGCTCGACCGCGGCCGCCCGCTCCTTCATAAACGCACCCCGGCCGCACTTCACATCCAAGACGAGGCCATCCAGTCCGGCGGCCAGTTTCTTGGACATGATGCTCGCGGTGATCAGGGGAATCGAGGGCACGGTGCCGGTGACATCGCGCAGGGCGTAGAATTTCTTGTCCGCCGGCGCGAGCCGGTCGGTCTGCCCGATGATCGAGCAACCGCAGCGCGCGACGATGGCGAGGAATTCTCCCGTGCCCAGGTCGGTCCGATAGCCGGGAATAGCCTCGAGCTTGTCGAGCGTGCCGCCGGTGATGCCCAGGCCGCGCCCGGAGATCATGGGCACGGCGAGGCCGCAGCAGGCGACCAGCGGCGCGAGCACCAGCGAGACCTTGTCGCCGATGCCGCCGGTGGAGTGCTTGTCAATCTTGGGCGCGACGAGGGCGGAGGTATCCACGAGGTCGCCGGAACGCATCATCGCCTCGGTCAGCGCGGCGGTTTCCCCGGCGCTCATCCCGCGGAAGAAGACAGCCATCGCGAGCGCCGCCATCTGATAGTCCGGGATCGCCCCCGTGGTGAAGCCGGCGATGAACGCGCGGATTTCGTCCGGCGTCAGCGCGTGTCCGTCACGCTTCTTTTCGATGATCCACTGCGGAAGCATGGCCGGAGCTTAGGACCGGCCCGGGGAGGTGTCAACCGCGCTGCTCAATCCAGCGTTTTGATCTTCAGGTTCCGGTATGCGACTTCGTCGTTGTGGTCCTGCAGGAGGATGTGGCCTGCGGCCGCCCCGCCGAAATCTTTTTGCTTGGCGAACTTGCTCTTGGCGACGGCGGCTTTGAAGGCGTCCGAGCCGCGGTCATACTCCACCGTCTTGACGCCGTTGAGCCAATGCTCGACGTGCTTGCCGTTGACGAGGATGCGGCCGCAGTTCCATGCGCCGACGGCGTTCAGCTTTTTGTTGGCGGGCGCCGGGATCACATCATAAAGCGAGGCCGTCTTGCGGTTGCCATCGTGGCCAAGCTTGGCGTCGGGATGCAGGTCGTCATCGAGTACCTGGTATTCGCAGCCAAGCCCGTGCTTGTCGCCGGGTTTGGAGCCGGGTTGGACAAAATATTTCACGCCGCTGTTGGCGCCCGGGGTCACCTTGAAGTCGAAGGTCAGGTCAAAACTCGTGAAGCTTTCCATGGTGATGATGTCGCCGGCCTTGGCGTTTTTCGCAATCGTCAGCACGCCATCGGCCGCCTTCCAGCCTTCCTGGGGTAACTCGGCGCTGGCCCGCGCGCGCCAGCCGGCGGTCGTCTTGCCGTCGAACAGCAGCTTCCAGCCCGTGGCCTGCTCCTGGTCCGTCAGCGTATTTTCCGCAGCCAAGGCGGCGCCGGCGAGGGTCAAACTCAACATCATCGCGGTCAGTTTCATGTTTTTCTCCGGTTGAAGTCGCGCGAAAGTAGCACAGCGCCTCACGTACACAAAGCGGGAATGTGGCGCGGGAAAAAGTGCAGGGTGCTGTGGTCAAGCGCGGGCGGGTGCGCTACTATCGCCACAACGAAAGGGTTGGTTCATGATGCAACACACGGCCAGGGGAGCATGGGGCAGGGGGGTGCTGTTATTTTGCCTGCTGGGCGGCGGCTGGACCACCGGAGCGGCGGACGCACCGATGGGGGTGGAGCGCATCGCCCGTTTTTCGCCGCACGGCTATATGTTCAAGTCCGCCACCTCCAACGATGCCGGCCATTGGGTGCAGGTTGATCTGGGCAAGCCCTTCAAGCTGGACACGGTCAAGCTCCTGCCGCTCCTGGAGGGCTATGGCACGGACGCGCCGGGCTTTCCGGTCCGCTTCAAGCTCGAGGCCGCGGATGACCCGGAATTCAAAACCTGCGCGCTGATCGCCGACCGCACCGCTGCCGATGTCCCGAATCCGCAGGACGTGGTGGGCCATTATCAGGCCAGCGGCGTCAGCGGCCGCTATGTGCGCCTGACCGCCACGCGCTTGCGCAAACACAAGTTCGAACTCTCCAAGCTTGAGGTCTGGGCGGGCGGCAAGGATGTCGCCGAGGGGCGCCCGGTCGCCGATTCCATCAGAGGTCCGTTGGGCGTGACGCTGCTGACCCGGCCTCCGCGACCGCAGGGCGAGTATGTGGTGACGGATAATCCAAGCAACGTGATCCCCGCCGACCAATGGAAGCCGGTCGCGTACAAGGCTCAGGCTCCGCTGGGCGGAGTCCAGTTGGAAGGCGGTGTGCTGGACGCTTGCGTGCGGAGCAATGTCGTCTATCTGCTGAACACCTACACGGTGGACGAGATGCTGCGGGAATTCCGCACGCGCGCCAACAAGCCCAACCCGCCGGGGCTGCGCAAGCCCCACAAGTTCTGGGAAGAGGCCCTCGCCGGTTCCTGCGCCGGGCGCTTCCTAATGGGCGCCGGCAACACGCTGCGCTGGCTGGAAGCCCCGGAGCTGCGCCGCCGGATGAACCAGCTTATCGACGGCATCGAGGACTGCCGCCAGCCCAACGGCTACATCATGGCCTATCCCGAGGATACGATCTTCACCAGCGAGCGCGCGGCCTACACACGCGCCTGGCTGACGCACGGCCTGATCGAGGCCGGCTATGCGGGCAACCCCAAGGCCTTCGGACTGCTGCGCGGCTACTACGATTGGTTCGACACGAACCCCTATCTGCCCGAGCTCCTCCGGCGCGGCGGCCAAGGCGTGCAGGGGATGATCGCCAACGCGCGCATGTATTTCACGCCCGTCGGCAAGCCGCAGGATCTGCAGGTCATCCAGCGCTATTTTCAGGAGAACTACTGGCTGCAGCAGCTCGCTGCGCGCAAGCCGGAGGCTATCTGGCAGTATCCCTACGATCACCCGCACAACTACCTGATCACCTCGCTAGAGCCCTACTTGGATCAGTATCGGGCCACGGGCAAGCAGCTCTATCTCGATGCCGCGTTGGGCGGGTGGGAGCTCTATCACGACAACTGGGAACATGTCGGCGGCAGCATCGCGATCTGCGAGATGGACAGCTATCCGCCCAAGTCCTACCTCCTCCACAAGCACACCGGCGAATTGTGCGGCAGCGTTTTCTGGGTCCGCTACAACCAGCGTTTCCACCTGCTGAGCCCCGACGAGGAGAAGTACGTCAACGAGATCGAGAAATCCATCTACAACGTCGGGCTGGCCGATCAGGTCGGCACCAGCATCCACTACCACACCCATCTGGTCGGGAAGAAGTATGACAAGGAATATGCGGGTGTGGGGAATACCTGCTGCGAAGGGCAGGGGACGCGGCTCTACGGTTCGCTGCCGGAATATGTCTATACGCTGGCCGAGGACGGGCTGTATGTGGATCTGTTCGCGCCCTCATCCATCGACTGCCAGATCCGCGGGGAGACCTTGAAGCTCAAGATGGAAACCGCCTTCCCGCTCCAGCCCGAGGTGAAAATCCGCCTGATGCAGGCGAAACCGGTGCAGGCCAAGCTGCGCGTGCGCGTACCGGCGTGGGCCGCCGCGAAGGTACCGATGCTGGTCAATGGAGCCAAGGTCGCGACCGGCAAGCCCGGCACCTACGTCGTGCTGGAGCGGACATGGCATGAGGGCGACACCATCACGTTCACCTTGCCGATGGAGTTCAAGCAGACGCGTTACGAAGGCCTGGAGCGCGTCGCGGGCCAGGAACGCTATGCGCTGGAATACGGCCCGATCCTGCTGGCGCTCGTGGGGCCGATGGACGAAAAGCTGGGCGCGACGCTTGCGATCAAGCCCAAAGACCTGGTAAAGAGCCTCAAGCCGCAGCCGGACCGGCCGCTGCATTTCTCCATCGCGGGCGATACGACGCATGAATATATGCCGTACTGGCAGGTGGCCGAGCAGGTCTTCACCTGCTATCCCATCCTCAGTCCGGCCAAGCCCTGACCGACACGAAATATTCAATCGGAACTTCAGCGTATGAAATCACGCATTCTCATTATCTGCGCTTGGCTCGTCGGCCACGCCGTGTTTGCCGCCGATACCAACGACGCCCTCCTGGCCAGTCCCGAGTTGGTCGCCCGCTCGTTGGTGAGTGCGGGCAATACCGCGCGGCTGCAGCATGTGCTGGCCAAGGCACGCCGCGGCGAGGCCGTGACCGTGGCGGTGATCGGCGGCTCGATCACGCAGGGCGCCAAGGCCACCAAGCCGGAAAACCGGTACGCCAATCTGATCGCCGACTGGTGGCGCCAGACGTTCCCCAAGACCAAGATCGAGCTGGTCAACGCTGGCATCGGTGCCACCGGATCGAATTACGGTGCGCTGCGGGCCAAGCGCGATCTGCTGGCACACAAACCGGATTGCGTCGTCGTCGAATACTCCGTCAACGACGGTAACATCGAGGCCTCGGCCCAGACCATGGAGGGCCTGCTCCGCCAGATTCTGTCCCTGCCCAATGCGCCGGCCGTCCTGATGCTCTTCATGGTCAACCGCAGCGGCGGCTCGGCGCAGGAATGGCACGGCAAGGTCGGGCGGCACTATGCGCTGCCGATGATCAGCTACCGCGATGTCGTGTGGCCGGAGATCCAGGCCAAGCGCCTCACATGGGAACAGATCAGCCCCGACGAAGTGCATCCAAACGACCTTGGCCATGCCCGCGCCGCGCAGTTCGTCACCACGTTCCTCGCGCAAACGCTCAAGACGCTGCCGCCCGACCACCAGTTGCCGGCGCTCGCCGCGCCGCCGGCGCCCCTGTTCACCGATCTCTTCGAGCACACCGCGCTCAATGAAGCCAGCGACCTCCAGCCCACCACGAATCACGGCTGGGCCTTCGACACCACGAACAAATGCTGGAAGAGCCAAGCCCCCGGCAGCGTCATTGAATTCAACACCCAAGGCCGGCAGCTGTATTTTATGTATTATCGCATCAAGCAGGACATGGGACAGGCCCACGTGCAGGTGGACGCCGCCCCGCCCAAGCTGTGCGAGGCGTGGTTCGACCAGACCTGGGGCGGCTATCGCGTGAGCGACGTGATCGGCAAGGACCTCGCGCCCGGGCCGCACCGCGTGCGTGTCGAGCTGCTGAAGACCATGCACACCGGCAGCACCGGCCATGAATTCCGCGTCCTTGGCTTGGGCGCAGCCGGCGTGAAGTAGCAGGCAAAGCCCCGGCTCAAAAAAGATGAGAAGGCTCTCAGCCGTGACAACCGGCCCAGTGATTTGACCGGGGCATCCTGTAGCGGCGACCTGTGGTCGCCGTCGGAATACAACCTGCCCGGGCCGGCCCACAGCACAAAGAGAAAGGACGCTGCGCGTCAAGGAGGTCGGGTTGAGGAAACCCATAGGTTACGCGCAGCGTCCTTAAAGTATTTTGCTGTTTCTTTCGTTCGCCTGCTCAATAAGCAGGTACCGTGCCGGAATCCAAACGCCTGCCAGAAAACGAACCCAGGCGGGCAGCTGCGCCACTCCCCGCCCTCGATCTTCAGCTTGAAACAGAGCCGCTTCCGGCTCCGGCAGCCTGGCGCTGGCTTGAATTTATTCTAGGGGTTGCCCAACGCGCGGGCAACGGCTAGAGTCGCCCCGTGCGGAATTGCCTTTGGCGGGTATATTCACACCCTATTTATGAAAAAGACTTTGAACAAAACACCGGCGGGCTTGGGCTACCGGATGCCGGCGGAGTGGGAGACGCACCTGGCGACGTGGCTGGTCTGGCCGCATCACCAGCCGGATTGGCCGGGCAAGCTGGAGGCGATGGCCTGGTTCTATGGCGAACTGATCCGCAAGTTGTCGGTGGGCGAGGCCGTGCGCGTGCTGTGCAATTCCGCCGCCGATCTGCGCGCGGCGCGCGATGTGGTCACCGCCGTCGGCGCCGACGCCAAGCGCGTCGAACTGATCGCCTGCCCGACGGAGCGCGGGTGGATCCGCGACAGCGGGCCGCTTTTCCTGCGCAAGGGCGGGGCACGGCCGGAGGTCGCCGTCAGCCGCTTCCGCTTCAACGGGTGGTCGTTGATCCGTGATTTTCGCAAGGACAATGCGCTGCCGGAATTCATCGCGCGCCGCCTGAAACTGCCGCTGTTCCCCGCGCTGCACAACGGAACGCCGGTCGTGCTGGAGGGCGGGGCGATAGATGTCAACGGCCGCGGCTCCCTGCTGACGACCGAGCAGTGCCTGCTCGACCAGCAGACCCAGGTCCGCAATCCCGGCCTCGGCAAGGCCGACCTGGAAGCAATCTTTCGCGACAACCTGGGCGCGACGCATGTGATCTGGCTGAAGGACGGCATCGCCGGCCGCGACGACACGCACGGGCATGTGGACGACATCTGCCGCTTCGTCGGCCCGGGCACGGTCGTGCTGTGCCAGGAAAAATTCCGCGGCGACGCCAACTACCGGCGCATGGCGGAGAACCGCGAGCGGCTCGAGGGCGCGCGCCTCGAGAACGGCTCGCGGGTGGAACTGGTGCCGCTGCCGCTGCCGGAGCCGGTCTATTTCCGCGGCGTGCGCCTGCCGGCGAGCTACGCCAACTTCTATATCGGCAATGCGGCGGTGCTGGTGCCCACCTTCAACGACCCGAAGGACCGCGAGGCACTTGGCATCCTCGGGGAGCTGTTCCGCGACCGGCCGGTCGTCGGCATCCACGCGGTGGATGTCGTGCTCGGCTCCGGCGCGATCCATTGCCTGACACAGCAGCAACCGGCGCGATGATCATGGCGAACGGCGCGCCCAAGCTGGTCGAGGTCGAAAATCTCCAGGTGCAATTTTTCGGCGGCGCGCATCCCGTGCGCGCCGTCGATGGCGTCAGCTTCGACATCGCGGAGGGCGAGACCGTCGCGCTCGTCGGCGAGAGCGGCTGCGGCAAGAGCGTGACGGCGATGGCGTTGGCGAAGCTCGTGCCACAACCCCCAGGCCACTATGCCGGCGGCCGTGTGCTGTTCGGGGGGCGCGAGGTGCTCGCGATAGGTGAGCGCGAACTGCGTCACCTGCGCGGCCGCGAAATTTCCTACATCTTCCAGGAACCGGGCAGCGCCCTCAACCCGGTGTTCACCATCGGCTACCAAATCTTGGAAGCGATCAAGCTGCACCGGCCGGAGGCGGACGCCCGCGCCGAGGCGTTGGAACTGATGCGGCTGGTGGGCATCCCGGAGCCGGAGCAGAGGCTGCGCGCCTATCCGCACGCCCTGAGCGGCGGCCAGCAGCAGCGCGTGATGATTGCGATGGCCATTGCCTGCCGGCCCAAGCTGCTCGTCGCCGACGAACCGACGACGGCGCTCGACGTGACGATCCAGGCGCAGATTCTCGACCTGCTGCGCGACCTGCAGAAGCGGCTGGGGATGGCGATGCTGCTCATCACCCACAATCTGGGCCTCGTCGCCGAGACGGCGCACCGGGTCAACGTGATGTATGCCGGCCGCATGGTCGAGAGCGGCGCGGCGCCCGACGTGCTCACCCGGGCGCGCCACCCCTACACCCGCGCGCTCCTCGAAGCGGTGCCCCGGCTCGACGGCACCGAGGGCCGGCTCAAGGCGATCGAGGGCAACGTGCCCAACCCTGCCGACCTGCCCGCCGGCTGCAAATTTCACCCGCGCTGCCCCTATGCCCGCGAGCGCTGCCGCAGCGAGGAGCCACCGTGGGAGTTCGATGCCACCGCAGCCCGCGGCGCGCGCTGCTTCTTCTGGCGGGAGATTGCAACATGATCGCTAAACGGTCGTGCCTGATCCCAAACAAGCTCGCGTATGGCGTTGTCGTACTCTGCTGTAGCGGCGGCCTGTGGCCGCCGGCGGCGCTCAAGCGGATCATTGCGGGTGAGGGCCGTACCACGGCGACAAATGACAATTGACCAATGACGACTGACAACTCCCAACCCATGCTCGAAGTGCAGGACCTGCGCGTTTATTACGGCAAGGCCAGGCAACCGGTGCGCGCGGTGAATGGCGTCAGTTTTTCTTTGCCGCGCGGCGAGTCGCTCGGGCTGGTCGGCGAGAGCGGCTGCGGCAAGAGCACGCTCGGCCGCGCGCTGCTGCGACTGGAGCCGATCCACTCCGGGCGCGTCCTGCTCGATGGCGTGGACATGGTCCGGCTGCGCGGCGCGCAGCTCAAGGCGTTCCGCGGGCGGGCGCAGATGATTTTCCAGGATCCCTACGGCTCGCTCAACCCGCGCCACTCCATCGGCGGCATGTTGCGCGAGGCGGTCGCGGTGCACGGGCGCACGACCCGCGCCAACCGCGACGGGCGCGTCGCCGAGTTGCTGCGCGCGGTCGGGCTCGACCCGGCCTATACCCGCCGCTATCCGCACGAGTTCAGCGGCGGCCAGCGCCAGCGCCTTGGCCTTGCGCGCTCGCTCGCCGTCGAGCCGCAGTTGATCATTGCCGACGAACCCGTCTCGGCGCTCGACGTTTCCGTGCAGGTGCAGATCCTGAACCTGCTCAAGGATCTCCAGCAGCAGCTCAACCTCGCGCTGCTGTTCATCGCCCACGACCTGGCGGTGGTCCGCTATGTCTGTTCCCGGATTCTGGTGATGTACCTCGGCAAGGTCGTCGAGTCGGCGCCGGCACCGGCGTTGTTTGCCCATACGCGGCATCCCTACAGCGAGGCCTTGCTCTCCGCCGTTCCCGATGTCGCCAAAGGGCTGGCTGCGCGCGCCGGCGGGGCACAACAGCGCATCGTCCTGCGCGGCGATATGCCGTCGCCCATGCACACCATTCCCGGCTGCCCGTTTCACCCGCGCTGTCACCGTGCCCGCCCGCGCTGCCAGACCGAGGTCCCCGCCCTGCGCGAAATCGCCCCCGGCCACTGTTCCGCCTGCCACTTCGCCGAAGAGATGTGACGGTTTCCAAGGCTTGGAAAGCTGCAGTCGCTCTTTTCCTAACCTTGGAAAACGAGGAAAAGACCGGCGGGGTGGGGTAGACGTTCTTCGACGCTGCATCAGCCCGCAGCCGATTGTAACCGGTTCCAAATGGGTTAAAGTCCTGTCTCTGATGAGGCCGGTAGCCTTGCAGAAAGGGACTTGGACATGGTTTGGTTGTTTAGCGCGGGGTTATGGTTTTTGCTGGCGTTGGCGCTTTGGCGGTGTTTCCAAAGCTGGAGAGACCGGCCGGTGCGTGTGTTGGAGGCCGCCCTGGGTTTGTTGGCCGTGCTGGTGGTTGCTGTGCCCTTCTATTTCCGGCCGCACGAGGACCTGCTGAACAGCGAGGCTTCCAACTCCTCCCTCAACGCGGCGGCCACCTTTGCCCGCACCGGACAGCTCACGTACACCGATGAGCTGTTGGCGAAGCTTCCGGAGGCTGACCGTCCGGCGTTTTTCTACGGCCCAGACACGCTCGGTCCAACCAAGGACGCCTGCCTATGGGTCAAGAATCTCCGCACAGCGGAAATCGGTCCGCGGTATCAACCGGCCTATCCCGTGCTGCTGAGTTTGCCGCTCAAACTGTTGCCGGCGTGGTGCGTGCTGTACGTCACGCCGCTGTTGACGTTGCTGGTCGCCTTGGCCTTGGCGGCCCTGGCGATGCAGCTGTTCGGCCAGCATCGCGGCGGCATCCTGGCCATGCCTTTTTTCTTGCTCAATCCGGTGGTGCTCTGGACAGGACGGAGTGCGTGCGCGGAATGGGGAGCTGTGCTGTTCTTCTGGCTGGGCTTGGCCTTGCTGGCGCGTGCCTGGCGCTGCCCGGCGAGCGGCGCGTTGCCGACTTCAGCTTGGGTGCCCTATGCTTGATGGTCGCACCTTTCTTTCATATCACCGCATGGCTCGGCGTGATCGCCGTGGGCGTCATCCTGTTGGTCAAGGCTGTGCTGGGCCGGCGTTTGTTCGTGCTGATCGTGCCCGTCATGACCGTCGGCCTCCTGGCCTTTCTGACTCAATTGGTCCAGGTCAGCGATTGTTATCACCTGCTCCCTTACCTGCAGCCCTTGGCTACGCATCCCACCTGGGTGATCATCGCGGGCTTCGTGGCTGTGCTTACGCTCGCCTTCTTGTGCAGCCGGCTGGCAATGCCGGCCGGCCCGGCGCAACCATTGGCCGACCGCAACCCCCGGCGCTTCGCCCTTGTACTGTGGCTGCTGCTGCTGGTGTTGGGCGCCTATCTTTGGCTGCCACGTGGTGAGGGGAGTGCCCCTCCTGTGTTCCCGTTGACCTCCACCAACTACCTGAGCCCCACCAACCTGCACGGGCTGGCGGTGTGGATTTCGCCGCTGGTCCTGCTGGCCGCCTTGGCCGGTTGGGGCGCTTGGCTTTTTCGCGCCGGGGCTCATGCCGACCTGCGGCTGGGCCTGGCCGGGGCGCTCCTCCCCGGGCTGCTGCTCAGCGGTTGGACGGGCGACTTCAGGGAGGAAGCCCGCTGCTGGTTGACTTACGTGGCACCGGTCATCGCGTTGTGTTTGACGGCCCTGGTGATGTGGCTCTGGACGTGGCGCGGCACGCTGGGCCGGGTGGCCGCCGTGGCGGTGGGTCTGTTGCTGCTCGGGTCGCTATGGCGCGGTTGCACGCAGCTGATGACGCACGTCGAGCACGCCGGACTCTATCGCGTCTTGGAACAGCTGGCCGCCCCCGTGCAAGAGGCCAAGGGTTGGTTGCTGGCAGAATATTCGCCGGCTGCGGCCGTCATGGAACATCTCTTCGCCATTCCCACCTTGGGCCTCGACAACGCTTATCATGCGAACACCTATCCGGAGGCTGAGCAGGCTTGGGAACGGCTGATGGCAAGGAATCCCCGGCAGGCAGTTTTCTTCCTGACGCCTTTCCAGATGCCGCACAGCGAACGCTTCGTGTTCAAGCTGGAGCGCCGTCTTCAAGGTCAAGGTCGGGCCTTGGTCCGCGAGTTGGGCCAGGTGCCGCAGCGCATCCAGCATGCCGCGCTTACCTTATCCCTCTATCGCATGGCGCTGCGCACGCCGAAAGCAGTCGCGGATGAGCCTCCGCTGTTCCCGCAAAGCCTGCTGCCCGACGCCAGCAACCTTGGGCTGCGCGGCTTCGCCCATGTGGCTGAGGAAAACTGGCTGGCCCGCGGGCTGGCGCTGCCGGCCAAGACCGGTGTCCACATTCCGCTCGATGGTGACGCACCCCTGCTCAGAGGGAACGGTTTATTTTTCATTTTTAACGGACCATTCATTCCCGGTCGTCCGCCACGCGTGGATGGAAAGTTCGAAGGGGTTCAAGACGCCAAATGGATCCACCTCGCCGACGATTGGTGGGTGCTGCGCCTCCGGGGGGCCTTACACTTTGAACGCGAGTTTCATATTCACAGTACGGCGGACGCCCTGTTGGCGGACGTGCTGCTGCTCCGTGCGGGCGTGATCCAATCGTTGGCGACCAACTGGCCCGCTGAGGAGGTGAGCTCCAGGCCGTTGCGGCCGCTGCGCGCGCGCTGGGCCCTGCCACAGGCCTCGTTTGCGCTTAATGTGCCGGCCAGCGGCGCCGGAGAATTGTTTCTCTATTTGTCGGCGCCCGCGGCGGTGGGGCGGGCCATGCCCTTGCAGGTGGCCGGACGTGGCGTGACCAACACGTTGCCGGTACAAGTCAGGACGGACATCCCGCGCTGGTATATCTTCCGCTCATCGGATATCGGTCTTACAGCATCCAATCCCGTTGTGACCTTGCACACAGGGCAGCCTTGGCATTGCGACCGACGCGGCCTCCCTCCAGAACTGGGTGTGTTGTTGGGCTACGCCGTGGTCACCGAGTGATACGGCGCCTTTTCTTACGGCCCAGATAAAGAAGGCGGCGCTGTCCGGAGAAATTCGAGGAGCAGCTTGCTCACTGCATCCGGTTGCTCCTGCTGGACCCAATGGCCGGCGCCGGGCACAAGGGACACGCCCCGCATATGCGTACACACGCGGGTACACATCTTCTCCAAGCTGCCCGGGCTTTGGGATACACCCCAGTCGCTCACCCCGGCGATGAAGCACGCCGGTACATCAATTGTGCGGCCGGAGAAGAGCTGAAGGTCGGCTTTGTATTTTGGATCCGTTGCACACCGGTACCACTGCAACCCGCCTTGGAAGCCGTTCCGGGTGAATTCCGCTGCATACACGCGCAGCTCTTCATCGGAAAGCCAGCTACAGGCGGCGATCTCGGCGGCCGACGGCATCTCGGCGGCCACGGTCTCCGCCATGCCCTTGTGCAGGTCCATGATGTAGTACGCCGGGAGCTGCGCGAGTTCGCGCGCGCTCCAGGCCTTGAGCGGGAAGGGCTTGTTTTGTTTCCAGTCCGCGCTCTTGAAATGATAGTAGGCGCGCAAGAAAGCCTGCACTCCTTGGGGACAGTGGCGCATGTTGCCATCCGCCTCGGGGGTGGAGTAGTACCACTGGTAATGTTTGCGCGGCCGGGGCAAGGCCGCCAGCGCGTCATGGATGCTGGGTCCGGGCGCGGCCGCCGTGTTGGCCGATGCATCTGCGTTGACGGGCAGCGGCGGCGACCCCGCAAACGGCGCGCTCATCAGCACCACGGAGCGGAAAACGTCCGGCCGGATCAGCGCGCACCAGGCGGCGACGGGCGAGCCGAAATCGTGCCCCACGACCGCGGCGACGGAGCGGTAGCCCAACGCGGTGACGAGGCCAAGGGTGTCGCAGACCAGATTGAGCATGCGGAAGGAACCGACATCGCCCGCGAAGGCGCCGTCCCAGCCGGTGGTGCGCCCGTAGCCGCGCTGATCGGGCGCCACCACGTGAAAGCCGGCCTGGGCGAGCGGCAGCATCGTCTTCCGCCAGCTGTAGGCGAGTTCCGGAAAGCCGTGGAGCAGCACGACGCAGGGACGGTTCTTGGTTTCGAACCCGGCCTCCAGCATATGCATCGTCAGGCCGTTGATGTTGGGCACGAAGCGGGAGCGTATACCGGCCGGGAGCGTGGTCGCACCATAGGCGACATCGTTATTCAGACCCAAGCTCCCGGAGGCACCGCTGTCATTTGTCGCTGTGCCAAGCAGGGCGGGGTGGGGGGCGGCACCCGCCCTGTTCGCCAACGCGGCGGGCACAAGGACGGCACCAAGCCCTAGCAGGAGTTGCCGGCGCGTCAGGTGAACACGCGCGCATAAACGGACGACACCAGCGCTCGCCATATCCATAACCGCTCACCTTTTGCCGCTGGGGCGCAGCGCGGGACGCGCAACCTTTAGACGCTTATCTCCTCCTCCGCATCGGTCGGGACGGAAACTGGGGTGTATTTTTTCTTCATCAAGCGGACGAACTCAAGTTCCTGGTAGCCGGCGCGGCGGCGGTAATAGAGCTGATCGATCTTGGCCTCAAGCTTGGCCCAATCCGCCGGCGTGGGCGGCGTGGTATGGTCCCAGAGCCGCATATTGGACAGCTTGAACTGCCAGGTGATTTTCCCTTTTTGAATGGCGATGCGCACGGTGCGCTTCACGCCGTCGTCCAATTTTTCGATCCACTCTAAATCTCGTTTCATGGCCTGCAGCGTACCGGCAGCGGCCCGTAAAGCAAAACTATTTTACCCGATCCTGGAAAATTCCGGAGGCCAAGACGCTGCCAGGCCGCCCGTGGAAGCAACAGGCAAAGGGTGCCAGCGCGGTCAAATGCTGACCCGACAATAAAAGAAAAAGGCCTGAACTTGCGTTCAGGCCTTCGGAAGTTGGTCGGGGCGAGTGGATTTGAACCACCGACTTCTTGGTCCCGAACCAAGCGCTCTAACCAGGCTGAGCCACGCCCCGTAAATTGCATCGCTGCCATCGGGATACTGATCGGCAGCGGCGGCGACTATAGCGACAGTCAGCCCAAACGCAAGCGTTGATTTCAAACCAGCGAAAAATCCATCCAGCGATTGGCCTTGTCCACGCGCTCCAGCCGGACCGTGATGGTCTGCCCGATCTTCCAGCCGGCGCCGCGCCGCTTGCCGCTGGCGTGCGTGCGCGCGGCGTTCACCTGGTAGTAATCGTTCTTCAGCGAGTTGAACGGCAGCAGCCCGCGCTGGAGCGAATCGCAGAGCTCCACAATCAGGCCTTTGCCCAGCATGGAGGTGACAACGCCGGTGAAGGGGCCGACATCGCCGCGGCGCAGCTTGTCCTCGAAGAAGGCGATGCGCTTGACGTCGACGCTCTCGTTCTCGGCCTCGTCGGCCGCCTTCTCGGTGACGGAACAATGCGTGGCCAGCCGGGCGAGCGCGGTTTTGGAGTAGGGTGGGGGAGCGCCCCGCTCCACCGCCGAAAGCAGGCGGTGGACGACCAGGTCGGGATAGCGGCGGATCGGCGACGTGAAGTGGGTGTAGCGCGGAAACGCCAGCCCGAAGTGCGGGCGCAGCTCGGGGGAATAGAGCGCGCGCTTGAGACAGCGCACGACGACCAGGTTCAGCGTCGCCGCCAGCGGCGTGCCCGCGATGCGGTGCAGCAGCTGGTTGAGCTCGGCGGGCGTCGCCGGGATCATCGGCGCGCCGAGGGCGCGCAGCGATGCGCGCAGCTCGTCCCACTGCTCGGTGTCGGGCTCGTCATGGATGCGGTAGAGCGCCGGGCCGCCCGCGGCGCGCAGCCGCTCGGCGACCGCGACGTTGGCCAGCAGCATGCATTCTTCGACGAGCTGATAGGCCTCGTCATCGCCGCGCTGCCGGATTTCCGTGATGTGGCCGTGCGCATCCATGATGCACTTGACCTCCGGCACGGCGAGATCCAGCGCGCCGTTCTGGATGCGGCGCTTGCGCCAGGCGCGCGCCAGCGGGCGCAGGTGCAGCAGCGAATCGCGCACCGCCGGCGGCATCGCGATGTGCTTGCCGGCGAAGAATTCCACGACCTGTCCGTAGGTCAGGCGCGCGGCGGAGTGGATCACCGCCGGATAGGTCTCGACCGCTTCCACGTGGTGATGCCGGTCGAAGGTCAGCACGGCGCTGTGCGTCAGGCGGTCCTGCTCCGGCAGCAGGCTGCACACGTCGGCGGTCAGGTGCGGCGGCAGCATGGTGATGGCGCGGTCCACCAGGTAGATCGTGTTGCCGCGCTCGCGCGCCTCGAGGTCGATGGGCGAATCAGGGGTGACGTAGTGCGAGACATCGGCGATATGGACGCCGAGCTGCCACTTGCCGTCCGGCAGCGCGGTCAGCGAGAGCGCGTCGTCGTAATCCTTGGCGTCGTCCGGATCGATGGTGAAGGTGGTCCAGGCGCGCAGGTCGCGGCGGCCGTCGGCACCGAGCAAGGCAGGGGCCCCCGGCACTTTCGTGTGCGTCGCCTGGCTGCGCGCGGCCAGCGGGAAGTCGATGGCGAAGTTGCGCCGGCGGATGATGCGCAGCACGTCCACGCCGGCACCTTCCGCGCGGCCGAGATCCTCGGTGACCAGGCCGGTGAGCTGCTCCGCGTCGCGCGTCGCCTCATCGAGCTGGAGCACGACGACGTGGTCCTCGACCGGCTTGAGCCCTTCGGCGAAATCGCGCACGCGCACCATGCGCGCCACGGAGCGGCGCGGCTGGTCCGGCATCACAAACCAGAACTGCGGATTCCGCTGCAACCGGCCGACGAGGATGCTGCTCAGAGGGACATCCGGGGCGGGGGGGCGCCCGGGCCGGCCTGTCCGTACGGTCCGCCCGGCCCGGGCCGGGCCGGCAGCGGCCGCTTTCTTCGGCGGCGGCAGCGCAAAGCGGTTTTTGCGGAGGCAGACGATACGCCCGGCACGCTCAAGGGTGTAGAGCGCACGGCGGAAAGCGACGCGGTCGCCGCTGTTGATGGCCAGGGCCAGTTCATGCTGCTTGAGCGGCTGGTAGCCGGGCCGCGCGAGCCAATCGAGAATCTGCTGATCAATATTTTTTGCTTTCATGGGCTGGTGGTATTATAAAGCATTCATTACGTCCCTACGAACCTGAAATGCGGTGGCGTAACGCGGGCGGGCAAGGGCGGCGGTTGGCCGGGGCTCGAAAAGTTCGCCGCCCGGTTTCGAGCGATGGGAAAGAACATGAAAATTTTGTTCGTGGCCAGCGAGATCAATCCGTTTGCCTCCACGGGCGGGCTGGCGGACGTGACCGGCTCCTTGCCGCATGCCTTGGGGCGCGAGCCGGACATGGACATCTGCCGCGTCATGCCGTTCTACCATCAGGTGGCCGAGCGCGGCTTCCAGCCACGCGACACGGGTATCCGGATCGAGGTGCCGGTGGGCTTCCGGACCTATCCGGCCGAAATCTGGGTCACGGACGATCCGGCGCCGCGGACCTATTTCATCCGGCGCGACGAATTCTTCGACCGCTCCTATCTCTATGGCACGCCGGAAAAGGACTACGACGACAACTTCGAGCGCTATATTTTCTTTCAGAAAGCGACCGTCGCCCTGATCGATGCGCTGCAGCTCAAGCCCGACATCGTGCACTGCAACGACTGGCAGACCGGCATGCTGCCGCTGCTGCTGCGGCACGGCATCCGGGGCACCGGCCGCGTGGCGCAGGAGCGGACGGTGTTCACCATTCACAACCTGGCCTTCCAAGGGGTGTTCCCTGGCTCCGCCTACGGGATCACCAACCTGCCGTTCCTCTATTTCCATCTCGACGGCCTTGAATTCTATGGCAACGTGAATTGCATGAAGGCCGGGATCACCGCGTCCGATCGCGTGACCACCGTCAGCCAGACCTATGCTCAGGAGATCCAGACCGAGGCCGTCGGCTGCGGCCTGCACGGCCTGCTCGCGAAACTGGGGACGAAACTGGTCGGCCTGCAGAACGGCGTGGACTACGAGAAGTGGAATCCGGCTAACGATTCGCAGATCGCCGCACGGTTCGACGCACAGCATCTTGAAGGCAAACAGACCTGCCGCGAAACGCTCGCGCGCCTGCTCGGACTGCCGGTCAAAGCCGGGCGCCCGATCATCGGCATGATCACGCGGCTGACTGATCAAAAAGGTCTCGGTTTGCTGGCCGCGGCCATCACGGAAATCATGCAGCGCGATGTGACCCTGATCATCCTCGGACTTGGCCAGCAGAAATACCATGACGCCTGCCGGCAATGGGGGCAGCAATGGCCCGATCGCATCGCCGTCAAACTCGATTATGACTCGCCTTTGGCGCGGCGCATTATAGCCGGTTCGGATCTGATGCTGATGCCTTCGCAGTTCGAACCCTCGGGACTGAACCAGCTGTACGCGATGCGTTACGGCTCGATTCCGCTGGTCCATGACGTGGGCGGTTTGACTGACACGGTGGAGCAAGTCAACGCCGAGGGAACCTCCGGGACGGGCTTCAAGTTTCGAGGCTTCCAGCACGACGCCATGCTGGCCAGTCTTGATCAGGCGCTGGCCTTGTTCCGGCGTCCGACCGAATGGCGCAAGCTGATGACCCGCGCCATGGAAAAAGATTTCTCCTGGGACCGGACCGCGCACGATTACATCCGGCTCTACACGGAAGTGCTGGCCAAGCGCTGAGGCCCGGCCAGTCGGGCTTTGTCTACGCGCCTCCAAGTTATCCACAGGGTTATCCACAATCCAAGAGTAGGCAGCTCAAATGCCTGCTTTTGCCGAAAAATCAAACGCCTAGCGGTGCGGCCCATCTAATGGTAGACATAAGATATATTATCCGACGTAGTATGGTGGGGGCCATTAATCCGGGCTTTTGAGGGTTCTTGGGCGCGGTTATGCTGATACCGACGCGGATTGCTTTGTAGGTTCGCACCGTTCATCACGCTCCGCCGGACGGCGTTGTTCGCCATAGCTTTCAAACTCGCTCACGGCTTCTCATCCTCACGATTGATCAGCACCGACAACCAATTCTTGGCCCGGATCAACGGCGACCAGGCGACCTCAAGCAGCCCATCGATCTGAGTTGGAAATCAGACGGACAGGCAGGCTCGAGCAGGCCGTTTCACAGCGCCAATCGGTGAAACTCGCTCAGGCCGGTCGTTCAGCAACCAACTCCACCAACGGCCCCGCACGGTCAGTCCGAACCGGGAATCCGCCCAGGCCAACTCGGCCCAGACTTTGAACGTACGCGAGGTACTGGCGCCCCGGTCCTGCGTAGAAACCTGAAGACCGGATCAGGCTGGTCTTCGGTTCATCACGGTTGGTTTTAGGGCCCGTTTCGGGCCGCTTGCGATCGGTCGCGGACTGATCGAAATACTGGTCCCGATGGATCATCAATTAGGCTCAAGAAGTTGCTGGTCCCGCGTGTCCCCATAGGACTCCGCCGGGTTGGTTGCGCGGCCAGAAGCGGAGGATTACTTTGCCGCGCAAAGCACGGGGCCTCGCAGCCTCGTTACCGTCCAGCTGTTGTGACCCAGCCAGGGCCTTCTTAATACTTGCTGACGCACCGCCGCTCCGGAGCAAAGCCGGACGAGCGGGATCGCCAAAGGTTCTGTGCTGCGGCGCCAGGACTGTGGCATGCGCTCACGTCGCGCGTCAGCGGAGGAACGTTCCGTAAGGGTATACGTGCAGGCAAAAGCTCGCCCCGCCCCACTTCCGGGGACTGCCACTGCACGGCGGGTTCACAGCTGCGGTGACATCGGACTGTGTGCATGTTGGAAAACCGCGGAACTGTTCGCTGCAGGGTTGAACTTTTTGGATTCGATGCAGCCTGTTTGGCGCGCGGAGTGGAAGCGGCCCTGATCGCTTTTCCGCATGTGGCTGGCCGGCCCCGAGAAGCGCTTGGGCTAAACGGGAAGGCCGCCGCTGCGCTACCGGGCCAAGCCCCAGTGACCGGCGAGCGGCCAGAAGACCATGAAAGCCGGGCCGAGCAGATCGCTGCGCGGGACGGGGCCGAAGTAGCGCCCGTCCTGGCTGTTGCGGGTGTTGTCGCCGAACGCCAGAAACTCGTCGGGGCCGATCGTGATCGTCTGCCCCGGCGCGCTCAGCATCGCGCCCGGCTGGAAGGTGTAGCCGGCGTAGCGCGGGTCCGTCAGCAGGCGCTGGAAGGCAAAGGGCTTTTCGATCTTCTTGCCGTTGGCCACGAGATAAGGCGGGTCGAGCTGGATGGTTTCGCCGGGCAGGCCGACCAGCCGCTTGATGTAGTGCTGGTTTTTCTGAACGCTCGCAAAATTGATGTGCGCGGTGCGGAACACGATGATGTCGCCGCGGCGCATCGGGAGGAAGTTGTAGCGGATCCGGTCCACGAAGATCATGTCGCCGCCGCAGACCCGCCCCACGGCCAGCAGTTGCCCCTGCTCAACCCGCACCATGCCGTAGTCATCGGGCGTGAAACAAATGTGTTTGTTCTCGGCGCCCGGCTTCGCAAAGAATTGGACCGGAATCTTGACGCGCTTGTCGTTCAGCTGCCAGTAGCTGTAGTCGTCATCGCGGCCCACCTGCTGCATCACGCCGGACTCGGGCGCATGGACCTCGACAAAGCTTTCGCCGAACAGCAGGAGCGGCACGAGGTTGAGCGGGAAGTGGTCCATCCACCGCGGCTCGGACTGCGTCACGGCGGTGATACCGTTGAGCGTCGGCTGCATCGAGCCGGTCGGGATCTTGAACGGGGCGATGACGTAGGCGCGGATGGCGGTGGCGACGGCGAGCACGACGAGGAACATCTCGATGTTCTCGCGCCAGCCGGGGAACCGGCGCGGCGGCCAGATCTTTTCGCGGGTGTGGCCGAGTTCCTCGGCGCACGCGTCCAGCGCCTGGGCATCACGGGCCCGCAGCGCGTCGCGCAACTGCTGCTCGAGCGTCTCCATCCGGCGGAGGTCGCCGGCATCGGCGACATCCTCGCGCATGCCACGCGCGTGCTTCGCGTCGTGCAGCAGCGCCTCGACCAGCTTCTTGTATTTGCGGTGTTCCCAGAAATTCATGACTCAGCTTTCAGAGCGCATTTCCCCAGGCATCGGAAAAGTTGGGCCTTGGGCCTTCCAAGGGTTGGAGCATTCCCAGGTTGCGTTTCCAACGCTTGGAAATTCGGCAATCTGCAATCGGAAATCGGCAATCATGGTACCCCACCCTACTCGCCTGTCTTCAGCACGGCGATGAAGGCTTCCTGCGGCAGGCTCACGCTGCCGATCTGCTTCATCTTCTTCTTGCCCTCTTTTTGCTTTTCCAGCAGTTTCCGTTTGCGCGTGATGTCGCCGCCGTAGCACTTCGAGGTCACGTCCTTGCGTGCGCCCTTGATCGTCTCGCGCGCGATGATCTTGCCGCCGATGGCCGCCTGCAGCGCCACGTTGAACATCTGCGCGGGCACGATGTCCTTGAGCTTCGCGCAAATCTGCCGGCCGCGGATCGGCGCCTTGTCGCGGTGCAGGACGCACGAGAACGCCTCGACCACTTCGCCGTGGACGAGAATGTCCATCTTCACCAGGTCGGCCTCGCGGTAGCCGGCCGGCTCGTAGTCCATCGAGGCATAGCCGCGGCTGACGCTCTTGAGCCGGTCGTGGAAGTCGAGAAGGATCTCATTCAGCGGCAGCGTGCAGGTGAGCATGACGCGCTTGCTGTCGAGGCTCTCGGTCTTGGTGATTTCGCCGCGGCGGTCCATCACGATGTGCAGCATGTCGCCGATGATCTCGTTCTGGCACAGGACAAACGCCGTGATCATCGGCTCTTCCATGTGGTGGACCTGCGCGAGGTCGGGCAGCTTGATGGGGTTGTCGACCTCGACCATCGTGCCGTCGCGCAGGAAAATGCGGTAGATGACGCTCGGATAGGTGCTGATGATGTCGAGGTCGTACTCGCGCCGCAGCCGCTCCTGGATGATCTCCATGTGCAGCAGGCCGAGGAAGCCGCAGCGGAACCCGAAGCCCAGCGCGGCGGAGCTTTCCGTCTGGTGGACGAACGAGCTGTCGTTGAGGCTCAGCTTTTCGATGCTGGCCTTGAGATGCTCGTAGTCGTTGCCGTCCACCGGATAGAGCCCGGCGAACACCATCGGCCGGAATTCCTTGAAGCCCGGGAGCGCCTGCGTCGCCGGCCGCTCGGTGCTCGTGATCGTCTCGCCGATGCGGATGTCCGATGCCTGCTTGATGTTCGCCAGCAGATAGCCCGTCTCGCCGGCGCTGAGCAGCGGGACCTTGAAGGGGTGCGGATTGAAGCAGCCGACCTCCTTGACCTCGTAATCGCGCTCCGTGCTCATCAGGTGGATGCGGTCGCCGGCCTTCAGGCTGCCGTCGAAAATGCGGACGTAGACCATGCCGCCGCGGAACGTGTCGTATTCCGAGTCGAACACCAGCGCGCGCAGCGGTGCCGCGGGATCGGAGACCGGCGGCGGAAAATGCTCGACGATCGCCTCCAGCACCGCATCCACGCCCTGCCCGGTTTTCGCGCTGATCTGCAACGCGTCGGCCGCCGGGATCGCGAGGATGTCCTCGATTTGCTTCTTCACCGTCTCCACGTCGGCCGCCGGCATATCGATCTTGTTGAGCACCGGGATGATCTTGATGTTGTGGTCCGCCGCCAGGAACGTATGCGCCACCGTCTGAGCCTCCACGCCCTGCGTCGCGTCCACCACCAGGATCGCGCCTTCGCACGCCGACAGGCTGCGCGAGACCTCGTAGGAAAAATCCACGTGGCCTGGCGTATCGATCAGGTTGAACTGGTAGTCCTCGCCGTTCTTGGCCTTGTAGTGCATCGTCACCGGATGCGCCTTGATCGTGATGCCGCGCTCGCGCTCGAGATCCATGTCGTCGAGCACCTGCGCGCGCTGGTCGCGCTTGGCCATCGCGCCGGTCTGGTCCAGGATGCAGTCGGCCAAGGTGGATTTGCCGTGGTCGATGTGGGCGATGATGCAAAAGTTGCGGATATGGGCGAGGTCGGTCATAAGGAGCTATGGGGTGATGGGGAAATGGAGTATGGGAGTGTTGGAAGGCCGGAGCACAGGGCAGCAGAGAACAACTTCGCGATGGTTTGCGGACAAGGCTTCGCAGACGCCTGCCGCTTTTCCATCTTTCCATCACTCCGCCACTCCAGCACTCCAAAGTTTACGCGTCGCATCACGCCACCTTCTTTCCATAGGCCGCGATGATGCTCTGTCGCATGTGGGCGATTTCCGCCGCCATGTCCGGAGCGCTGAAAAGATAGGTGCCGGCGACGAACATGTTCACGCCGTGTTCCGCTGCCGCAATCGTGGACGTGCGGTTGATGCCGCCGTCGATGGAGATGTCCAACTCCGGCATGCGCCGCCGCAGCGCGGCCACCTTCGGCAGCACCTGCGGTATGAACGACTGGCCGCCGAAGCCGGGATGCACCGACATGAACAGCACCTCGTCCACGTCCGCGAGGAACGGCCAGAGCGCCTCGACAGGCGTCTCGGGATTCAACGTCAGCCCCGCCCGGACCTGCTGCTTCCGGATATCGTGCAGCACCGCGCGGAGGTCGCACTGGGCTTCGACATGAATCAACAGCGGATTGGCGCCCGCCTTGATGAAGGCCCCGGTCAGGTTCTGTGGATGCGTCACCATCAGGTGCGTGTCGAGTGGGATCTTCACCGCCGCGCGCGCCATCTTGACCACGTCGGGCCCCATGCTCAGGTTCGGCACGAAATGGCCGTCCATGATATCCACATGGAGCGCGTCGGAGCCGGCCGCTTCCGCGCGGCGGCACTCGTCCGCCAGGCGCCCCATGTCGGCGGCGAGAATGGACGGCATGATGACAATTTTTGGCATTGCTGGTTCTCTCGAAAAAAGCGCGGAGACCCTAGCCGACCCCATCCCCCGCGTCAAGGGGGCTGGCGCGCGCCGGCGTCGATTTCCCAGACCCGGAAAGGGGCCGCCTGCGTGGTCCACAGATGCACGCGTGTTTGCTGGCCGGTCGCCGGGGGTGAGGCGGCGCGGTGTCACGGCGCCGCTGGGTTCCGCCGCGTCTTGCTTTTGGAGGCGCGCTGGCCTATGAATATCTGCAAAAAGGAACGGCCATGTTGGACATCAAGACGATTCGTGAGCGGGAAGCCGACGTGCGCGCGGCGCTGCAGTTCAAGCGCAGCGACGCGAACCTGGACGCCATCCTGGCGCTCGACAAGGAGCGCCGCGGGTTGCTGACGGAGGTCGAGGCCCTCAAGAACCAGCGCAATGTGGAGTCCAAGAAGCTCGGCGAGATCAAGCGGGCCGGCGGCGATATCAGCGCGCAGCAGGTCACGATGCGCGAACTCGGCGACCGCATCACCGACATGGACAAGCGCGCCGGCGAGAGCGACGCCCAACTGCAGGACCTGCTCCTGCGCGTGCCGAACATCCCCCACCCCAGCGCGCCCGACGGCACCGATGCCAGCGGCAACGTTGCCGTCCGTCAGCACGGCACGCCGAAAACTTTTGCGTTCAAACCGAAGACACACGTCGAGTTGGGCGAGGCGCTCGGCATCCTCGACTTCGAGCGCGGCGCGAAGATCAGCGGCACTCGCTTCACCGTGCTGCGGGCGCACGGCGCGCGGCTCGAGCGGGCGCTGATGTCGTTCATGCTCGACGTGCACTCGAACGAGCACGGCTACGAGGAGATC
>CAIWHP010000032.1 GCA_903912445.1 uncultured Lentisphaerota bacterium
CAGGGCGTCGAGTGGAACTACCAGGAGAGCCTCGACTGGCATCTGCTCAAGTTCCCGCTCCACGCCGGAATGCGCGCGCTCGTCGGCGAGCTCAACCGCCTGAGCCGCGCGCTGCCCGCCCTGCACGAGGTGGACTTCACCTGGGAAGGTTTCCAGTGGATCGACCTGCACGATTCGCAGCAGAGCGTCATCAGCTTCATTCGTCGCGGAAAGAAGCCGGCCGACGACCTCGTCTGCATCTGCAACTGCACGCCCGTGCCGCGCGCCGGCTACCGCATCGGCGTGCCGTGCGCCACGCCGCTCGACGTCGTGCTCAACACCGACGCCGCGCACTTCGGCGGCAGCAACTCCGCCCTGCCGGCGCAGCTCGTGCCCGAGGCCAAGCCGTGGCAGAACCAGTCGCACTCCGTCGTGCTGACCCTGCCGCCGCTGGCCGCGCTCTACCTGAAACCGCAGCCCGCGCCGGCCGCGCTGCCCGCGGCGCAGCCAGCGGCCAGCGTGCAGAAGCCAGCGGTCAGCCCGCCGAAACCCTGAGACCCCAAGCCTTGGGCAAGGCGCCGGCGAACTTACAAGGTTCGATATGCATCAGGATTGGGCGGGGGTGTGAGCCTGCCACTTGGGTGCTGTGGCAGCCGCATGGAGCACTGGAATAAGGCTTTCGCCCACAAGTGCCCACGCCACGACAACTGCGCAGAGCTTTCTCGGTGAACAGAGGAAACGACAGAATCATTTCACTTGAGGAGCGTCGCGACTTGATACCGAATGGGTTCACCACCCGACTGGCCTATGGTTGCCTGCTGCTTATGATTCTGCCCTCAATGGTTCTGTCGCAAAGTTCCGTCATCACTCACCTCCATTCGCGGCGCAATATCCAAGGTTTGAAAAGACGCGTGGGTTGTTTCGATACCCCACGGCACTCTCGATGGGGATGCGCGTAATAGTCCGGCAAAGATGAATCGTTTCTGATCTGCATTAGCGGGACATTTTGAGGAAGAGCTCAATCAGCCGGCGTCCCGGCGGGCTTTCCCGCCACTGCGGAAGCTCTCGCGCTGCCGTTCCGTCGGCAGCTCAGCGCCCCACCGCCCTTTGGCCCCAGCAATACTCTCACTACCTAGGAGTGCTAGGTAGTGGGGCCTGACGCCGCGGGCCATGAGACGCAAGCGCGGGCCAACCGGAACAGTGACGAGGGCGGGTGAAAGCCCTGTTGACAACCGCCCAGGCCGGTGTTGTCGCGGGACTAGGGCGGACCGGCGGCGGTCACAGATCGCCGCTACAGCGGAGACGCGGGTGGCCGGCGGGTGCTGCGCGGGCGAATTATCTTGCGGCGAGGGTGGCGGCGCTCTATGGAAGACGCATGAAAATTCCGGCCTTGCTCGGTATGGCGTGTGTGTGGGCGGCGGTGGCGGATGCGGGGGACAACTGGCCGCAGTTCCGCGGGCCGGACGGCCAGGGCCACGCCGACGAGGCCCGGCTGCCGACGGCCTGGAGCACGAACCACAACGTGGCGTGGCGGACCGAGCTGCCCGGCAAGGGGTGGTCGTCGCCGGTGATCTGGGGCGACCAGATCTGGATGACGGCCGCGCTGGAGGAGGGGCGCTCGCTCCATGCGCTCTGCGTGGCGAAAACCAGCGGCCGGCTGCTGCACGACGTGGAACTCTTCCGGCGCGAGAAGGCGCTGGCGATCCAGAACAAGAACAGCCACGCCTCGCCGACGCCGGTGATCGAGGCCGGCCGCGTCTGGGTGAACTTCGGCACCACCGGCACCGCGTGCCTCGATACCGGCACGGGGAAAGTTCTGTGGCGCTCGACAGAATTGCAGTGCGATCACATGGTCGGCCCCGGCAGCTCGCCGGTGCTCCAGCAGAACCTGCTGGTCCTGACGTGCGATGGCACCAACGTGCAATATGTGGCCGCGCTCGACAAGGCGACCGGCCAGCTGGCGTGGAAGACGCCGCGTTCCGGCGCACTGCGCCCGCGGCCCGACGTGCAGAAGGCGTTTTGCACACCGCTCGCGGTCGCGGTCGACGGCCGCGACCAGCTCATCATCCCCGGCGCCGACTGGGTCTACGGCTATGAGCCGCTCACCGGCCAAGAAATCTGGCGCGTCGGCTACAAGGGCTTCTCGAACACGCCGCGCCCGGTGACCGGCCACGGCCTCGTCTATGTCTGCACCGGCTTCATGCAGCCGGAGCTCTGGGCCATCCGGCTGGGCGCGCACGGCGACGCGACCGCGACGCACGTCGCGTGGAAATACACCAAGAAAATGCCGCTCAAGCCCTCGCCATTGCTGGTGGGCGCTGAGCTGTATATGGTCAGCGACACGAGCACCGCGAGCTGCCTCGAGGCCCTGACCGGCGCGCTGCTGTGGGAGCAGCGGCTCGGCGGGAATTTCTCGGCGTCGCCGCTCGTCGCCGGCGGGAAAATTTACTTCTTCAGCGAGGAAGGCAAAACCAGCGTCGTCGCGCCCGGCCGCGCCTACCAGCTGCTCGCGACCAACGACCTGGGGGAGCGCATCATGGCCAGCCCCGCCGTCAGCGGCAACGCCCTGTTCCTGCGCACCGACAAGGCGCTCTATCGGATCGAGGAGCGGCGCTGAGCCGGAACGTTTCCGTGCGCACAGCGCAAGGGAGCGCGGGCTTCAGCTGGCGACGGCCGGCTAGCAACAGGCTGCCTGCCGCAAACGGGCTGGTTACGGGGAGGTCAACAAGCGCGCGCCAAAAGCTTGTTTGAGCGTTTTGTCCACGGTGGCGATCACGGTGCGGCACCCGTTGTTATCGCGCCGGCCCATGTCCACGGGTATGACCGACAGCGCAATCGTGTTCGGCCCCATGGTGAGAGCGGAGAGCGACAGGTTCAAGCCGGTGGCACCCGGGAAATAAAGGGCCACCGCATCGCTGGGCAAGGGTTTCTCCGGAAGCAGGCCATGCCGGGAGGCCAGGTCCGCAAACAGTTGGGCGACGCGCTGGCCGTCTGCGACACTCTGTGCTGGCGAGGCGTTGGTTACGCTGGCCAAATAGGTGGTCACCGCCGGCTGGCCAGGTCCGCAACCCGGCGCGCATGCGAGCAGCAGCGCCAGCGCCGCTCCGGCCAACACGGAAACCAGCCGGGCTTGCTTTGCAGGGGGTGTGTTCATGGGGCCAACGGTTCCATTTTGTATTTCCATTTGAATTGCTCATCCATAATGAACGTTTCGGAATGTCCGTCGAAGAAGGCCGCCTTGGCGGATTTATTGCGGTGATAGGTGCCCGGTGCGTCACGCACGCCGGCCTTGTCCCAGTATTCGGCCAAGTTGGCCCAGCACAACCGGCCATCATTGATCGGGCTGACCACCATTTTTTTGCCATTGATGATGGCCGGATGCCACGGAGCGTAAGGCGGATTTTCCTCCGCGATAAAGACACAACCGGCAGGCCGGCGGACAGAGCTCAAAGTCTCCACATTGTTCAGGCCGCCATCTGGGTTAGGATTGGTACCTTTGTACTTGAGGTCTGAGCGAAAGTTCATCGAATAGGAAAGCACCGCCTTGGGCTGCATGCGGTTAACGTTACGAAAAAAGGTCGGACAGAGATAAACTTTGGAATCCTTGACGTAGGAGAACAGCGTGCCATTGGTCACATAACTCAGCGTAATCCAAGTATAAGGATCGAATTTTACCCATTCCTTGTTGTTGGGCAACTTGCCGTCGTTGTCCCCCGTGTAGTTGATGCAGGCCAGTACGAGTTGCTTCTGGTTGGAGGCACAGGTCACTTCGCGCGCGCGCTCGACCATGGCTTGCGTCGTGGGCATCAGCAGCGCCAGCAGCACGGCGATGATGCCGATCACGACCAGCAGCTCGATCAGCGTAAAAGCCTGCGACCCTCTGCGTGGTGATTTTATCTTCATAATAACGCCCAATGTGCAGCGGGAAAATACGCTATTTTCAAGGATTGGAAAGCCCAAACCGTATTTCCCCAAGGTGGCTTGGAAAACGGCGCAGACAACGGATGATCCCAGGATATTCCGGCGTGGCGTGCGCAAGCTTGCTTGCGCCTTGTCCGGCGGAGCCCGCTCCGCCGTGTACGGTGAAATTCCGGCTTTGTTTGAAGGCACGCAGCCAGCTGCGCAACCGAAAGCGCAAGCAGCCGGGCCGCAGGCGAGACGGGCGCAGCCAACCTTGCGCACTCCATGCCGGAGAAGTTCACGAGGTAAAACGCCGTCTTGATGCAGGCCGGGTCGCCGACCCGGCGCACCCAAGCAAATCCTCAACCCAGCCCCCACCCCGCGTCTCAATACACCAGCGCGGACAGCCAGCGCTCGCCGGTGCTGGTGAGCAGCCAGCCCTGGCGGGCGGGCGCGACGAGATGGCTGCCGTTGCGGCCGAGCGCGGCGGCGTTGAGGCCGGTGATCGCATATTTCGTGCGGCGCAGCGCGAGGCCCTCGGCCTCGGTCGCGAGCCGGCCCTTGAGCGGCAGGCCGTTCTCCGCGCAGCTCAGGACGACCGTCGCGCCCGCGCGCCACGCGGCGCCCTCCCAGAGCGCCGGATAGCGCCGGAAGAAATCCAGCGCGTGCGCCGGCGTCACGGCCAGCTGGAAGGCCGCCGGCTGCAGCGCCAGGAAATCCCGGAAGCTCCCCCCGGGCTGCGCGTGCTGCCAGCGCAGGAACGCGAGCGGGTCCACGCCGGTCAGGTTCCCGCCGTGGAAATTGCCGTGGTCAGGCTTGAGCTTCTGCGCGCGGTACCAGTAGACGAACCGCTCGTTGTTCAGCAGGCCGATTTCGAAATGGAGGTGGGCGCGCTCGCGCGGAATCGCCGAGGACGAGGTGTGGCCCAGCACGCCCAGCGGCGTGCCGGGCTGCACCGCCTGCCCCGTCCGCGCCACGACGGAGGCCAGATGCGCGTAGAGCGTGTAGACCGCGCCGGCCGGATCCTGGTGCAGCACCACCACGTATTTCCCGTAGCTGGAATTGCCCGCGACCGGGTTGACGAAACCGACCACGCCGGCGGCGACGGCGCGGACCTCGTCCGTCGGCGCACCGCGGCGGTCGCGCTGGAGCGGCGCGATGTCGATGCCCTCGTGGAAGCGCGGCTGGCCCTTCGCGCCGGTGCGGACCGTGCCGAACAGGCCGGAGTCCAGCCGCGCCGGGTTGGCAGGCGTGAAAACGCGCAGGTCGCCCGCGATCAGGCGCGTCTGCGCGGTCGGATAGACCAGCTGCTTCCACGGCTGGGGCGGCGGTTCGGGCGGCCGGTTGGCAGGCGCCAGCGCCACCGGCTCCGGCAGCATGGTGAGCGGCTGGGGCGGCGGCAGCGGCGTCTCGCTCCGGCAGCCCGCGAGCAGCAGCGCGATGGCGGCCGCGGCCGGCCGCCGACAGCTAAAATTTAGATGCTTTTGCATGGCCGCGGTAATAGGGCGCGCGGTTTATACACGCTTTGCCGCGGGCCGTCAAAAACCGTCCTCGGCCTCAGGCGGCCGGCGGCGGCAGGGCCTTGAGCTTGCGCCAGAGCGTGGCGGAACTGATGCCCAGCCGGCGCGCGGCCTCGGCTCGGTTGCCGTGGACCTGCGCGAGCACGGCCTGGATCTGCGCCGCCTCCATCCTGGCCAGCGTCTGCGTGGTGCCGATGCCGGGCAGCTGCGTGCGCGGGAGCGCCTGCACGATGTGCGGCGGCAGATGTTCCGGCAGGATGACCCCCTGCGTCGCAAAGACCGCGGCGTGCTCCATGGCATTTTCCAGCTCGCGCACGTTGCCCGGCCAGCGGTAGTTGGTCAGGAAATCCAGGCAGGTCGCATCCAGCCGCAAAGGGCTCAGCTTCAGCTTGGCGCCGACGCGCTGCAAAAACAAACGCGCCAGCGAGAGGATGTCCTCGCGCCGCTCGCGCAGCGGCGGGATCGGCAGGGAGACCACGCGCAGGCGGTAGAGCAGGTCTTCGCGGAAGCGGCCCTCGGCCACGGCCGCTTCCAGGTTGCGGTTGGTCGCGGCGAGCACCCGCACATCGATCTTGCGCGGGCGGCTTTCGCCGACGCGCAGGATCTCGCGTTCCTGCAGCGCGCGCAGCAGCTTCAGCTGCATCGCCGGCGTGATGTCGCCGATCTCGTCGAGGAAGATCGTGCCGCGGTTCGCCTGCTCAAAGAGGCCGGTGCGGTCGTGCGCCGCGCCGGTGAACGCGCCGGCCTTGTGGCCGAACAGCTCGCTTTCGAGCAGGGTCTCCGGCAGCGCGCCGCAGTTGAGGCCGACGAACGGGCCCTGCGCGCGGGCGGACAGGTTGTGGATGTAGCGCGCGAGCACCTCCTTGCCGGTGCCGGTCTCGCCGGTGATGAGCACGGAGGTGTCGAACCGCGCGAGCCGCGCGGCCATGTCGAGCACCTTGCGGAACGCCGCGCTGTGCGCCTCGGCCACCGGCGGCGTGGCCAGCGTGCGCAGCTGGTCCAGCTCGTGCCGGTTCCGGTTCAGTTCGGCGTTGCGCTTCCGCAGCTCCTGCGTCAGGCGGGTCACCTTCCCGCGGATTTCCTCGAAGCTGAAAAACGAGATGTGCTGCTTGAGCTGGTCGCCCCACGAGGCGCGGTCGCGGCCCGTCGCGGCGCAGACGCGGTCGCCCTGCGCGACGCACTTGTGCTCGATGAAATAGATTTCCTTGTTCAGGCAATAGGAGGCATAGCCGCTCGCGTAGCCCGTGAGGATCCAGCAGACCGGCGTCTTCGAGGGGCCGAGCGCGATCTGGTGTTTCTCGGCCTCGGCGGAATTATGCCAGAGGACCTCCATGTTGAAGGTCCCCGTCGCCTCCTCCCAGTCGAGGCTGCGGATGACCGTCTTGGCGGCGCCCTGGAGCGTATGCAGGCGCGCGCCGGCGCGCAGCAGCTCCGGCGTGCTGTCCCACTGGAACAGCCGGCGCATCGCCGCCGCGTCGGCCTGGCCCCAGAAATAGCCGAAGCGCGTCAGCAGCCGCCGCGCCTGGTCCGGCCCCTCCGCCTCCGCAAGGTCCTTGCGCATCAGCGCCAGCGCGTTCAAATCGTGCAGCACCAGCCGCCGCCCCTGCAGATTGATCTGCCCCTCGCCGAAGTCCACCAGCTCCGCCAGCCGTATGTCCGCTGCCCGCATCGTGCCTGCCCTGCTTTCGTCATTATGAAATGTAATGCTTTCATTATGAAATGGTCAGAACGAAATGGCAAGCTTTGCCTTGTTTTCGTTATACGCTGCACATGAACGGATAATGATGTTTTCAGGCACTTGGCCCGCGGCGTGCTAAGTAGTCGTCGCCGCGCATGAGGCACGGCATACAACGAAAGACAAAAAACATGTACGCAATCTTACAGAGTCGCTTGGCAAGCCTGAAGGCGGACGCCGCGGAGTTCGCCCAAGAGCTGGTCGGGGTGGAAAGCCTGAGCCTGCACGAGGAGCAGGTGGCCGAGCTGGTCGAGCAGAAGATGCGCGCGCTCGGGTTCCACCAGGTGGTGCGCGATGACTACGGCAACGTCGTGGGCGCGCTGCTGGGCCGGCAGGCCACCGCGACGCTGGCGCTGGTGACCCACCTCGACACCGTCGCGGCCGCGAAGGACGATCCGCATCCGTGCCGCGTGGAAGACGGCCGCCTCTACGGCCTGGGCGCCGCCGACTGCAAGGGCGGCATCGCCGCGCAGCTCTACGCCGCCTACCTGCTCAAGTACAGCCTGCTGCCGCTCGACGGCAACCTCGTGGTCGCGGCGACCGTGGCGGAAGAGAACGGCCTCGGCCTGGGCGTGCGCGGCCTGCTGGAGCGCACGCTGCCGGAGATGGGCCTGAAGCCGGACCACATCATCCTCGGCGAGCCGACCGGCCTGGGCCTGTATTATGGCCACGACGGCTGGATGGAGATGGACATCGAGGTGGAAGGCCTCAATCCGTTCCAGGTGGACGACATCGCGCGCAACATCGCCACCGATCTCGGCGAGGCCATGGGCAGCCCGGAGGCGGGCGGCGAAAACTTCGTCCTGTCGCAGCACGCGCGCCGCCAGCACGGCGGCGTCGCGACGGCCTCGATGCGCGTCGCGCGGCGCCTGCGCCAGCACGGCGACGAGGTCGGCATGCTCACCCAGGTGACGCACGAGGCGCGGCAGAGCGCGCGCAACTCCGGCGCGGTCGAAGTGGCCGTGCAGGTGCGGCAGGACGCGCAGCGCCTCTACACCGGGCGCACCGCGGTGGCGCGGCGCGTGGTGAGCGCGTGGAACACCGACCCGTTCGACCCCCTGATGACGCGCGCGCGGCAGGCGCTCGCGGCGGCGGGCTGCGCGAGCCAGCCCGGCAAGTGGCAGCTCGGCCGCCTCGGCATGGGCACCGCGGGCAGCGTGCTGGTCAACGAGTTCAAGGTCCCGACCATCGGCTACGGCCCCGGCTGCGAGGCGCAGGCCCACGAGCGCGGCGAATTCGTCGAGCTGGAAAAAATCTACACCGCGATCTACGGCACCGCCGCCATCGCGCACAGCCTGATCGGCATCCCCGTCTGCGGCTGGACCGCGGACGAGATCTGAGCGAGTAAAAGTTTCGGCCGCACACCGGCGCACCCGCCCACCGCGGCGGGTGCGCGGCACAAACTTGCAGCCTGACAAAACCAAACTGGAAGCCCCCATGAATGTTCTTGTTCTCAACTGTGGCAGCTCGTCGCTGAAGTATCGCCTGCTGGCGATGCCGGAGGCGCGCGAGCTCGCGGGCGGCGAGGCGCAACGCGTCGGCCCGCGCACCGCCGAGCCCGCGCGTATTTTCCACAACCAGGACGGCCAGAAAACCGTCCACACCGCCGAGATGCCGGACCACGCCACGGCCTTCGACGAGGTGCTGCAGCTGCTCGCGCAGACCGGCGCGCCGAAGCCCGACGCGCTCGGCCACCGGCTCGTCCACGGCGGCGCGCGCTTCGCCGGCGCCGCCATCGTGGATGCCGCCGCGCTGCGCGAGCTGCAGGCGATCCAGAAACTGGCGCCGCTGCACAACCCGCCGGCGACGGCGCTGATCGCGGCCTGCAGCGCGCGCTATCCCGACCTGCCGCAGGTCGCCGTGTTCGACACGGCCTACCACGCCTCCATCCCCGACTACGCCGCCACCTATGCGCTGCCGGCCAAGCTCGCCGCCAAGCTCGGGATCCGCAAATACGGCTTCCACGGCACGAGCCACCAGTTCGTCGTCGAGGAAGCGGCGAAGTTTCTCGGCAGGCCGCTCGAAAAGTTTTCCGCGGTGAGCTGCCACCTCGGCAGCGGCGGCGCGAGCCTGTGCGCCGTCGTCGACGGACGCTCGGTGGACAACACGATGGGCTTCTCGCCGCTGCAGGGGCTCGTGATGAGCACGCGCTGCGGCGACCTCGATCCTTCCGCGGCGCTGCGGCTGCTGATCGCGGCGCAGGGCAACCCCGGCGCGGTCGAGAAGACGCTGAACAAAACCAGCGGCGTGCTCGGCCTCTCCGGCGTGTCCGCCGACATCCGCGACGTGCTCGCCGCCACCCCGCGCGGCACCGCCGCCGCTGCGCGCATGCAGGCCACGAGCCAGGTCTACCTCTGGCGCCTGCGCAAGTATCTCGGCGCCTACCTCGCCACCGTCGGCCGTGCCGATGCGATCATCTTCACCGACACGATCGGCGAGACATTGCCCGAGGTGCGCGCCGCCGTCTGTGCCGACATGGACTGCTTCGGCGTGCGCATGGATTTCGAGCGCAACGCGGCGGGGCTCCCGCTGCCGTGCGACGTGGCCACCGCCGCCAGCCCGACGCGCATCCTCGTCGTGGCGACCAACGAGGAGCTCGCGATCGGCCGCCGCACCTACGCCACGCTCATGCCCGACGAAAAACAAACCGCCGCCTGAACAGGAAAACTGCCATGCAAATTCTGACCCTGGTCCCCAGCCCGCAGGCCCTCCGCTACGCCGTCTTTTCCGGACGCCCGACGCATCCGGAAGGCGAAGGCCTGATCCACGATTATCGCGGCGCGATGCCCTGCCACCTCGCGCTCCTGAAGATCCAAAAGGCCATGCAAGCCGCCGCGCACGCGCGCCGGGCGGCGCCGCTGCCGCCCGCCGCCATCGGCATCCGCGTGCCGTTCGGCGGCACGGAATTTCCCGGGCCGGTCGCGGTGGATGCCGATGTGGTGCGCCGCCTCGAAACGCTGACGCCCGCCGCGCCGCTGCACATCCCGGCGCTGCTCGAGCTGCTGCAGCAATGCACCGCGCACTTCCCCGGCGTGCCGCAGGTGCTCACGTTCGACACCGCGTTCTTCGCCGACCTGCCCGAACGCGAGCACCTCTACGCGCTCGACGCCGACCTCGCCCGCGTCCACGGCCTGCGCCGCTTTGGCTACTGCGGCCTGCACCACGCCGCCGCCTGGCAGCGCGCAGCGCGCAGCGGCGCCACGCGCGTCATCTCGCTCTGCCTCGAGCCGCAGCCGGAGCTGGCCGCCATCCAGGGCGGGCGCCCCGTCTACGTCACCAGCGGCATCACCCCGCTCGAAGGCCTGCCCGGCCAGACCACCTGCGGCGACCTCGACCCGGGCCTCGTCATGCTGCTCGCCGAGGAACTGCACTACGGCCCGGAGCGCCTCAACACCCTCTTCACCCGCGAGAGCGGACTCAAGGGCCTGACCGGTTCCGCCCTCACCTTCGACGAACTGTTTGCCGCGCCAAAAACGGAATTCACGCTGGCGCGCGAGGTGATCTGCTACCGCATCCTCCAGGCCTGCGGCATGGCCATGGCCGCGATGGGCGGCGCGGATGCGGTCGTGATTTCCGGCCGCTACGCCCTGGCCGGCCGCGCCCTCGCCGCATGGCTCAAGCGGCAGGCGGTGTTCCAGCGGCAGACCGTCCCGGTCGCCTTCCATTACCTGCGCACGCCGGTGGAGCGCATCGTCGCCGGGCAGGCGCTGCTGCTCGCGCGCGCCTCCGCCCGCCGCGCCGCCGCGTAAGCAATGTGCGGTTTTCCAGGCATTGGAACCGGAACCAACAATTTTTCCAATGCTTGGAAACGCTGCGGCGCTTACCCCCTCGTTCACGCGGCGTCTACGGTGAAGTCCCTGCAAAAAGCGAGCCGCGGCTGTGGTGACGCCTGCACTCAGCCACCCAAGGCCATGCAGGCGGCCGCGATGGCCATGCCGAGCACTGCGCAGGTCAGTCCGGCCATCCAGGGGCGTGCCCCGATCCACCGCCCCAGACGCAGGCCCAGCACAAACATGATCGCCACCGCCAGCGCATGCGATATCCGCACCGCGGTTTGCGGGCTGTCAAAAAGCAGGAACGGGATGACCAGCGGCAAGGTGGGCGTAAAAACGAGCAACCAGATCTGCAGCGCAGCACGGTAGTCATCCGCAGCGAGGCGTTGTGCGGGCTGCGCGCAGCAACCGGCGTGCCGTCCAAGGACCCTCAGCCCCCGCAGCCTGGATGCCTGTAGTCGCTTGACGTTTCTGAAAATTGGTGCATCTGTATACTCCCTCCAGAGGACGATATTATGAACGTCAATGCTCGTCAGCAAGTACCCGTTTCCAGTGCGTGGCATAGGCAGTCAGGAGCGGAGGCGCTCGCAGCCTTAGGCAGTACGGTAAAGGGTCTTGATGCGAAAGAAGCGGTGGAGCGGCAACAGCAATACGGTGCCAATGTCCTCGCACAAGCCCAGTCTGATGGTCCCTGGCTGATCCTCTGGCGGCAGATCAACAATCCGATCTCATGGCTCCTGATCGCGGCGGGTGCGATCGCGGTGGCCCTGGGTAAATTCACGGACGCAGGGGTCGTTTTCGGTGCGGTGGTGATCAACGGCATCATCGGGTTCATCCAGGAGCATCGCGCCGGACAGGCGATCGCCGCGCTCTCGGCGATGGTGCCGGAGAACACGACCGTGCTGCGCGCCGGACAACCCACGACGGTGGCGGCCGTTGAACTGGTCCCGGGCGATATCGTCCAGCTGGCCAGCGGCGAACGCGTGCCCGCCGACCTGCGCTTGCTGCAGGTCAAGAACCTGCGCGTGGACGAGGCCGCACTGACCGGCGAATCGGTGCCGGTGAGCAAAAGCGTGGAAGCGGTGGGCGCCGCCTCCGCCTTGGGCGACCGCGTGAACATGGCCTACAGCGGCACCGCCGTCACGCAGGGTACGGCCACAGGCCTGGTGGTGGCGACCGGCAGCGGCAGCGAATTAGGCCGCATCAATACGCTGCTCAACCAGACCACCAGCCTGACGACACCGCTGACGAACCAGCTGGCGCAAGTCACCCGATGGATCACCTTGATTGTGGCCGGACTGGCGCTCGTTTTGTTTGGGTACGGCTATCTGGTAAAGCATGCCAAGGCCAGCGAGGCGCTGCTCACGGCCATCACCCTGGCGGTGGCGGCCATCCCGGAAGGCCTGCCCGCGATCATCACGATTGCCTTGGCCATCGGCGTCCGGCGCATGGCGGCACGGCAGGCGGTGATCCGGCACTTGCCGGCGGTGGAGACGCTGGGTTCGACGAGCGTGATCTGCTCCGACAAGACGGGCACCCTGACCCGCAACGAAATGACCGTGCAAGCGCTCTGGTGCGTGGGGAAGGAATATCGGCTCTCCGGGGTGGGCTATGCCCCGTCCGGCCGGCTGGAGCATGACGGGCATGCGCTAGCCGAACTCCCGCCAGACCTGCACGAGCTGTTGCTCGCCGGCGTGCTGTGCAACGATGCTGCGCTGGAACAGCAGGGCGCACGCTGGACGATAGCCGGCGATCCGACGGAAGCAGCGCTGGTCGTCGCCGGCCACAAGGCGGCCATGCCGGCTGGAGATCTGCGCCGGCAGCATCCGCGGCTCGACGTCATCCCCTTCGAATCCGATACAAAATTCATGGCGACGCTCCACCGGGGCGGCGGAGTAGAGGCCATATTCCTGAAAGGCGCGCCCGAGGTCATTGCCGCCAAATGCAACCTGGACACCGCCGGGCAACAGGCCTGGCAGGACGCGCAACAAATCCTGGCGGAGCAAGGGATGCGGGTGCTGGCCTTTGCCCGGCATACGCCGCAGGCCGGCCAGAGTCACTTGCAGCCGGAGGATATCGCCAGCGGGTGCACCTTGCTGGGCCTCATGGGCATGATTGACCCGCCACGGCAGGAGGCCATTGACGCCATCGCGGTCTGTCAGCAGGCCGGCATCACGGTGAAGATGATCACGGGCGACCATCCCCTGACAGCCGCTGCCATCGGGCGTGAACTGGGCATTCTGCAGGGCGATGAAGCCGCCCTGCGCGGTGCCGAACTGGACGCACTTTCGGAGGACGAACTGCGCGCGGTCGCGCGGCGGGTCCATGTGTTTGCACGGGTCGCGCCCGAGCATAAACTCAAGCTCGTCGCCGCGTTGCAGGCGGACGGCAACGTGGTGGCGATGACCGGCGACGGGGTGAACGATGCCCCGGCGCTCAAGCGTGCGGATATCGGCATCGCCATGGGCATCACCGGCACCGCCGTGGCCAAGGATGCCGCCAAGGTCGTGCTGGCCGACGACAACTTTGCCTCCATCGCCGCCGCCGTGGAGGAGGGGCGCCGGGTGTATGACAACCTGGTCAAGGCGCTGGCCTTCATCCTGCCGACCAACCTGGGCCTGGCGCTGACGCTGACGGCGGCGCTGTTCTTCTTCCCGACCGTCCAGGTGGACGGCTTGGGTGCGGAACTGTTGTTGCCTATGGCCCCGACGCAAATACTGTGGATCAACCTCGTGGCGAGCGTGGCGCTTTCGCTCCCCGTGGCCTTTGAGATTCTGGAGCCCGCGGCCATGCGCCGGAAACCACGCCCCAAGGACGCGCCGATCTTTTCGCGCTTCATCCTGGTGCGGACGGTGGTCGTCGCCGTGCTGATGGCCACCGGCGCCTGCCTGCTCTACCTGTGGGAATACCTGCGGCGCGTCGGGACGCTGGACGCGGTGATTCCCGCGGGTACGCACAGCACCGCGCAGGCAGAGGCGCAGACGATGGCGATCACCACCATCACCTTCTTCCAAATCTTCTATCTGCTCCACTGCCGCAGCCTGCGCGACGGACTGGCGGCGCTGGGCTGGTTCTCCAATCCAGGTGTCTGGCTGGGCATTGGCATCCTGTTACTCCTCCAGGCGGGCTTCACCTATTTCCCCTTCATGCAAGCCCTCTTCAGCAGCACAAGCCTGGATCTAGCCGCCTGGCTGCGGGCGGCGCTGGTGGCCGCCGTGATCCTGCCGGTGATCAGCCTTGAAAAATGGCTCAGCAGGAGGTAAGCCGTTGCGCCTCGGATTCCAGACAACACGCTGTTAATAACCTGAAGCGCGACGAGCATGAACAGGCGTGCGTTTCTGTTAGCTTCTGCTGGCTTTGTGGGTCTTGGCAACAGACCCTCCGCGGCTGCGCCTGTCTTTGATGGCCGCAGCGGCTACGTTGAAATCCCCAACAGTGCTGACTTCTCTCAACCCACCAACCACGGGCTGACGATCGAGGCGTGGCTGCAGCCCCACTCCCTCACAATGCCGAAGGTCGAAGGTTCCGGCTATGTGCATTGGAACGGAAAAGGCCAGCCGCGTCAGCATGAGTGGGTGGCACGCATGTACCAGGTGGGCAACAGCGAGGGGCGCGCCAACCGGATCAGTTTCTACGCTTTCAATTTATAGGGCGGCTTGGGGGCGGGCACTCCAGCACTTATTATCCGCCTCGTTTGCGCCGCAGGCTGTCCCGCGCTCCCCGCGCGTTTGACCCGCGCGGCCGCTTTGCTACACTCCCACGCATGACGCGTAGCGAGGTGCTCCAAGGATTCGTGGATTGGTGCCAAAAGCACATCACCGGCGATGAAAAGGGCGAGGCCCAGATCTTTCTCGACCGGCTTTTTCAAGCCTTCGAACATGCGGGCGCCAAGGAAGCCGGCGCGCTCTTCGAGGAGCGCGTCCACAAAAGCGATGGCGGCACCGCCTTTGCCGACCTCGTCTGGAAACCCGTCGTCCTGACCGAAATGAAGAAGCGCGGCGAGCCGCTCCAGAAGCACTACCGCCAAGCGTTCGACTACTGGACCCGCCTCGTCCCCAACCGCCCGCGCTACGTCATCCTCTGCAACTTCGACGAGTTCCTCGTCTTCGACTTCGAGACGCAAATGGATCAGCCGATGGATTCCATCACGCTGGCGAACCTCCCGGCGCAGCGCAACGCGCTCGCCTTCCTCTATCCCGAACAGCCGCAGCCCAGCTTTGGCAACGACCGCGTCCCCATCACCGCCCAGGCCGCCGGCGAAATGGCGGGTGTCTTTCGCAGCCTCATTGACCGCGGCATCGATCGCGCCCACGCCCAGCGCTACATCCTGCAACTGCTCGTCTGCTTCTTCGCCGAAGATATCGGCCTGCTGCCGCAAGCCTTCGTAACACTGCTGCTGGAAGAATGTGTGCGGCCGGCCGACTCGTTTGATCTGATACAGGGCCTGTTCAATGCGATGAATTCGCCCCAGCCGGCCGCGGGCGGCCGTTACAAGGACATCCGCTATTTTAACGGCGGCCTCTTTGCCAACGCGGCCGCCATCGAATTGACCGACGTCGAACTCGTCAAGCTCTGCGAGATTTCCAAGCGCGAGTGGCGCAAGGTCCAGCCGGAAATCTTCGGCACGCTCTTCGAGGCTTCCAGCAACGCCGACGAACGCCACGCCTTCGGCCAGCACTTCACCCATCCCGCCGATATCATGAAGATCGTCGGCCCCACCATCACCCAGCCTTGGATGGAACAGGTGGAAAAGGCCGACACGCTCGCCCGCCTCAACCAGTTGCTCGACCGTCTCCACCGCTTCCGCGTGCTCGATCCCGCGTGCGGCTCCGGTAACTTCCTCTATCTGGCCTACCGCGACCTCAAGCGCGTCGAAGCCCGCCTCTTCGAGAAGATCGCCGCCTTCAAGAGCGAGAAGGACGTGCGGCAGCTCGGCTTCCTCAGCGCGCAGAATTTCTTCGGCCTCGATATCAACCCCTTCGCCGTCGAGATTGCCAAGGTCACCATGCTGATCGCGCGCAAGCTCGCGGTGGACGAGCTCCATATCCACGAGCGCGATCTCCCGCTGGACAATCTCGACGCGAATTTCCGCGCCGCCGATGCCTTGCTCGATGCCAACGGCCAGCCCGCCGTCTGGCCCGCCGCCGATGTCATCATCGGCAATCCGCCGTTCCTGGGCGCGAAGCGGCTCAAGCCGGAGCGCGGCCCCGACTACGTCAACGCTCTGCGCAAAGCCTATCCCGACGTGCCCGGCATGGCCGACTATTGCGTCTATTGGTTCCGCAAAGCGCATGACGCCCTGCCGCCCTGCACCAAGGATGACCCCACCGCCGGCCGCGCCGGCCTTGTCGGCACGCAGAACATCCGCAACAACCAATCCCGCGTCGGTGGACTGGATTACATCGTCAAGACCGGCACGATTGTTGATGCCGTCGAAAACCAGCCGTGGTCAGGTGATGCGGTTGTACATGTCTCCATCGCCAACTGGGTCAAGACGCAGGACGCGGCACTACTGCCCGAAAAGCGCAAGCTGTGGTTCAAGGTCGAACCCTCGGCTGCCGCCAAGAAAATCCGGAAGCGCGGCGACGGCCCGGCGTTTAAAGATTACGCGCTAGACTGCCGTGAGTGTACGGTCATCAATTCGGCGCTCTCAAGCCAAGCCGACGTTTCTGGCGCGGTGGCTTTGCGGTGCAATACTGATCCGCAGCGCTGCTTCACCGGTCAGATGATCGGGCATGACAAATTTCTTATCGAAGAACATGAGCGAGCGCAGATTGTCAGGAAGTCACCGATTGCCGTGGACGTGATGTTCCCTTACCTCAACGGTGACGACTTTCTTTCTGGAACAGGAAGACTTGAGCGATTCGTCATCGACTTCGGCCAGCGCGACCAGTTGCAAGCAGCGGCTTATACTGATGCCTTTGCATGGGTGCAACAACACATTCTCCCCGATCGTGAACGCAAAGCCAAAGAAGGTGCTGATGCTGACGGAAAAGTTCGTCCGCATCACAAACAATTCCTAGCGCGCTGGTGGCAATTGTCATTCTCTCGTCCCGAACTGATTTCACAACTCGAGAAACTCCAGCGGTTCATTGTCTGCTCACGAGTCACGAAACGGCCCGTTTTCGTTTTTGTGTCTCCGACCATTCGTCCCGGGGATGCACTCTCTTGTTTCACTTTCTCAGACGACTACAGTTTCGGTGTCCTGCAATCTTCGTTACACTGGCTTTGGTTCGTGACCAAGTGCAGCAAGTTGAAATCAGATTTCCGTTACACACCGCCGTCTGTCTACGACACCTTCCCATGGCCGCAGAGTGCGAGCGTGGCACAGGTGGATGCGGTGGCGGCGGCGGCGCGGGAGGTGCGGCGCATCCGGGCGGAGTACCTGCCGCAGATCAAGGGCGGCTTGCGCGCACTCTATCGCACCTTGGAATTGCCCGGCGCGAATCCGCTCAAGGACGCCCACGCCGCGCTCGATGCCGCCGTCCTCGCCGCCTACGGCTTCGACGCCAAGCAGGATTTGCTCGCGCAACTGCTCGCCCTGAACCTCGCCGTCGCCGCCCGCCTGGAGCGCGGCGAACCCGTCACCGCCCCCGGCGTCCCCGCCGCCCATCCCAACCCCGCGAGCCTGATCACCACCGACTGCATTCGGCCGGTAACTTAAAATTGAAGGACAAGAAAGAGGACGACCATGGAAAAAATTGAAACGGCCAATGTGTTAACGATTCGCGAGTGCGGTCACGATGAGTATTGGCTGCGTGATCGTATTTTTGACGATCCTGCTCAGCTTGGGCTGGGCGACTTGCAGGCGTTGATGAAGGAGACGAATCAAGCCCAAGGGGGGAGACTGGATCTTCTGCTCAAGAACCATGAGGACGATTCTATGTTTGAGGTCGAATTGCAGCTCGGGGCCACGGATGAGTCCCACATAATCCGGACCATCGAGTACTGGGATAACGTCAAGCGGAAATGGCCGAATCGTAGCCATACGGCCGTCTTGGTGGCTGAGGAGATTACAAACAGATTCTTTAACGTCGTGCATCTTCTGGGGATGGCTGTGCCAATTATCGGTGTGCAGGTCAGCATTGTGCAGATCGGTTCCGTAAAAGGGCTGCACTTCACGAAGGTAATCGATTCCTACGAAGAGCCTGAAGAAGAAGAAACACCGCAGGTACAGTACGACGAAAGTCACTGGACCAAGAACAATCCTGGGACGCTGGCGTGCGCGCGCTGGTATAAAAAAATCTTGGAGGATCTGTACGGCGAAATCTCCGTTAAATATTTTGAATCGTATATATCTCTTTCGGTTGGTGGATTGGCGAGGGTTTGGATTTCCCGAAGAAAGACCGATCGAGCCTTCGTTGAGGTAAAACACGGACTTGAGAACTTTCAGGAAGCTGTCGATCATTTGAACCTTGGAGGTCTCGCCTTTGGGACGAGGTCAGGCAAGTACTTTACGTTCGGCGTAAATGTTCAGCAGCTCACGGAGAGAGGCGAGCTGCATAAATGGTTGGCCGCAAGGCTTGCACCCGAACTTTTGAAAAAACAGATTAACCCTGCGTAGAGATCAAGTATAATGAAAATGAAGCGACAGCACGGCGTGCGGTTGTTTTTGGTTGTGATCAGTTGTGCGGCGCTCAGCGCTTCGGCACGGCTGGGCGAGACGGAGGCGGAGAGCGAACGGCGCTATGGGCCGCCGATGAAAACCTTGGAAGACCCGCTGCATTACACGCCACTGATTGAAGGCGCGGTGAACCATACCTACAAATTCCAAGGCTGGTATATCCGCACGGCCTTTGTCGAGGGCCGGGCGGCGCGCATCGTATACATGAAAATCCTGGCGAAGGATGTCAAACCGCCTATTCAGGACGATGAGTTGCAAGCGATCTTGGCGGGCGAGGCCGGGGGTGGGCGGTGGCAGGTAAAATCCAACGCGACGTTAGATCCCGGACAGCTGCTGGTCGTCGCCGTAACGAATCCATCGACTTGGATCAATTCCAATGGGAACAGCGCGCATATCGCAGCCCCACGCTACATGATCACGCTCGAATCGCCCGCGGCGGCGGCCTTCATCCAAGCCCGCGCTGCCGCAAAAGAACAGCAGCGCAAAGCCAACGTGCCGAAGTTCTGAGAAGCCAAGACGCCGCGTGAGGTCACGCGGCCTACAACGGGGCGCGTTGTGCCGCCGTTTTTGTTGCGGTGGGGTTGTCTGGCGACGCGCACGGCGTGCGCGCCCTACCATAGGCGGTGTTGTAGGCCCGGTCACCGACCGGGCGGGATGTGCGCCGTGTGTTTTGCGACCTAGGATATGTTTCATGGATCAGGTGAAAAAGTTTGAGCGGTTGTTTGCGGATTATGTCGCGCGGTTCGGCATGGAGCCGGAATGGAACCTTCAGCCCGTCGAGCAACAAATCGCCGCCATGGAAAACGCGCTGCGCCTGAATCGTCCGATCCCGGAAGAGCCCGTTTCGCCGGATGTATTGATCTGAACTGGCGGCGCACTCTCGCCGCGTCGGTGACGCGGCCAACAACGGCGTCTGTTGTAGGCCCGGTCACCGACCGGGCGTGTAACCACGCCGCGTGAGTTCACGCGGTGGACAAACATGCGCCAAAGGTATCTCGTTGTCGGCCGGGTCTCCGACCCGGCGCACACGCACGCCGCCGCAGCCGCATCCTCCCGACCAAACAAACCCAACCCCCAGCAGAGGGTTGCGCTTGAGCGTGGGTGCGGGCTTGGGTTCGCCGGGTCGGAGACCCAGCCTACGAAGCGGACAGAATCACAACCCACGTCGCTCCTTCGCTTTTTCCCCGTTCCCCACCTTGCAAAACGATTTTGCAGGCTGCAAAACCATGTTGCGGGGTGGGGCTCCATGTTTCGGTGTCGGGTTGCTCTTATCCGCCGTCCGTTCACAGCAGTTGGATGGCGGGTGGCGCTAACACGCCGTCGGGTGGTGGAGTTGGGAGGTCGTATGACGACGACCCACCGTCCAATGACCGCCGTTGGAGGTCGGCTCGTGACCACTGGAGGACGGGTGCTCGTAACTGGACGGCGGGTCACCGCATACCGACGGCGGCATGTCGCCCCGCAACGCGCATGTCGAAGGGTGGGAAGCTGGTTCTTGTCAGGCAGGCCTGTGGATTGTGTCCAAGCCTTGGGAAAAAACAAACCGGCTGCTTTCCCGCCCACCAACAGCTGGCGCACCCTGCCGGGGCAGGCACGCACAGCTCGCCCGCCAAGGGTGGGTCAGGTGTGTGAGTGGCCTGACCGATGAAGGCGC
>CAIWHP010000033.1 GCA_903912445.1 uncultured Lentisphaerota bacterium
CGGTCATCAGCTTCCAGCCGGCCCAGTCGCTCTCGGCCATGCCGTCCTCGATGCTGATGATCGGGTAGTTCTTGACCCAGTTGGCCCAGAACTCGACCATCTGCTCGGGGGTCTTCTCGGATTTATCGCTCTTCTTGAAGATGTACTTCTGTTTCTTCACGTCGAAGAATTCGCTGCTCGCGGGATCGAGGCAGATGAAGATGTCCTTGCCGGCCTTGTAGCCCGCGAGTTCAAAGGCCTTCATGATCGCGTCGAGCGCGGCGACATTGCTCGCCAGGTTCGGGGCGAAGCCGCCCTCGTCGCCCACGGCCGTGCTCAGGCCCTGCTTCTTCAGCACGCTCTTGAGCGCGTGGAAGACTTCCGTGCCCATGCGCAGCGCCTCGGAGAAGCTCGGCGCGCCCTTGGGGCAGATCATGAATTCCTGCACGTCCACGGGGGCGTCGGAGTGCGCGCCGCCGTTGAGGACGTTCATCATCGGGACCGGCAACACCTTCGCATTCGTGCCGCCGATGTAGCGGAAGAGCGGCATGCCGAGGTAGTCGGCCGCCGCGTGCGCCGCGGCCAGCGAGACGCCGAGGATCGCGTTCGCACCCAGCTTGCTCTTGGTCTCGGTGCCGTCGAGGTCGATCATCGTGCGGTCGATCGCCTTCTGCTCGAGCGCGCTCATGCCGATCAGCTTCGGCGCGATCTTCGAGTTGATGTTGGCCACGGCCTTCAGGACGCCCTTGCCGAGGTAGCGCTTCTTGTCGCCGTCGCGCAGCTCGATCGCCTCGTTCTCGCCCGTCGAGGCGCCCGAGGGAACCGCCGCGCGGCCGACCACGCCGCAGTCCAGCATCACATCCACTTCGACGGTCGGGTTGCCCCGCGAATCGAGGATTTCCCGGCCCGTAATTTTGACGATTTCTGACATGTTCATTGCTCCTGTTGCTTAAGTTATTACCGCAAACAGCGGCGCGGAACCTACCGAAACACCCCGCCGGATGCAAGCCGCAAGCACCGCAATGGTTTGGCGCCACGCGCGTGGTGACAGCGCAGAAACCAGCCGGGAACGGCGGCCGGGGGGCCGACGGTCCGCCGCAGGGGAAAGGCCAAGCGCGAGCCTAGCCCGTGCAGCATGCTGCTGGCTGGGTGACTAGGCTGGCTTCCGGCGGCGCAGCGCCACATGACTGCGCGCCAGGGCGGCCACCGCCAGGGCTTCCGGGGTCGGCTGCAGCAGGCTCTCCAGCTTGCCGATGATGTTCCGCTGGTCGATGCGCGCGAAGGCCGGCGGATAATGGATGTCGTACACCCACGACAGCTGGATCAGTTTGAAATCTGTCAGCGACTTGATCATGGAGAACGGGACGTTGCGTTGCGCCCGGATCATGTTCACGAGTTCAGGGTTGGCCGGACCTTCGAGGGGCACGCCTAACAGGAGCTCCGGATGCTCTCCCAGCCTGTCGGACGAAACGATGTCGTGAAAGATCCTGAAGATATCCAGCTTGTCGGCGTCGCGGATCAGCCGCACAAACGGCAGGCTGTTCTGGACCACGCCGGCGGGAATTTCAATCCGGTTGTGGTGCAGGATCGCATCCCTGATGCTCTGGCCGACGGTGGTCTCGACCCCCGCCAGGACGCCTTCGCTCTCCACCACGTCCCAGCTGCGTGCAGCGTGGTTGATGGAGTGGCGGTCGGACAGCGTCTTGAATTCGACATACTGTGAAAACCGGCCGACGTCGTGCAGGATGCCGATCGCCTCCGCTGTGTTCACATCGGGAGCGGACCAGCCCATATCACAGGCCATGCCGCGCGCATCCTCCGCCACGCGCCGGCTGTGCTCGAGCTTGAGCTGGAGGAGGGGTGCCAGCTTCCCGTCCGAACCGCGGAAGCCATCCACGTAGGTGTCGAACCAGCGCTGGATTTCCTTGAGAAAGTTCGGTTGCATCGGGAGCGCGAAGGATAGTCGCCGCCGGCCGAAAAACGAGTGAAAATTCCAGTGGATGCTTTGCCGGTGTGCCGATAGACACGAGCCGGCGCAGCGATGCTGCGCCCTCCAAGCTGGAGGGCGGCGTGTCGCGCCGCCGCCGTCGCGCGCGCCGGTGTTGACTTTGCCGCGCGGAACGTAAGACTTTGCGCGTGATATTTTCTTGTCAGCGTGCGGTTGAGAAACAACGCTTCCCTGTCGGTCGGGCGGCTTTGGTGCTGTCGGTTGTCTGTCTGGCAAGGGGGGCGCTCATGGAAGGCGTTTTCAAAACAGGTTTCAGCACGTGGGCCGGATGGCTGCGGTTGCATCGGCCTGGTCGGCTGGGCTTCGGTCTCAGGTGCGCTGTGCTCGCTGGGTTGTTGTTGTTACTCACGGCGGCCCATCGCGCCGCCGCGCAGGCGGTGAATCCGGCGGGGAACGGTGCCGGGGTGGTGGACAAGGGCGGACAGAGCCAGAGCGTCACTCCTGCGGCGGTGGTTCACGTTCCGGATTTTTCCACGGACTTGGGCGGCTATCGCACCGCCGGCCCCGGCATTGCGCTCGCCTCCGCGCCCCGTTTCAAGCCGGGTAAAGGAGAGGTCCTGAAAGTCACGGTGGCTGGCAGGAGCGGAGCGGTCAGTAGTCCCGCGTTCGTGATTGAGCCCACAGCCCGGACAACCCGTGCCATCAAGGGCAAAGATCTGGCCTTCTGGAACGTGCGCTATTCCCTGCAGAACAAACTCACCCGCGGCACCTGCCGTGTCCGGTTGCGCATCCTCGATCCCGAGGATCCCTACGAAATCGGTTTCGAGCATTTCGGCGGTGCCGATACCGTCGTCAACGGTTTCACCTGCGTCCACAAACCTCTGTGTGCCGTGGTCAGCACACATCCCCACAAACGCACAGCGGCCGGCGGGAATAAAGCCGAACTAAGGCTCATGTTCGATGACGCGCAAGGTGAGGTGCTCTTCAGCGACGTTCGGATCGTGACCGCAACGCCGGGTGGGGCAGGCTTCACCGACGGCGAATGGAACGCCTTCGAAACGGGCGACAGCCTTCACTATACAGGCGTGGCGGGCAATCTTTTTCAGCCAGAGTACGCTCCACAAGCGCCCGGCGGGTACGCTTCGCGGTTGGTGATGGATAGCGCCCACAAGCTGTTCCGCGCGGGCGGGTTCAACCTGGTCCGCCTCTTCACCTATTGGAATGATCGCAACGCCCATTATCCTGCCGTGCACGATCAGGCGATCATCTGGAACTCCGACCCGGCGGGCGGCTCGGGTAATTATGAAGCCTCCCTGAATCAGCTCCTCGAGAACATTGATAACGTGGCCTACTACGGTCTCCGGACCCAACTGTGTCTCCGCGGCTCCCCGGATTGGTCCCATCCGCGGCACCGCAACAATCACGACAAAGCCCTCCGCGAGGGCCCCGCTCCTTTCGCCAACCCCGGCAACCATAATGGGGTGGGCGATCCCTATCCTGGGCCGCACTACGTTCACGACCGGCATTGGCTTTATCCTCCGGACGATTGGAAAATGTGGCGCGCTTTCGCCGCGCAACTCGCCGCCAAACTCAAAGGCCGGGGGCTCCTTTATGAAGTCATGAACGAAATCGACATGCCCGATCAAGATGCCTTGATCGGCGGTTATAAAGCCTATGCGCTCTGGTTCAAAAATTTCTACGAAACCGTCAAGCCGATCGACCCCGAGGCCACGGTGCTGGTCGCGGACGCAGGGAAGATGCTGCCGGCGCTGATCGCTGAGGGCGTCCTGCAGTACGCCGATGGCGTTGCCTTCCATCTATACTCCGGCGAACTTTCTTCCGTTCGCGCCATGGTGCAATCTGCCGGGCGCAAGACGCACCTATATATGAGCGAATACATGAAAATGAAAGCGCCGTATGACCCCGCGCTGTGCCTGAAAAACATGACCCGACAGCAGGTGCTCTGGAACGCCTTCAGCACGATGAACTACCGGCCCTTCTCCAAAATATTGACGCTCGCCGGCGCTGACGGGCAACCGGTCTACGGCGACAAACCCGCGGGCTGGGGCGACCGTATTTGCCTGACAACAAACTATAATGACTGGGGCACCTACAACGGCGTTTTGCTGCCGGGCGACCGCGAAGGAAACGGTGGCGATCGCATCCGGGCGGAAGTCCTCTGCGAGCCGCAGATGACCTGTGCTTCCGTTCAGACCGTCACGTTGCGCGCCACCAATCTTTCCCAGACGACGTTTCACGATGTCTGCCTCTGGCCCGTGGGTTTCGTGGAAAACCTCGGCTTCGACAGGGACTGCATCCGTGCCGCCGACGTGCGCTTGACCACGTTTGCGCCGGGACAAACACACACCATCACCCTGCGCGTCAAACCCTGCGCCACGCGTTACCCGGCCGCGGGCGTGTATGAAATCGGCCTCGCGATTGTCAACCGGGAGGCCAAACACTCCCTGGCCCTCAAGCCACTAACCTTGCGTTAAATCTGATCCACGCCAGCCTGTGCCCTCCGTTTGCTTTGTAGGGGCGCAGCTTGCTGCGCCCAGTGCGCTTTGCACGCGGAGCGTACGGCCGCAGCAGGAGAAACGCCCGGCGCGGGCCTGGCGCCTGCAACCGGACTATTGGCATGGAAACGTGGTCGTTGTACGGCGGCAAGAGTGCCGCCGCTCCCAACAGCGCCTATCTGAGGCGCGGACCCAGGTTGCGCGGAGCGCTATCCCACGGGTTGCTAGCGCAAGGCTGTAGGCCGAGTCTCCGGCTCGGCGCACCCGCACGCCGCCAAGCCCGAACGCCCTCGCGGTCGCTGCACCTCTTGCCCCGCCTGCTTCCAGTTCACTCACCAGTTCATATTCACGAGCGGCAGCACTTTCCAGAAGCCGGCCTTTTCGGTGGCGATGTAGAGCAGTCCGGGTCGCAGGTCGATGCGCTGCTTGTCAAGACCCGGTTCCCGTTGGGGTCAGATCTGCTCCTGCCAATGTCGCGGATCGCGTTTGGCGTGAAAAACGGCGAGCACTACGATGCGTGTCGGTTCCTCGACGAAGAGGAGTGCATAGGGGAAGCGGCGCGTGAGGGCGCGGTGGATGATTTTATGGACAACGGGAAAACGCTGCGGTTGACGCGCGGCAGCTTGGATCGCCGCATCCAAGGAGAGCAGAAATTCAGCGCCAAGGCCCGGCACACAACCTTCGTACCAGGCGATGGCTCCGGCGATTTCTGCTTCCGCCGCGGAACGGATGAGAATGCTGCGAGTCATGGACGTTTGGCGAACTGCTCTCGCACCAATCCCCAAGGCTTACCTTCTGTGGGGTTGCGGTGATAGGCAGCCAAACGGGAATCCAGTTCGGCTTTCTGCGCTTCCGTCAGCGCAAGCGTCTCCGGCATTTCCAGAATGCTGTCCCAGATATCCTCGACGAGTTGCACGCGCTCCGAGAGGCTCAAGCCCAGAACATCGGCTTTGACCATCGTATTCATAACGTTGTCTCCACGCGGCACAGTCTAACCTCTTGTCTCGCCTGCTTCCAGTTCACTTACCAATTCATATTCACGAGCGGCAGCACCTTCCACGGGCCGGCTTTTTCGGTGGCGATGTTCAGCAGGCCGAGTTGCAGGCCGTTGAGCTGGCCGGTGATGTTGATGACGCCCATTTGCAAGCCGGTCATTTTCGTGGCGCGGTTGAAGATACCGAACTGTCCGCCTTCCACTTCCTCGGCCCAGCTCACCAGCAGGGCGAATTGATAGGAGACTTTGCTGCGCGAGACGTTCAGCAGGAAGGCATCCTGCGTGCCGCTGACTTCGCCGCCGGCCCAATTGATCAAGCCGACTTCGCTGCCCGCGACCTTGCCGCCGGCCCAATTCACCAGACCCATGTTGAAGCCCGTCAAATCGCCGCCGACGAGGTTCACGAGGCCAAGCTGCAGGCCGCGATGATTTTTCGCCGTGTAGTTGACCGGGCCGAGGTCCATGCCGTTGACGTTTGCGTTCGCGCCCCAGAGCAGATTCAAACGCAGGCCGTTGATGGAATGCTCTGGCGCGACCAGTGCCACCGGTGAAGCCAGCGCGAGCTGGAAAGGATAGGCGGGCGGCTCGGCGGCCAGCGCGCCAACGCCAAAACATAGGAACGCAGCGGTCCTCCAGACAGTTTTCATGACCGCAGCCTAGGAACCCGGCCGGCGCCGGTCAAGTTTTCTCTGCCTTGCAAAAAGGCGGCGAAGGGCTAGTCTCGCGCCATGGACTGGAGAACTTTTTTTGACCGGCTGGGCTTGAACGGGGTGGCGTGGCAGTGGCGGATCATCCGCTGGCAAAATGCCTGGGCGAACCGCGTGGAGCGGTGGCGTGGCGGCCGCCAGCATGTGGTCTATCAGCACAAGGTCTGTCCGCATTGCGGCGCGTTGGTCGACCGCGGCGATGCGGCGTGCATGCGCTGTGGCACCGCTGTCGGCTCGTGGCGTGGTCAGGCGTTTATGCGCACGCTCGGCCTGGTGCTGCCGGCCTGGTGTCCGCTGACGGCGCTGTTGATGGGTGCCAATATCGTCTGGTTCGCTCTGACCGTCCTCCTGTTCGGCCTGCGGGGCCTGATTGAACCGGACCCCGCGACGCTGGTGCAGATGGGCGCGCTGGTGCCTCGGTTTTTCTGGCAGGGCGCCTACTGGCAGCTGATCACGTACGGTTATGAGCACGGCGGGCTGCTGCACATCGTCTTCAACATGGTGACCCTGTCGCAGGTGGGGCCGTTCCTCGAACGGCAGTTCGGCGGCAAGCGGTTTTTCACGGTCTATACGCTGGCGCTGATCGGCGGCGGTCTGGCGGATGTGCTCTTCCGCGGCGGGGCGGTCATCATGATCGTCGGCGCTTCCGGCGCGCTGTTCGGGCTGATCGGGCTGGGCACGAGCTTCGCGCATTTCTATGGTGGCGCGCAGGGTCACGAGCAACGCAATTTCTTTCTGAAGTGGGCGCTGTACGGCTTCGTGTTCGGTGCGCTGGTCGGCGCGGACAACGTGGCGCACGCCGGCGGCTTCGTCGTGGGCGCGGCGCTCGGCTGGGTGCTGGAGCGGGAGCAGCGCCGGGGCGGCGCGCGCGCCGGCCGGGTGTGGACCGCGGCCGCCGCGGGGCTGGCGGTGCTGACGCTGGCGGCCTTTATCTGGATGCTGCTCGCCCGGCTGGCATAATTTGCTGCGCTTATTTGACAGGGTGGGGGGTGCGTGCTACTTTGCGGCCCGGGATTTCCTTTATGAAAAAACGTAGTACGTCGGGCGGGGCGAAACGCGTGTCCAGCAAGCGCAAGAAGTCAGTGGTCAGAATGCCGGTCGCGGTCCAGGTGGGGCGGCAGCCATCGGTGTTGCAGCCAGGTGAAAAGTTTCGGGTGTGCCCGCTCGGGGTGCAATTCTATTCGCCGACGAAGCTCGCCGACTTCGCCGTAATGGATTTTCAGATGCAGGTGGCGCAGACCGGGGCTGCGCCTGCCACCGTCTCCTGCTCCGGCGTCGTGGTGCACTGCCAGAAGGAAAAAGACTCCAGCCTCTATCGCGTCTGGGTGAAATTTATGGACCTCGCCAAGGAAGCCAGCGCGAACATCAAGTGCGCGGCCAAGAGCGCGGATGCGATATGTCCTCATTGCGAGAACTTCTAACCGCCGCCGTCGCCCAGGGCGCCGCCGATGTCCACCTCAAGCTGGGTCAGCCGCCGATTTTTCGTGTGCACGGCGAACTGGTCGCCCAGACCTTCCAGGCCCTGACCGCCGCCCAACTCGAAGCCATCGCCCAGGACCTCATCCCGTCGCACGTCCGCCAGCAGTACGCGACGCACCACGAGACGGACTTTTCGCACCAGGAGGAGGGCGTCGGCCGGTTCCGCGCCACGGTGTTCAACACCCAGATGGTGCCCGCGTTCGCCTTGCGCTACGTCAAGACCACCATCCCCTCGTTTGCCGAGCTCGGCCTGCCGCCCATCCTCCAGCAGATCGCGCACACGCAGCGCGGCATCGTGCTCGCCGCCGGCACCACCGGCAGCGGCAAGTCCACCACGCTGGCCGCGCTCGTCGAGTGCATCAACCAGACCCGCAAGCGGCGCATTATCACCATCGAGGACCCGGTCGAGTTCCTGTTCACCGACGCCCGGTCGGTCATCTCGCAGCGCGAGGTCGGCCTCGACACGCCCTCGTTCAATGACGGCCTCCGCCATGTGTTGCGCCAGGACCCGGACATCATCATGATTGGCGAAATGCGCGATGCCGAAAGCTTTAGCGCCGCGCTGCAGGCCTCCGAAACCGGCCACCTGATCTTCAGCACCCTGCACACCGATACCGCCGGCCAGTCGGTATCGCGCATCCTGAACTTCTTCCCGCCGGACCAGCGCGACCAGGTCCGCATGAGCCTGACGACCAACCTGCAGGCGGTGATCTGCCAGCGCCTCGTCCCTGCCAACAAGGGCGGGGTGGTGCCCGCTGTGGAGATCATGCTGAGCACGCCGACGGTGCGGAAGATGATGGAGAAGAACGCCCTCGAAAAGCTGCCCGCCGCCATCGAGACCGGCGGCGAGGACGGCATGCAGACGTTCAACCAGGCGCTCTACGCGCTGATCAAGGCGGGCGTCGTCAGCGAGCAGAACGGCCTGCAGTACGCGAGCAATCCCGAGGCGCTCAAGATGAACCTCAAGGGCATCTTCCTCGACGAGGCCCGCCGCATCCTCAGCGCCTGACCGGCCGCCCCCGCGCGGGGCCGCGCCCCCATTCCGCCATGTTCGGCGTTGCTTTGCCCGGGACGGGCCACTACAATTCGCCGCCTTTTTCCAAGTCCGCCTGAGGCGGGAAGAGCTTGGAAAAGCGCCGGACTATACCGGAAAACGGGAGCACTAGCATGATGCGGACACATAACTGCGGCGAGTTGAACAAGGGCCTGGTCGCGACACGCGTGAAGCTGTGCGGCTGGGCGAACACGGTGCGCGACCATGGCGGTGTCATCTTCATTGACCTGCGCGACCGCTACGGGCTGACGCAGGTGCTGTTCGACCCCTCCGACAACCAGGCGGCCTGGGATGTCGCGCAGGGCATCCGCGGCGAGACGTGCATCCTGATCGAGGGCCGGGTGGCCGCGCGGCCGGACGACATGGTCAATCCGAAATTGCCGACGGGCGAGATCGAAGTGCGGGCGGACCAGATCACGGTCTTCAACCGCTCCCAGACGCCGCCGTTCCCGCTCGACGACGAGGACGCGGACAAGGTCAGCGAGGAGTTACGCCTGACCTATCGCTACCTGGACCTGCGCCGCGTGAAGATGCAGCGCAACCTGATCCAGCGGCACAAGATCATCAACGACGTCCGCAACTACCTCGACGGCGAGAATTTCCTGGAGATTGAGACGCCGATCCTGACGAAGAGCACGCCGGAGGGCGCGCGCGACTACCTCGTGCCCAGCCGCGTCAACCCGGGCATGTTCTACGCCCTGCCGCAGGCGCCGCAGCAGTACAAGCAGCTGCTGATGATGTCGGGCATGGACCGCTACTTCCAGATCGCGCGCTGTTTCCGCGACGAGGACTTGCGCGCCGACCGCCAGCCGGAGTTCACGCAGATCGACGTGGAGATGAGCTTCCTCTCGCAGGAGGACATCTTCAAGCTGATCGACGGGATGCTCGCGCGCATCATGCGCGTGGCCGGTCACGGCGAGATCACCTTGCCGATTCCGCGGATGCCCTATGCCGAGGCGATGAACCGGTTCGGCAGCGACAAGCCGGACCTGCGCTTTGGCATGGAGATGGTCGACCTGTCCGAGACATTCAAGGCGACGACGTTCCGGGTGTTTGCCAACGTGCTCGCGAGCGGCGGCGTGGTCAAGGCGATCAACGCCAAGGGCCTCGCGGGCATCTCGCTCGGGCAGGCGGATGAATGGACGAAGATCGCGAAGGAAGCCGGCCTCGGCGGCCTCGCGCATATCCGCATCCAGGCCGACGGCACGTGGAAGTCGCCGATCACCAAGTTCTTCTCCGAGGCGGAGAAGGCCGCGATGACTGAGCGGCTCAAGATCGAGAACGGCGACCTGCTCCTGTTCGCCGCCGACAAGGCCGGCGTCGCGAACCCCGCGCTCGGCCGCCTGCGCCTGATCGCCGGCGCGGCCGCGGGCGCGATCGACAAAACCAAGTTCGCCTTCACCTGGGTCACCGACTTCCCGCTGTTCGAGAAGAACGACGAAGGCCAGATCCAGTCCATGCACCATCCCTTCACCTCGCCCTATCCTGAGGACCTGGAGCTGCTGGAGAGCGATCCGCTCAAGATCCGCGCGCAGGCCTACGACATCGTGCTCAACGGCACCGAGCTGGGCGGCGGCAGCATCCGGATCCACAACCCGGACTACCAGGCCCGCCTCTTCAAGGCGCTTGGCATTGGCGCGGCCGAGATCGAGGACCGCTTCGGTCATCTGATCCGCGCGCTCGGCTTCGGCACGCCGCCGCACGGCGGCATCGCGCTCGGCGTGGACCGCCTCGTCATGTTGATGGTCGGCGAGGACTCCATCCGTGACGTCATCGCGTTCCCGAAGACGCAGAAGGCGATGGACCTGATGATGAACGCGCCGGCCCACGTGGACGCCAAGCAGCTGCGCGACGTCTATCTGCAGGTCTCCATCCCGGAGGCGAAGCCGCCGGAAGCGCAACCCGCCGCCGCCACGCCGCCCGCGGCGGGCTGAGCCGGTCAGCTCCAGCAGGTTGGGTGCCCAGGGCTGCCGTGAACCGGCAGCCTTGGCTGTTTTTAAATCCTGTTGACGCGTCCGCGACGGCTGGGTATACAGCTTCAACCAACCGGTATACCGGTTTACGGAGCGGCGCCGGGACCATGAGCACAACGTTGAGCGCGGTTGCCTATCGGCACATCCAGAGCCGGCTGTTGCGGGCGAGCCTGCGCGCCGGCGCGAAGATTTCGGAACACCGCCTGGCGCGGGAGCTCGGCATCAGCCGGACCCCGGTGCGGGAGGCGCTCCGCCGGCTGGAGTCGGAAGGCATGCTGCGCCGGGTGGCTTCCAGCGGGACGTTTGTGGCCGAGCCGGACCGGGCGCAGCTGATCGAGGCCTACGAGGTGCGGATGGCGCTGGAGGCGTTTGCCGTCAAGCGGGCCGCGCTGCGGATGCTCCCGCGGCAGGTCCATGAGCTGCAGCAGCTGTGCGACGAGATGCGCGCGGCGGTCACGGCCTTCCGCAACTCGGGCGCGGCCATCATGGAGGGCGCCCCGCTGCGGCGTTATCTGCTCGCCGACCTGGCCTTTCATCTCCTCCTGCTGCGGGCCGCGGGCAACCGCTATGCGCTCAAAATCCTGTGCGACGTCCACATCCGCAGCGCCATCTTCGGCTACCGGAGCCACCAGCGCGACCTGCACCACCTGGCCTATGTCTGGCTGGACCATGCGCGCGTGGCCCGAGCGGTGCGGCAACGGGACGCGGCGGCGGCGCAACGCTGCCTGGAAAAGCATATGCAGGCCAGCCTGGAAGCGGCCTTGGCCGCGTTCGATGCACGGCGGCCCGACGAGCGCGTGGCACCCCCGCCGGCCGACCTCGCCAAGGCCATGGAAGCGTTGATCGCCGAAGTGGGGCAGGGCGGCGCCCCGCGCCAGCACGCACGTCAATTTTCTGCGAAAGGATCCCTGTCATGAAATTGCAAAAGGCGTTGCTTGTGGTCGTGAGCGGATTGCTGTTGTGGAGCGCGGCGCTGGCGCAGGCGGCCGAGGTTCCCGCCAAGGATGCCCCCAACGATGTGGCCTTGCGTCCGCCGCCGGTGAACCTGAAGCCGGGGCCGGAATATGCCGATGGCGTCCGCATGTTCCAAGGAATCCCCGGCATCGAGCGCGCCAAGAACGGACGGCTCTGGGCCACGTGGTATGGCGGCGGCGTCACGGAAGACCAACACAACTACATCATGCTCGTGACCAGCGGCGACGATGGCGCGACGTGGAGCAGCCTCAAGCTGGTGATCGATCCGGACCGTGACGGGCCGTGCCGTGCGTTCGATCCCTGCCTCTGGCACGATCCGCAGGGGCGGCTGTGGCTGTCGTGGGCCGAACGGCACAAGAGCGTGCAACTGTGGGCCATCTCCACCGCAGACTCGGGCAGCGAAACGCCGCAGTGGTCGGCGCCGCAGTTGCTCCACGAAGGTATCATGATGAACAAGCCGCTGTTCACGGCCGGCGGCACGTGGTTGCTGCCGGTGGCCGGGTGGCACCAGGAGGGCAGTTCGCGGGTCGTGGACTCGACGGACCAGGGCGCGACGTTCCAGCTGTGCGGCAAGGCCAACGTCCCTGAACCCAAGGAACGTAACTGCGATGAGCACATGTTGGTGGAGCGCAAGGACGGCAGCCTGTGGCTGCTGGTGCGGACGGGCTATGGCATCGGCGAGAGCGTTTCGAGCGACCGCGGCAAGACGTGGAGCGCGGTCGAGCGCAGCACGATCCCGCACACGGTGTCGCGGTTTTTCATCAGCCGTTTGGTGTCGGGCCGGTTGTTGCTGGTGCGTCACGACGGGCCGGAGCACAAGATCCGCCGCTCCCACCTGACGGCGTTCCTCTCGGACGATGAGGGTAAAACCTGGCAGGGCGGGCTGCTGCTTGATGAGCGCAACGGCGTGTCCTATCCCGATGGCGTGCAGGCGCCGGACGGGACCATCCGCATCATCTATGATTTCAATCGCACCAAGGAAAAACAGATCTTGATGGCGCGCTTCACGGAAGAGGACGTGCTCCAGGAGCGTCTTGTGTCGCAGACGGCCCGCTTGCAGGTGCTCGTCAACCAGGCCACCGGCGTGAATCCCGCTGCGAAGGCGCCCAAGGTCCACAAGTCCCATGCGGCTACGGCGGTGCGTGACGCCAATGTGGATGGTGTTCCCCTGCTGGTCGGGCCCGCGGCCGGGCTCGAAATCCCCGCCGGGGCGAGCAGCGAAACCTTCCAGGTCGGCGTGAAACTTTTCACGGACCGCAGGTACACGGCCGCCGAAGTGCCGGCCGCGTTGCGCGGCATGAAGTTCATCCGCGCGGGACTGGGGGGCGGCCGCTTCGTCTGCCGGCGCCCCGGCGCCGTGCTCGTCGCCACGCCCACCCCGGGCCGCAACCGGGATAGCGTGGCAGCCGCCTTGCTCAAAGGCGGGTTCCGCAAGGTCGCCCTGCCGGAGTTCATGGTGTTCCCCGCCGAACCGAATGTCTGCACCCTCTATCAGAAGGAGCTGGCGAAAGACGAGCTGCTGAACCTGGGCAGCTGGGGCGTAGTGATCCTGCCAGGTAAGGACGTGGCGGTGGAGCGCTGGTCCTCTGTGGAGCTGGCCGCCACGACGAATACGTTGCAGGTTTGGGACGCCGCGGTGCCGTTCCCGCCCTTCGACGAGATGCCCGACCTCGATGTGGTCACGCACGTCGCCGTCGAGCGCGCCCAGCCGGAGGGCTTCCACTATCTCCACGAATCTGCGATTGCCTGGCACAAGGACCGCCTGCATCTGGGCTGGGCGAACCATCGCTTCGTGGAAACGAACGAGAAAGAGGAACTGCTCCGGGGCCGGACCTCGGCCGATGGCGGGTTCACGTGGAGCCCGGCGACCGACTGGGTCGCCCCTCCATTCGGCGGCGGCGCGGCCTACAACCATCCCGTGATGCTGTCGCACGAGGGCAAGCTGTGGGGTTTCTTCACCCGGTGGGAGGCGGAGCAACCGCGCGCGGAGCTTTTCACGCTCGACGAGGCGGCCGGGACCTGGACGCCGAAGAACGCGCATATTCCGGGCTTCATTCCGTTCTGCCCCCCGCACAAGCTGAGCGACGGCAATTGGATCATCGGCGGCGAGCAGGGCTGGAAAGAGCCCGCCGTCGCGATCAGCCACGGCAGCGATTTCACCAAGTGGGATGTCGTCCAGCTGCCCCGGCCCGCGGAGCTCCAGCTCCTGTTCCCCGAGACCACGCTGGTCGACCGCGGGGATGAGCTGCTGGCCCTCTGCCGGCCGAAAGGCGTCCGCACCGCGCCGGCCTCGGTCAGCCGCGACGGCGGCCGGACGTGGACGCCGCTCCGCTTGAGCAACCTCCCGTTAGCCGAGAGCAAGCCGCTGGCCGGCAAGCTCAGCACCGGGCAACAGTATCTGATCTTCAATGACCTCGATGCCGGCGGCCGTTGGCTGCTGTCGATCGCGGTGACGGCGCCCGGTGGCCGGTCATTCTGCCGCGTGTGGAAAATCCGGCACCAGCAGTTTCCCAAGCGCCGCCTGTTGGGCAGCCAGGCGGGCTCCAGCCATGTCGGCGACGCCACCGAGTGGTCCTATCCGGCGGCCGTCGAGCACGACGGGAAACTCTACGTGAGCTACACGCACGGCAAAGAGGACTGCGCCCTGTCCATCATCCCGCTCACGGCGTTGGCGGTGCCGCCGCCCTGAAAATTATGATTTTTAATTTTGAATTTAGAAGTTAGCATTTGTCGTTCGCCGCGCTGCGTGGCGGTTCGGTTTCCAAACATGGATACAGCGGGCGGTTTCGTTTCCAGGCCTTGGAAAACGGCGCTGGAGCAGTGAAGCGACAGGGTTGAATTTCAACAGGAGAACAGAATGAATGCAGAGAAAATTATGGCGCGGATGCAGCGGACCGGAGTGATCGCTGTGCTGGTGGTTGACCGCGTGGAAGATGCCGTCCCGCTGGCGCGTGCCTTGCTCGCAGGCGGGGTGGACATCATGGAGCTGACGCTGCGCACGCCGGCGGCCGTCGAAGCGCTGCGGCGCATCACCGGCGAAGTGCCGGAGATGCTGGCGGGCATGGGCACCGTCCTCTCGCCTGCACAGGTGCAGGAGGTGAAGGCCGCGGGTGCGGCGTTCGGCGTGGCGCCCGGCATGAATCCGCGCGTCGTCCGCGCGGCTGCGGAAGCGGGGCTGCCCTTCGCGCCCGGCGTGGTGACGCCCTCCGATATTGAGCAGGCGCTGGAGTGCGATTGCCGGCTGCTGAAGTTTTTCCCCGCCGAATCCTCGGGCGGCCTGAGCTACTTGAAGAACATGGCGGCGCCCTTCATGCACCTGAACGTCCGCTTCATCCCGCTCGGCGGACTGGATCTGACCAACCTCGAAAAATATCTGCGCGAGCCCCTGATCCAGGCGGTCGGCGGCTCGTGGCTTGCGCCGCGGGAGCTGATCAAGCAGCAGGCCTGGCAGCGGATCACCGACAACGCGCGCCAGGCGACGCAGCTCGTGCAGCGCGTCCGGCAGGGAGGCGCCCAATGAACCAGCTGGTCACCTTCGGCGAGATCATGGGCCGCGTGGCGCCGCGGGGTTTCCTGCGCTTCCGGCAGGCCATGCCCGGCGCGCTCGACTTCACCTTCGCGGGCGCCGAGGCGTCCGTCGCCGCATCGGTCGCCTACCTCGGCGGCACGGCGGCGTTCGTCACGGCGCTGCCCAGCCACGCGATCGGCGACGCCTGCGTGGCGAACTTGCGCGCGATGGGCGTGGATACGCAGTACATCGTGCGCACGAAGCAGGGGCGGTTGGGCCTCTATTTCCTGGAGACCGGCGCGAACCAGCGGCCGAGCAACGTGATTTATGACCGCGCCGGCTCGGCGATCAGCCTGACGCCGGTGGAGCAATATCCCTGGAAGGAAATTTTCACCGGCGCACGCTGGTTCCACGTCTCCGGCATCACCCCGGCGATCTCCGCCACGGCCGCCGCGGCCGCGCTGGCCGCGGTGCAGGCGGCGCGCGCCGCCGGCCTGACGGTCTCGTGCGACCTGAACTTCCGGCGCAAGCTGTGGAGCTGGGAGCCGGCGACCGATCCGCAGGTGCTCGCGCAGCGGACCATGCGGCAGCTGCTGCCCTTCGTGGATGTCGTCATCGGCAACGAGGAGGACGCCGGCGAAGTCCTCGGCATCCATGCGACGGAAACCGACGTGCAGTCGGGCAAGGTCGCGAGCGAAAAATATCCCGAGGTCGCGCGGCAGATCGTCGCGCAATTCCCGCAGGTCACGCACGTCGCGATCACGCTGCGCGAAAGCATCTCGGCCTCGCACAACAACTGGGGCGCGATGCTGTTCGATGCCCGCGCGGACCGCGCCTGTTTCGCGCCGTGCAGTGGCGACGGGCAGTATCAGCCCTACAAGATCACGCACATCGTGGACCGCGTCGGCGGCGGCGATGCGTTTGCCGCGGGGCTGATCTTCGCGCGGCTGACGCCGGAACTGGCTGCGCCGCAGCGCGCCGTGGCCTTTGCCGTCGCGGCCTCGTGCCTGGCGCACTCCATCTCCGGCGACTATAACTTCTCCAGCCGCGCCGAGGTCGAGGCCTTGATGAAGGGGTCGGCGTCCGGTCGCGTCGTCCGCTGAGCGCGTGCCAGGGAAGAACGCCTTGCACTCCGGGGCCCACCGCTGAGCCATGAATCTGCCGCCCGTCACGCTTGACCTCGATGCGCTACGGCTGAATCTGCTGCGCCAGAAACAGCCGGCGCGTGTCCATATTTTCGAGCATGGCGTGGCCGACGAGATCAAGGACGAGCTTGAGCGCCGTTTCGGCCTGACGCAGTCCCTCCGCGAGCCCCGCGGCACGCGGGAGTTCCAATGGCGCCGCGACGTGGCCGTGCAGCGCTGCATCGGCAGCGAGCTGCTCCGCGTCTGGCTGCCGGGGGCAGAGTTCGCGGTGGCCGGCTCGCGGGGGATCACGTGGGGCGAAGAACACGTCGGCCCGCTCCAGTCGTGGGAGGATCTAGAGCGGTACCCCTGGCCCCAGGTTGAAGCGATCGACTGGTCCGAGCTGGAATGGCATGAGCGCCACCTGCCGCCGGACATGGGCCTCTTCCACGGTGTGAAAATCTGGGAGGTCGTGCGTGAACTGCTCGGCCTGGAGACGTTCTGCATCAAGCTCCACGAAGATCCGGCGTTTGTGGACGAGGTCATCCGGCGCGTCGGCGAGTTCCACGTGGCGTTCACGCGTCGCCTGTGCGAATTCAGCCGCGTCTTTGCGCTGTATGCCATCGACGACTATGCCTACAAGACGGCGACGATGTTCGCCCCGCAGACGATCGTCGAGAAATTCCTCCCGTGGCACCGGCGGATGGCGGCGCTGGCGCACGCGCGCGGCAAGCTGGTCTTCTTCCACTGTTGCGGCAAGGCCGATGCGCTCATGGATGCGCTGATCGACGACGTGCAGATCGACGCGAAGCATTCGTTCGAGGACACGGTGGTGCCGGTGACGGAGGCGAAGTGGCGCTGGGGCCGGCGCGTGGCGCTGCTGGGCGGCCTGGACGTGGATTTCGTCGCGCGCGCCGACGAAGACGCCATCCGCCGGCGTGTGCGCGAGACGCTCGCCCGCTGCCAGCCCGGCGGCGGTTACTGCCTGGGTCTGGGCAACTGGGTCACCAGCTACATCCCGATCGACAAGTACCTCGCCGTGCTGGACGAGGCGCGGCGGTTTGTCTAGCTGGATCGGGAGGCGTCCCGCCGGAGACAAATTTCCGTGTCATTCCGGTGGATTCGTGGTTCTATCCTCCGTAGTTCATTATGAGTTTGACGGAAAAGATGCTTGCGGCGTTCGTGTTCTGGGCGGTCGGCACGGGTTTGTTCTTCTTCTGCGTCAACCGCTGGGTGCTGACGCTGCGCGATTACCGCGCCAAGACGCCGTTGATGCTGCTGGCCATCGTGCTGCTAAATGGCGGTGGCCTCTGGTGGGGCTGGCACGCCGGTTTCTCCCCGCTGTTCTGGCCGGTGCTCGCGCTGCTGGTGGGGCTGGTGCTCAGCGAGCTGCGGCGGCTGTGGCTGCGCCGCACGCTGGCCGGCGCGCCGCCGGTCTGGCAGGAGAACGTCGCCGAGCCGCTGCTGCAGCCCTGCACCACGACCACGCTCGCCATCCGCCACTATGAAGTCCGGCTGCCGCACTGGCGCGGCCCGCGCCTGCGCATCGCGCACGTCACAGACCTGCACGTCAACGGCATGCTGCCGGACGCCCACTACCGGCTGCTCATGGAGCGCGTGCAGCAGGCCGCGCCGGACCTGCTCCTGTTCACCGGCGATTTTTTGAGCGACGACGGCGCCTACGCCGACCGTCTGCCGTCGCTGCTTGGCGAGGTCCGTGGCCGCCTGGGCACATTCGCGATACTCGGCAACCACGACTATTGGTCGGACCCGCAGAAGTTGACGGCGGTGTTGCACCAGGCCGGCATCCAGACCTTGGGGAACGGTGTCCACACCTTGGACCTCGGCGGCGCGCGCGTTGCGCTCTGGGGCTGCGAAGATCCGTGGGGCCCGACGCCTTGGGCTCCGCCGCCACGCAACGGCACGGCGGCCGCCGGCCGTTTGGACAGCGAGCTCGTGCTGGCGTTGAGCCACACCGGCGACAACGTCTACCGTCTGGCCCGTGCCGGTGCGCACATGGTTTTTTCCGGCCACTACCACGCCGGCCAGTGGCGGCTGCCGTATATCGGCCCGCTGCTGTTGCCCTCGCGCTTCGGGCGGCGCTTCGACCACGGCCACTTCGTCGTGCAGGGTGCGCACCTGTTCGTCGGCGCCGGGGTCGGCAGCACGCGGATCCCGTTCCGCATCTATTGCCGCCCGGACTTCTTTATCGTAGATGTACTGCCTGGTGACTGAAACGCTGTTGTAAAAATAGACGAATTTCCGATTGAAGATTTACGATTGCCGATTTGTGGAATGTTGACGGACTGAAACGGCATAGACAATGGGTCGCAACGGAATCTTGGATTCTCTCCTGAAGTTGCCCTACCACAAATCGGCATTCGGAAATCTTCAATCGTCAATAAGCCCGGCACACAGACAGCGCTTTTCATTTGCCGGGCTTATTGGTTCACCAACAACCCGTCTTCCAGGCGCAGGTGCCGCGAGCAGTGGCGCAGCAGGGCTTCGTTGTGGGTGACGAGCAGGATCGTCGCGCCGCGCCCGTTGAGCTCGCGCAGGCAGTGCATCACGCCTTCGGCCGCGGCGCGGTCGAGGTTGCCGGTGGGCTCGTCGGCGGCGAGCAGGCGCGGGGGGAGGGCGATGGCGCGGGCGATGGCGACGCGCTGCATCTCGCCGCCGGAGAGCAGCCGGGCCTTGTGCTCCATCCGCTCGCGCAGGCCGACCAGCTCCAGCGCGGCGCAGGCCAGCGCGCGGGCTGCGGCGCGCGGATGCCGCGTGTAGCGGAAACGGAACAGGACGTTATCCAGCACGCTGCGGTGCGGCAGCAGGCAAAATTTCTGGAAGATCATGCCGATCTTCCCGCCGCGCCGCGCGGCGAGCTGACGCTCGGAGAGGCGTGCGACGTCTTCGCCATCCAGCCACACTTCGCCGGACGTGGGCGGCTCCAGCAGCGCGGCGACGTGCAGCAGCGTGGATTTGCCGGAGCCGGAAGGCCCGGTGATGGCGACGAACTCGCCCGCCGCCAGCTCGAGCGACACCTCGCGCAGCGCCTCCACCGCGCCGCCCGGCGCCGGGAAGCACTTGGACACTCCGCAAAGTTTTAGCACTGCGGTAGTCATGGATGGCTGCGTCGCACTCGTTGTGGGCGGGGCTTCCCGCCCCGCGTTTTCGTTTGGCTTAGGCTCGCGGGGCTGGAAGCCCCGCCCACGAGGGCTGCGGTCAAGGTATCTGTTGTAGGGGCGCAGCAAGCTGCGCCCCTACAACTTGGGCTTGGCGGTCTCAGGATCACTCTTCCAGCACCACTTGTTCGCCGGGCTGGAGGCCGGCGAGCACCTCGAACTGCCGGTCGTCGGCCCAGCCGAGCTTGACCGCGCGCGTTTCTACGGCGGCGCCGTGCCGCACCAGCGCGGTGGCGGCGCCGTCGCGCCAGCGCACCGCCGCGCGCGGCAGGAGCAGCGCCCGCGGATGCTCGAAGGCGAGCACGTGCGCGGTCACCGAGAGGCCGGAGCGCAGCCGCGGGTCCACCGCCTGCAGGGCGATGACGACGTGGAAATATTTCTGCCACGCGGGCTTTTCCGCGACGACCTGCGCCGTCGCGCCGACGGCCTCGACGGCGCCGGTCAGCACCAGGTCCGGGAAGGCGACCGGCGCGACCTGCGTGAGCGCGCCGGCGGCGATGCGGCCCAGCTCGGCCTCGGGCACGTAGCAATGCACGACGAGGCTGCTCATGTCCGGGATGACCATGAACGGCATGTTCATATAGACCGCATCGCCGACCCGGGCCACCCGGAACTCGTTGCCCAGATAGGTGGGCAGATAGCCGAGGACGCCCGCGGCCGGCGCGGTGATCGTGCACGCCTGCAGCTCCTGGCGCGCCAGGTTCAGCTCGCGCTCGGCGGCGGCGAGCTTGGCGTGCGCCTGGTCGAGCCCGAGCGGCTGCAGGTAGTCGCGCGAAAGCCGGATCTGCTGCGCCACCTGCTTCGTCTTGGCGGCGGCCTGCGCCAGCCGGCTCTCCTGCTGGCGGATCTCCTGCGGCGTCACGAGGTCGTCCTTGAGCAGCGCGCGGTTGTCCTCCAGGAACTGCCGCTCCTCGGCCTCCTTGCCCTGCGCCTCGGCCAGCTGCCGCTCCAGCTCGCCGAGCTTCAGGGGCCACTCGGCGTTCTTCTGGCTCTCGTATTCGGATTTGGCGGCCGCGTAGGTGCCTTCGAGCTTGACGATCTCGCGCTCGATGCGCGTCGGGTCGAGCCGCGCCAGCACGCTGCCCTGCTGCACGCGCAGCCCTTCCGGCGCCACTTCGACGAGCGTCGCCTGTCCGCCCAGCTGCGACATGATCATGTGGACGCGCCGCGACTCCAGCTTGCCGCCATAGCTGGCCCAGACGCGCAGCGGCCCGTTGGTCACCGTCACGGCCGGCACCGGCGCCGCCTCGCGCTTGCCGCAGCCGGAGCAGAGCGCAACCGTCAAGGCGAGGAGGTAGGGGCGCAGTCTTGCTGCGCCCAAGGTGTGCGGCGTGCGGAACGCACGGGCGCAGCAAGTCTGCGCCCCTACCAAGATGTCTGTCACTGGATCCTTCATTTGCGAGATGCTTTTTCCGCTGCCGCATCCGGCTTCAGCTCGTCCGGGCATTCGAGCAGCGTACCCAGCAGGCGGCGCAGCTTGTAGCCGGAAAGGGCGGCCTCGGTCTGCACCGCCAGCCACGCCGTCTGGGCCTGCTGGAACTGCTGCTCGGCATCGGTGACGGTGAAGTTATCCCCCCGGCCCATTTCAAACAAGCGCCGAGCGAGCCGCAGGCGGCCCTCGGCCACGGCGCGGTTGCGCTGCGCCTGCCCGATCTCCGCGGCGGCGCGCGCCTGTTCCAGCAGCTGCTGCCGCACCTGCCGCTCGATCATGCGGCGCGCGGTCTCGATATCGGCCAGCGCCGTGCGCTCGTCCAGCTGCGCCTGCCGGTAGGCGATGCGCTCGCGGCCGGCGCCGAGGTCGCCATCGGCCTGCAGGCCGACCGACCAGTTGCTCTGGTCGAAGCCGCTCGCGCTGGAAACCGTCGCGCCCTCGCCGTAGCGCTCGTAGGTCGTCACCAGCTTCAGGTCCGGCAGCAGCATGTGCCGCGCGATGCGCAGCCCGCGCTCGACGTCGCGGTGGTCCTGCTGCACCTGCGCCAGGTCCAGGCGGTTCGAGAGCGCGGTCGCCACCGCGACCGCGACCGCCTGCGTCTCCACGGCAAACATCGGCGGGGGCGCGAGCTGCAGGGCGGCCTCCGGCTCCAGGCCGAGCAGTTCCGCCAGGTCGAGCCGCAGGGCCGCGATGCGTTCGGTCACGGTCCGCGCCCGCGTCGCCGCGTCGCCGCGCTGCGCTTCGACGCGCAAGGTGTCCACCTTCGTCGCTCGCCCTTGCTGCGCCCGCGCCTGCGTCAGCCGCGCGAGCTTGTCGAGCCGGGCCAGGGTCGCCTGCTCGACCGCCGCCTGCGCTTCGAGCCGGTGTACCTCGGCATAGGTCTGGATCACCTGCAGGGCGATGTCGCTTTTCTTGAGCTCGAGGCTGCGCAGCGCGGTGCGGATGTGGCTCGACGCGCGCTCGAGCCCCTCGCGGTTGACCAGCCGGCCGGCATAGCGCAGCAGCGGCTGCGACAGCGTGATGTGGACGCTGTCGCGCGCGGCAAAGTCGCTGTCCGGGATATCCGAGCGCATGGCGGCGCCGCCGATCTCCAACTGGGTGCCCCATTCGGTTTTCTTCACCAGGTCGAGGCCGAGCTGCCGCGTCTGGATGCCGGCGGTGGAACTGACGCCGCCGTTGGGGCGCGCACGGATGGAAAAATCGGTCTCGGCGCCGGCGCGGTCGAGCAGCGCCGTCTCGTGTGCCGTGGCCAGCTTGGCCAGGTCGCGGTTTTGCAGCAGCGCCAGCTGTACCGCGCCCTGCAACGAGAGCACCAGCGGGGCATTGGTCTGTGCGCCGGCCAAGTTTCCAAGCATTGGAAAGCAGAACAGGGAGATTTTCCAAGCCTTGGAAAATATCATGCGGGCGGCTTCCAACCTTTGGAAAACCTTGTAAAAGCTGCGGATTGACAGTGTCAGCGCCATGAAAACGTGCGCTGACTATAGCCCGCGCCCGCCGTCGCGAACAAGCCAAAGCCGCGCCCGCCCACCCCGAGCCCAGTCGAAGGGCCTGCCCGAGCACAGCCGAGGGGGCGAACCGCCGTCGGAACCCAACCCGCGCAACGAACACATCGAAGGATTGCAGCCAAGGAAAGCAGCCAAGGAAAGGACTTGTCAGCCGCCTGTCTGTCTTCCGCTATATATATGAGCAGCGTGGCGTTGGACTTGTCGTCTTTGCCGCGCATCGCGGCGGCGCGAGCGAGGCCAGCGTTGTCTGGTCAGCGCCGGGCAGAAAAGAGCTCAAAATCCTGCGCGAGGGTCACGCCCGCTTGCAGGGCCCAGCCGGTGACATCTTGGACGGGCTGGTCGCTGCCGGTGGTGTACCAGGAGCCGGAGCAGAAGAGGTCGAGCCAAGGCAGGAGCCGATGGGTATAGATGAGTTCGGCGCGCAAGGGGGTGTCGCTGCGTTCGATCACGGCCCCCGTTTCGTCGGTGCCATCGGGGAAGAGGCGCGTACCCCACTGGAGGCTGGCGGCCAGCTGGCCGCGCGGCGTGAGCCAGAAGCTGGCCCCCACAGCGACGCCGGCGCCGTGGTAATGGAAGGCCTCCTCATTGGAGCTGTTGTTCTCGTAATAGAACTCGCCCCACACGGCGAGGTCGCGCGTCGGCAGCCAGCGCAGGCCGGGCCGAGCTTCCCATGCTTGATCGCTCTGCAAGGCGCCGCCGGTGGTCAACCGGCTGTCATAGTCGGCCCGGCTGAGCCGTGCCTGTGCGGTGAGTTGCCAGTCGGGCGCGGGCAAGGTGTAACGCAAGGTGGGTGTGGCCGCGAGCCATCGGATGTCGTCCTCCGGCAACGCGGTGTCGCGGGCGAGGCCGCCCGCCAGACGCATACCGCCCTCGAACAGCGCGGTGGTCTGCCACCACTCGACATAGGCGGAGGCTTCCTCCCGGGTGTCAAAACCGCTCTGCAGATATTCGGTGCGCGCCGCGGAGGCCCCGAGGCTGAGTTCGGTGCCAGCGCCCGCAAGGAGATGCAGGCTCAAGGATGGCGTAGCGCGCAAGAAGGCCGCACTTTCGGTGTTGGTGAGTGCGGTGGGCATGATGAAACGATTGTCTTCATAGCCGGCTTCCAGCGTCAGGCGGGGCGCCAGAAACCAATCAGCCGCATGGAGGCCATGCGGTGTCAACAGGATACCTAGAGACAGCAGCCCCATCCAAGGGCCGCGGCAGCGTTGCTTCATCGGGTGCCACCCATATACGGTTGGCCGCCACCTGGCGCCCCTCCCGTGGCAGGTGTAGTGCCGCCGTTCAAGGTGCCGCTGTTGCCGGAACCGCCGGAGACGGGCGGGGCACCGCTGCCCGCACTACCCCCGCCGGGCGTTACAGGACGACCGCCGCCCACGCTGCCTCCGCCGGGTGCTACAGGACGACCGCTCTCGCTGCTGCCCATTCCGCTGGTGGCGGGAGGCGTGCTCCCTGCGTTATTGTTCATTCCGCCCCGCCAACCATTGCCTGTGGCGGCACCGCTGCCCTCACAGTTCCCGGCCCCGCCTTGGCCTCCACCGCGCCGGCCACGTGCGCCTTCGGTGGCGGCATTACCGCCCCAGAGCGAACGGCGGATGTTTTCTCCATCCATGCCGCCGCGGTGCTGTTGGATGCTGTAATGCACGGCGCGGATCACTTCCATCCGCCGCAGGTTGCGCTCCAGGCAGTCGTTCATCAGGGACTGCGTGGTGGCTCGATCCACTCCTGCCAGCCGCAGGCTCTCGCCAGCTTCGATGATGCTTTTGAGGCGGAGTGCATTCTGACCCTGGCCACGTTGCAAGGTGGACGCCAGGTCGTCGGCCGGGACCCCGCTCTCCAGCGCGAGCCCCGTGGCGGTGAGCAGTTCGTTGCGCGGCAGCTCGGGTACCGTGCCATAGTGCGCAGCCTGCAACAGGGTGCGGGCCTGCGTCAGCACGCGCAGGCGTGTTTGCACGGCGGCCATGACCGTCTGCGGCTCGGCTTTTTTCGCCAGGCCTTCCTCGAGCCGCGTAGTCAGCGCCGGCAGCGGAACCTCTTGGCGCTGGGCCTCCGTCAGGCAGGCCAGCGTCTGGCGCGCCTGGTCGGGCGTGAAGCCCTGTTGGCGGAGGCGCAGGACATAGCCCGCGTTCGCCGTGCCGGTGTTTTCCTGCTGCAGGGCGGCCCAAGGGTCGGGCGCTTGCGCGCCAGCGGCCGCCGCCGCCAGCAGCGCCAGCAGCGCGCTGCGGCATAGACGCTTGGAAGAAATCATGTTCATATTCGGTACTCCTTCAAAATTCAATCACGGCATTTTCGCGCCCGAAGCCGTCGGCGCGCCGCACGTCGGCGCGCGGATCGGTCACCCACTGTTGGCCGTTCACCAGAAAACTGTATTCATGCCGTCCCGCCGGCAGTTCCACATCCGTCGTCCAGTGTCCGGAGGCATCGGGACCGATCAGTTGCATCTGTCCCGTCTGCCAACCGGTGAACGTCCCGACCAGTTCGACGCGCTGTGCATCCGGGGCATGGATCTCAAAATGAACGTTGACGCGGTTGCTCGGCGCTTGGGCTGGGTGCAAGACCAGCAGCGTGGAGAGCAGCAGCATGGCGGCCGCGCCGGCAAACGCGGGCAAGAACCAGCGCCCGCGTTCCGGCCAGAGCCGGCGCAGGCTGAGGAGCAGGGGCAGCTCAGGCTCCTGGGGCAGCGCGTTCATGACGCGCCGGGTAAAGTCTGCCGGGGCCGTCTGACGCAGGTCGTGCAGGGCTTCCAAAGAATCCTTTTCCGGGGACGGTGTGTTCATGATTCCATTCCTCCATCCAACTGCAGCTGCCGGACAATACGCAGCAATTCCTCCCGGCCGCGCAGGAGGCGCATCTTGACGGCGCTCAAACCGAGTTGGAGGGAGCGGGCGATCTCCTCCATGGAAAGACCCTCCATATATTTGAGCACCAACGGCACGCGCGCCTGTTCCGGCAGTTGCTGCAGGGCTTGCTCCAACAAAGCGTGCCGCGGATCCTGGGACTCCGGTTCGGTGACGGACTCCTGCATGTGCTGCGTTTCCAGGGCGCGCCGGCGCGCTTCGCTGCGGAACCGATTGCGCGTTTGGTTGGCGCAGATGCCCAACACCCAGTTCTTGAAGGGGTACTCCGGCTTATAACTGTACAGTTTTTGATAGGCGCGGATGAAAGCCTCCTGGGCCAGATCCGCAGCATCCTGATGGCTGCCGGTCATGCGATAGGCCAGGTTGAAGACCGCATGCTGGTGCCGGTCCACCAACTCGGCGAAGGCCTCGCGGTGTCCCGCGAGGCACAGCGCCACTAAATCTGTATCGTTACGCTCCATAATGTCTACACCCTTTATACACCACACCCTTGCGGAAAGTCACGTTGCGCACCGCGGGACTTTTCAGGAGGGTGTGGTGTAATCCCTCATAAAATATCCGGCTTGGTCACTGCGCAAATTTTGCAACGCGGAGGAGTGCGGGGCAACAAGCAAGAATACTCACAACAGAGCAGATGCGCCTGCGCTGGCCCGGCTGCCGGCAGACGGGCATGTGGAAATATATGCGCGCCAGGCAGAGGCCATACTCGTGACCGCCGCAGCAGTGGGAATGTTTGCACGGCCCGCTGCCGCAGCCCTGCTCCCGCCCGATGGAGCGGCCAAAATCGCCGCCGCCACCCTCCCGGGTGCAACGCGGGGTGACTATTTCGAGGGCTGCGGTGTAATCCCTCATGAAGCGATCATTTGTCCTGGGCGTGTGTTCGGGCGGATGATGCGGAGCAGAATCATCAGGAGAAGCACAATGAAGATATGGCATCGGATGGTTATCACGGGCGGCGTGGCGGTGGCGACAGTCTTGCTGGCCGGCACCAGCCTCGCGGCGGGTGGCGGCAAGGGGCCGCAATATCGCGGTGGCCAGGCCAACGGCAGCGTCACGCGCACGGAAACAGCGACGCAGACCCGTCAGCAGTTGCGGGACGGTTCCTGCCTGACTGGCACGGCGGCCACAACGGGTACGGCTGCGGCGAGCACGGGCGCCCGTCAGCGCCTGCGGGATGGTTCCTGCCTGACCAAGTAAGGTGGGTTGTGAAAGGCGGCGCCGGAGGTGTTTACCTCCGGCGCTGCCGCCGCGCGCCGGGCCCGGGCGGCGCGCTTTCCTGGCAGCACGAAACTGACAACGAGATGAGCATGACTATGACAGCATCACAGCGGAGTCTTTGGGTAGGGTTGATTGTAACCGTAGGGCTGGCCTTGGGCAGCGACGCGGCCCCGGCCGGAGCGAAGCCAGAAAAACCGGGCAGGCCCGGGCGCCGTGCGGGCACGGTGCTTTATCAGTTGCGCGAGGACGCCACCCCGGCGCAGCAACAGGCGCTGCGGCAGATCTGCCAGAGCGCCGGGCTGCGCTTTGACAAGCAACTGCGCCACGGCGCGGTGCGCGCGCGAGCCCCCTTCGCGCCGGCTGGATCCGAGGAAGCCTTGGCCTTGAGCCTGTTGCAAAGCGGCGCGGTGGACTGGGCGGAACCGGACTATGAAGTGCAGCCGGTGGGCATCCCCAACGACCCCCTCTTTGCGCAACAGTGGTGGCATTGGGCTGTTCATACGCCCGCCGCCTGGGACCTCACCACGGGCAGTTCAAACATCATCGTTGCCGTGTGCGACACCGGCGTCCAGACGACACACCCCGACCTGGCGGCCCATCTGATCCTGCCGGGCTACAATACGTATTTGAACAACACCTATGTCGAGGACACGTTTGGCCACGGGACGATGGTGGCCGGGTTTGTCGGCGCCATCGGGAACAACAGCCTGGGCGTCGCGGGTATGGCTTGGAATGTCAAAATTCTGCCCATCCGCATCACCTATGCCGATGGGGTCGGCTCCGCCTACCTCAGCGATATGGCCGAAGGCTTGAGCTACGCCGCCGACCACGGCGCGAGGGTCATCAACTGCAGTTTTAGCGGCTACAGTTCCAGCACCATCGAAACGGCGGCGAAATACTCCCGTGGCAAGGGCGCCTTGGTCTGCTTTGCGGCGGGCAACAGCGCGCTGGATCTCTCGGTGGGTTATCTCGATTCCACCAACAGTGTTGTCGTCGGCGCGACGACGGCCTCGGACATCCGCGCCTCCTGGTCGAACTATGGCAAACCGATTGACCTGGTAGCACCCGGCGAAAATGTCATGACCACCTACCTGGGCGGCGGCTATGCCAGCGGCAGCGGCACCTCCTTTGCTTCCCCGATCACCGCCGGTCTCGCCGCGCTGATTTTCTCGGTCAATCCAAGCTTGGCTCCGGCTGATGTTGAACTCATTCTTAAAAGCACCTGCCGGGATCTGGGCGTGGTTGGCGATGACAACATCTATGGCGCGGGCTTGGTCCAAGCGGATGCCGCCGTCTTGCTGGCCGCCAAGGTGCTGGCGGCGCCGACCGGGTTGACCGTCAAGGCGCTTCTCAAAACCGTCACCCTTGCGTGGACCGATAACGCGAGCAATGAAACGGGCTATTATCTTGAGCGGGCACTGAAGACCCGCACGACCTATGGCGCTTTTGCGCGGGTGGCCACCCTCGGGGCGAATACCACCAGCTTCAGCCAGACTGTGGCCGCAGGCTCCTATGCCTATCGCCTGCAAGCGTTCAACAGTACCACGGGCGTGGTTTCGGGCTATTCCGCCACCGTCACCATCACTGTCAGGTAACAAACCCTCGTGCGCGACAGGGCCCGTCTGACCCGCGGTCCTGCGCGCGCACCTGCCAACCGCCGGAGGAGTGTTTCCTCCGGCGGTTTCATTTTAAGAATCAGGCGGGTTGGTCAGATGAACAGCGTGGCGTTGGACTTGTCGGCTGCATCGGGCCTGTTGATGTGGGAGAGCGGCAGCACCTTCGCCCCGCGCGACATCATCCTGACGAAAGGCGCTCCCGAAAGCCCTTTTTCACCGCTGGGGCCTGAGGCTTGTGCAGGATGTTCAGCCTCCGGAAGGTGAAGCACATCGTCGCCTGGCTGTCCCGCGCCGCCGCGCCGTTGGCGATGATGAACGAGGCGCTGGCAGCCGCTGGGGTGCGGGTTGGGTCCAGGCGGTCGCCAGCGTGGGTCCTGGCCCTAAAGTTTTTTCTTTTCGAACCAGACAAACAGGGCGAGTACGATGGCCCAGAAAACCGGGATGATGATCCAAGGCGAAAGGCCGAGTGTTTCCGGCAGTCCGAGCTTGCCGAAATCTTTCCACGCCAGAACCGTGGTGCGGAGCATGGGGAATAATTCAGCGTAAAGTGCTGCGCCTGCCAGCATCCCTGCGATCGCGAAGATGGCGCCCCAGCGTCCTTCCCCGAGCGCGCCGACGGCCGTGCCGGGGCAGTAACCCATGACGGCCCAACCCCCGCCGAACAGCAGGCCGCCGAGCACCACCGCTCCGACGTTCATCGCTTTATGCCCGAGCGTAATCACGCCCGCAGCCTTCAGGAGATAGAAGCCAACCATGCCGACAAGGATCGCAGAGAGCATGAACTTCAGGATCGTCATGTCGCGCAGTTGCATGGCGCCGACTTGTTTGTCGAACCGAAGCACGCGTCCTTTTTGCAGCAAAAAGCCAAACGCGACGCCGGTGATGAGCCCGAGTGCATGTTCATTCATGGCGGCGGCCTCCATAAACCAGGCGTGCGACCACCATGCCCATGCCGAAGAACACGCACAGCGCGGCGAACCCGCTGGTCGAAAGTTGCATCATGCCGCTCAGGCCGTGCCCGCTCGGACACCCATCGGCGAGACGTACCCCGAACATCGCCACGACTCCGCCTAGAAAGGCAAAGGCTGCCCGCCGCATGACGCCCGCACCGAAGCGCTCCGCCCACAGCGGTGGCACAGCCTCAAGCTTGAAGCTCCGGTCGGTGCGCGCCGATATAAACGCGCCCAGCAAGATGCCCGCGACGAGCATGAACTGCCAATCCACCTGTACCTTCTCTTTGGTGAAATAGGCGTTGTTCTTGACGTGCTCCGGCGCGACCGCACCCTCCAGCATGCCTGCCGCGCGCACGAACGTCGTTGAGGTCCCGAGATAACTCGTCTTCCCCATCAGCTTGGTCGTTGCCACCGCGGAGGCCACCGCCAGCAGCCCGGCCAGTGCGCCCGCCAGATAGGGGCTCCAGCCACCGTCCAACGTCTTCCATTTCATAGTGCATTCCTTGTGTCGCGTGAGTGGTGTTCGCTCCTCGGGCATGTCCGGCAAAATATTTTCCCCATAGCTGGGCCCGCAGTTAAATAAACAGCGTGGCGTTGGACTTGTCGGCTTCGCCGAGCATGGCGGCGACGCCGCCGTACTCCAGTCCGTCGAGCAGCTCTGCCTTCTTCAGGCCCATCACGTCCATCGTCATTGTGCAGGCGACCAGCCGGACGCCGGCCTGCTGCGCGGCGGCGATCAGGCTGGGCAGGGTCTCGACGTTCTTCTGGCGCATGACCATTTTCATCATCGCGGTGCCCATCCCGAGCATGTTGAGCTTGGAGAGCTTCAGCGCGTTCGCGCCGCGCGGCATCATCCAGCCGAACATGCGTTCGATAAACGCCTTGCTGACCGAAGGCGCCTGCGGCTTGCGCAGGATGTTCAGGCCCCAGAAGGTGAAGAACATCGTCACCTGGCTGCCCATCGCGGCCGCGCCGTTGGCGATGATGAACGAGGCGATCGCGCGGTCGAGGTCGCCGGAGAAAACCACCAGCGTCTTGTTGGTCGGCAGCTGCACCGCCACGCCGGCCGCGGCCGGCGCCTGCTTGCGGATCTGGGCGACGATCTGCGCGGCGTCCTGCCGGAGGCTGACGAGCTGATGGCCCTGCCGGTGGCACCACGCGGGCGCGTCGGCGAGGAACCCGGCGTCGGTGACGGTCATGAGGATTTCGTCGCCCACGGCGAGCTGATCCATCGCCTGCTTCAGCTTGAGGATCGGGCCGGGGCACTGCGCGCCGGAGCAGTCGAGCTTGACCTGGCGGCCGGATGGAGCAGGGGCAATGGTTGATGGGGGATGGTTGATGGCGGCCTTGGCGGCGAGCTGCTCCTCGGCGTAGGCCAGGAAGGCCGGCTCCTGCGGCGCGGCCCCGATCCGGTCCTTGTGCCAGGCGCGGAAGGTGTTCGCCCCGCCGGCGAGGGTGGCGACCGTGAAGCCGTGCTGGCGCAGCAGGCGGTAGGCGAGGTAGCTGCGGAAGCCGACCTTGCAATAGACGAACAGGGCTTTGTCCTTGGGCAGTTCGCCGAGGCGCGTGCGCAGTTTGCCGAGCGGGATGTTCCGCGCGCCGGGGATGTGCCACAGCTCGAACTCCTGCGGGCTGCGCACATCCACGAGCACGCCGGCATCGGTGCGCGCGGGATAGTCCTCGGCATACCAGAGCTGGAGGTCGCCGAGCTGCAGGTTGCTGGCGACGAAGCCGGCCATGTTCACCGGATCCTTCGCCGAGCCGAAGGGCGGGGCATAGGCGAGCTCCAGCGACTGGAGGTCGTGGACGGTCAGGCCGGCGCGGAGCGCGGTGGCGAAGACGTCGAGCCGCTTGTCCACGCCGTCGGCGCCGACCACCTGCGCGCCGAGCAGCTTGCCGGTGTCCGGCGTGAACAGCAGCTTGATGTGCATCGGTGCGGTGCCGGGGTAGTAGCTGGCGTGGCCGCTGGGGTGGATATAGACCTTGCGGAAGGCCAGCTGGGCGCGCTTGAGCTGCTTCTCCGTCGCGCCGGTGCCGCCGCCGGTCATGGCGAAGATCTTGACGATCGCGGTGCCCTGCGTGCTGCTGTAGGTCGTGGCGCGGCCGCAGATGTTCTCGGCGGCAATGCGGCCCTGCCGGTTTGCCGGGCCGGCGAGCGGAATGATCCAGGCCTCCGGCAGCACGGTGTGGGTGACCTCGACCGCGTCGCCGGCGGCGTAGATGGCGGGATCGCTCGTGCGCTGGTGGGCATCCACCTTGATGCCGCCGCGCGGGCCAAGCTCCAGCCCGGCGGCCTTCGCCAGCGCCGTGTCTGCCCGCACGCCGGCGGAGAGCAGGACGAAGTCGGCGGTCAGCGTCGTGCCGTTCTTCAGCTCGGCGGCGACGCGCCCGTTGACGTCGCGGAACGCGGCCGCGGCGGTGCCCAGGTGGAGCTTCACGCCGTGCTGCTCCATGTGCTGCTGCAGCCCCCAGGCCATCTCGGGGTCGAGCGGCGGCATGATCTGGTCGATCATCTCCACGAGGTCCACCGCCAGGCCGCGCTCGCGGAAGTTCTCCGCCACCTCGACGCCGATGTAGCCGCCGCCGATGACGATTGCGCTCTTGGCGCCGCCATCCACGACGGCCTTGATCTGGTCCATGTCCGCGATGTTGCGCAGGACGAAAATTTTCGGATGGTCGAGGCCCGGCAGGTCGGGCCGCAGCGGCAGGGCGCCCGGCGCGAGCACGAGTTGGTCGTAGGCCTCGGCATAGTCCCGGCCCGTCGCCAGCTCGCGGACGCGGATCGACTTCTGCGCGCGGTCGATGGCCGTGACCTCGTGGCCGGTGCGGACGTCGAGGTTGAGCGAGGCCTTGAGGCTCTGCGGGGTCTGGAGCAGCAGGTCGTCGCGTTCCTCGATCGCGCCGCCGATGTGATAGGGCAGGCCGCAGTTGGCGAAACTGACGTACTGGCTGCGCTCCAGCACGATGATCTCCGCCTGCTCGTCCAGCCGCCGCGCCCGCGCCGCCGCGCTCATCCCCGCCGCCACACCGCCGATGACTACGATTTTCATGTTCGCTCCCTTGCAAATTTTACAGCGGTAGGGCGGTCGCGCCGCGACCGCCGTGGACGGCGTCCTTCACCCGAAAGACCGCCCCTGCCTTTCCAAACCTTGGAAGCCCGCTGCGTTATTTCTTCCAAGCATTGGAAAAACTCACTGTTTCCGTTTCCAAGGCTTGGAAAACCTTAACCGCCACGCCGCCCAGGCCGCCAAGTCGGACTCACGTTTTCTTGGCGCTCTTGGCGACTTGGCGGTTTTCCAACGTCAGTTCCGTGATCAATTTTTTGTGCCGTGGAAATTGCGCGGCCAGTTGCCGGCGGTCGGCCATCTCGAAGTCCGCGAAGTCGAAGCCCGGCGCGACGGTGCAGCCGAGCAGGGTGAAGCCGCGCCGCGACGTGATGCGCGCCGCAAACCAGTGGCCGCGCGGGACGACGATCTGCGGCAGCTCGCCGCGTCCCGGATGCAGGCCGAGCCGGTGCTCGGTCAGCGTGCCGTCGGGCGCGAGGTCCACGACCAGGAACGGCTGGCCGTGATAGAAGTGCCACATCTCGTCGGAATGCAGCCGGTGAAAGGTGGAGAACTCGCGGCCGGCGAGAAGGAAGTAGACGGCGGTCGAGAACGCGCGCGGCCCGCGGAAGCGGCGGGGCAGGGCGGCGCGCGCAATCGCTTCGCCGGCGCGATAGGTCTCGCGATACCAGCCGCCTTCCGGGTGCGGCTGGAGGCGCAGGTGCTTGATCCACTTTGCTGCGTCCTGGTTCATCTGTTTCTTATCCTCCTTGTCGTCGTCGTCGTCCTCGTAATCGGTTTGATTTTCGGGAGCGAGGACGGGAACGAAGGACGAGGACGCTGCCTCAGTTCCTGCTGTACGGGCACGCGCCGGTCGAGCAGCCGCCCCCGCCGCAGGCCGACGGGGTGGGGCAGGCGCCCGAGGCGCACGGCATGGCGCTCGCCGAGGCCATGGACGCGCTGAAGGTGGAGAGTTGTTTCTCCGGCTTTGGCGCGCCGCACTTCGGGCAGTCGCCCGACGGGCTGTCGGAGCGGCTCACGAGTTTTTCAAACGCGTGGGCGCATTTGCGGCAGCGATACTCATAGATCGGCATGTTGCGTTCCCTTCCTAATCCTAAGCTTGCTCTTAAACCTGATCGTAATCCCGCCCGGCAGCGCGGCAGGCGGAGAGATTACGGGCAAGAGTTGCGATTACGAGCAAGATTATTTACAGCAGCAACCGCCGCCGCTCGCATCTTTGAACCCGAGCTTCTTCAGGATGCTAGCCGCTGGGCAGAAGCCCGTGAAGGCCGACTGGATCAGGTTCACGCCGACGAAGGTGGTGAACAGGAACCAGGCGGGATGGACCCACCAGCCCAGGGCCAAGCTCACCAGGACGAACGTCCCGGCCATTACGCGCACTCCGTTATCTACGGTCATGTTAGTTTCCTTTCATCAAAGCGGACTGAAGAGCGAAGGCTTCAGGCTGCGGAACATACCATGTTATCCCGATCTTTCAGCCTTTGCCTGTTTTCTCCGCCTATCTACCCGCGGCCAACATCGCGCCGATACCGGCATAGACGGCCATCGAGACGAAGGGATTGGCGGTGATGGGGCACGCGCCCGTCTTGCAGCCGACAAATTTATACAGCGCGAACCCGATGGCCGCGCCGATGGCGCCGCCGATCAGCATGCGTACGAGCATGGTCATTTTCGTTTTCCTTTCAACGGTCATAGTTCCTCTTCCACCGGCAGCACGAAGGCGCGCAGGCCCTCCTCCGGGTAAAGCACGGTCTTGAATTGCTGCAGCGATGTCTTGAGCACCGTCAGGCGGCCGTCCGGCACGATGCTGAAGAGCAGGGTGGAGCGGTCCGGCCATTCGGCGGTGCCGAGCTTCTTGCCGGTGAGGCCCTCGCCGGTGACCTGGGTCAGCTCGGTATAGGCCTGGACGCCGGCCCCTTCGATCAGGGCGATCAGTTCCGCGTGCCGGGCGCGCGGGCCGATGATGAGCAACATCTTCATGGTTGTTTCTCCTCTATGGGCACGGTGGTGGGCACCGCCGCAGGCTGGGGTTTGCCGAAGAGCAGCATGTAGACGGCCGGGATCACGAGCAGCGTGAAGGCGGTCGAGACGAACAGCCCGAAGATCAGCGACCAGGCCAGGCCGCTGAAGATCGGGTCCAGCGTGATCGGCCACGCGCCGAGCATCGCCGCGCCGGCGGTCAGGAAGATCGGGCGAAAGCGGACCGCGCCGGACTCGATGATCGCCTGCTGCAGCGGGGTGCCGCGCGCCACGGCGTGCTTGATGAAGTCGATCAGGATGATGCCGTTGCGCACCACGATGCCGGCCAGCGCGATCATGCCGATCATCGCCGTCGCCGTGAAAAATACCGGGTTCGGGATGCCCATCACCGGCTTGCTGGCGATGACGTTGAGCAGCCAGAAGCCCGGCATGATGCCGATCATGGTCAGCGGGATCGACAGCATGATGATCAGCGGCAGCAGGAACGAGGCGGTCTCGTAGACCAGCAAGATGTAGATGCCGGCCAGCGCCACGGAGAACGCGATGCCGAGGTCGCGGAAGACATCGATGGTGATCTTCCATTCGCCCTCGCCGCTCCAGTCGGCGTGGATGCCCGCGGGCAGCGGGTTGGCCTTGAAATGCTTCTCCAGCGCGAGCACGGCGTAGGCCGGGCCGCGGCCGGCCATCTCGGCCTCCACGAACACAACCCGCTCCTGGTTTTTGTGGAAGATCGTCTTGTCCTCGATGCGCTCCTCGAAGCGGCCGAGCTCGCCGATCTGGACGAGCTGGCCCGTGCGACCCTTGACGGCGATGGTCTTGAGGCGCTCGACGTCGGAGCGTGCCGCGCGCGGCAGGCGCAGCACGAGCGGGGTCTCGTTCTGCTCCGCGGCGACGTGCAGGCTGCCGGCGGGCGCGCCGCCGAGGGCGAGGCCGACCGTCTGGACGATATCCGCGGTGGCGATGCCGTTCAGGCCGGCCTTCTCGCGGTCCACATGGAAGACGAGCTTGCGCAGGTTGTCCTCGACGGTCGTGTCCACATCCACCACGCCCTCTTCCTGCTTCATCCGCGCCTCGACCGTGCGCGCGGCGGCGATGAGGTCGCCGTAGGTGTGCTGCGGCTGGCCGTAGATCTCGGCGACGACGCTGGCGAGCACGGGCGGGCCGGGCGGCATCTCGACGAGCTTGAAGTTGGCCTTGTGCCGCTGTGCGATCTTCGTGATATCGGCGCGCAGCCGCAGCACGATGGCGTGGCTGGCCATCTCCCGCTCCTGGCGCGGCAACAGGCTGATGCGCACGTCGGCGACGTGCGGGCCTTGCCGCAGATAGTAGTGGCGGACGAGGCCGTTGAAATCCATCGGCGAGCTGGCGCCGACCGTCGCGGTGAAGTCGGTGACTTCCGGGACGCTGCGCAGGTATTGCTCGAGGTCGCGCACGGCGGCATCGGTGGTCTCGAGCGTGGTGCCCTCGGGCATGTCCACGACGACCTGGAACTCGTTCTTGTTGTCGAACGGCAGCATCTTCAGCGGCACGAGGCCGGTGACGATGAGGCCGAGCGAGCCGAGGAAGAGCAGGCCCATCACCCAGAGCAGCGCCTTGCCCTTGCGGGGCGAGGTGACGAACGGGCCGACGATGCGGTTGTATATCCGGTAGGTGCGGGTCTGCTGCACGTCGTCCTCGTGCGGGTTGTGGCGGGCGGCGCCGTCCTCGCGCTTGAGCAGCTTGTCGGAGAGCCACGGCGAAATCGTCAGCGAGACGATCATCGAGACCAGCATCGCGATCGGGACGTTGACCGCCATCGGCCGCATGTAGGGGCCCATCATGCCGGTGATGAAGAACATCGGCAGGAAGGCGATGACGATGGCGAGCGTCGCGATGACGATCGGCGGCAGCACCTCGGTCATCGCCGCCAGGATGGCCTGGCCGCGCGGCAGCCGGCGCATCACCAGGTGGCGGTGGATGTTCTCGACGCCGACGATGGGGTCATCCACCAGCAGGCCCAGGGTCAGGATCAGCGCGAACAGCGTCACGCGGTTGATCGTGTAGCCCAGCAGGTAGTTCACCAGCAGCGTCAGCGCGTAGGTGATCGGCACCGCGATCGCGACGATCAGGCCGACCCGCCAGTTCATCACGAGCCAGATCAGCGCGATGACGGTGATGATGGCCTCGAGCAGGCCCTCGACCAGGCCGTTGACTTTTTCGTTGGCCGTCTCGCCATAGTTGCGCGTCAGACGGACCTCGACGCCGTCGGGGATGATGTTGCCGCGCAGCTCCTCCAGCGTGTGCTCGACATCCCGCGACACCCAGACCGCGTTGCTGCCCTTCTTCTTGGCGATGGCGATGGTCACGGCGGCTTTGCTGGTCTCTGACTGCTGCCCTCTGACCTCTGGCTTGGCGGCCGGGCCGAACCCGAAGCGCGTATAGGTCGCGGCCTCCTCGGGGCCATCCTCGACGCGCGCAACGTCGCGCAGGTAGACCGGGCGGTCGCCGTGCAGGCCGACGAGCAGGTTGCGGACCTCCCGCGCGTTGCGCAGGAAGTCGCCCGTCTCGACCGTGGCGACGGCGTTGTGTTGTTCGAACGTGCCGCTGGCCATCTGCGTGTTGGCCATCTTCAGCGCGCCGGCGAGTTCCAGCGCGGACAGGCCGTGCGCCGCGAGCCGCTCGGGGTCCAGATAGACGTGGACCACGCGCCGTTCCCCGCCGTGGATGGTCACCTGCGAGCTGTTCGGGATGTGCTGCAGCTTGGCCGTGACCTCCTCGGCCACGCGCCGGAGCTGGTGCGTGTCATAGCGGTCGCTGTAGAGCGCCGCCGTCACGATGGGCACATCGTCGATTTCGATCGGTTTGACCACCCAGCCGGCGATGCCGGGGGTGACCTTGTCCATGTTCTGCGAGATCTTGTTGTAGAGCTTCACCAGGCTCTTCTCGCGGTCCTCGCCGACGAAGAACCGCACGGTGACCACGGCCTGGCCGGGCTGGCTCATGGAATAGACGTATTCCACGCCGTCCACCTGGTAGAGCATGCGCTCGAGCCGCGAGGCGACGAGCTTCTCGACCTCCTCGGCGCTGCCGCCGGGATAGCTCACCAGCACATCGGCCAGCGGCACGACGATCTGCGGCTCCTCCTCGCGCGGGGTGGCGATCAGGGCGATCGCGCCGGCGAGCAGGCTGATGATCAGCAGCAGGATGGCGAGGTTGCCCTTGAGGAAGGCTTCGATCAGTCCGGAAAATATGGAACGTTTTTCTTCCATGGGGCTCACTCCTTCGCCGTTGCCAGGACCACATCGCCGCTGTTCAGGCCCGCCAGGATTTCAACGCGCCCCTCCGCGGCCGGCCCGGTCTTCACCAGGCGGCGCAGCACGCGGTTGTTTTCCACGACCTGCGTCATCTCCAGCTGGCCCATGTGCAGGATCGCCGCCGCCGGCAACAGCACGGCCGGACGCGGCGTTTCCTCGACCGCGAGCCGCCCGAAGGTGCCCGGCAACACATCGCCCTTCGCGCCCTCGAGCTGGATCTTCACCTTGCGCGTGCGGCTCAAGGCGTCCACCTCGCTGACGATCTCCGTCACCGTGCCGCGGAGGCTGCGGTCGGGATGCTCCAGCTTCACGTCCACCTGGGTGTGGAGCGGGAGCTTGCCGATCAGCCGCGCCGGCACCGGCGCTTCCAGCCGCATCCGTTGCGGGTCGAACATGGTCAGCAGCAACTGGCCGGGATTCGCCAGGTCGCCCGCCTCGATGCGGCGGTCGGTGATGACGCCGGCCATCGGCGCCTTGATCACGGCGTAGCTCAGCATCACCTTCACGGCATCGGCCTGCGCCTGCGCCCCGTGGAAGGCGTTCTCGGCGGACGACAGCGCCTGCTCGGTGGTCGCCTTCTCGCGGTACAGCTGCTGCGCCCGCTGGAATTCCTTCTCCGCCTGCCGCAGTTGCGCCTCGGCCCCGGCAAGCTGCTCGCGCAGGTCGCGGTCGTCGAGGACGACCAGCGTCTGGCCTTGCGTCACCACGCTGCCGGCGGCGACGTTGATCTCCTTCACGTAGGCGCTCAAGCGCGCGCTCACATGGATGACGCGCTCCGAGCCGACCGTGCCGACGATCTCGATGCGCGGCGCGACCGGTTCGCTCTTCACCGTGATGACCGCCGCGCCGGCGGGCAGGGGTGCACCGCGTTCGACCTCCACCGCATCGCCGGGCCCGGTCTTCTTCGAGCACGCCGTCAGCATCATGGCCGCCATCACCACTGTAGGTATTCTCAAGTTCATTTCATTTTCCTTTCAGATATCAAGTTTCAGTTTTACTTCACGAGCTCTCCGCGCGCCCGCTTCAGGTTGCTCTGGGCCACCAGCAGGTCGTAATAGGCCGCCGTGCTGCGCGAGCGCGTCGCGGTCAGGCCGACCTGCGCGGTCAGCAGATCCGTCACGTCCGCCGCGCCCTGGCGGTAGCGCTCGCTGGTGATGCGCAGGGCCTCCTCGGCGCTGACGACGCTGTGCTGGGTCACGGCCAGCCGCTCCCAGGCCTCGCTGCCGGCGAGCTGCGCCTGCCGCAGGTCGAGCCGCAGGTTGTTGAGGGCCTTCTGGGCCACGGCCTTGGCCGCCGCGGCGCGCGCCTTGGCCTCCGCCGCCGCGCCGGACTGCCGGAAACCGGTGAAGAGGTCCCATTCGGCCACCGCGCCGACGAAGTAGCTGCGCTGGAAATCCGTGTTCGCCGCGCTGTCCCAGTCGGCCGAGCCGAACGCGCTCAGCGTCGGCCAGTTTTCGCGCTCCGTCTTGCGTTGCATTTTCTCCTGGGCCTGCGCGGCGAGCTGGGCGGCCTCCAGTTCCGGCCGCGCCTCGACCGCGTCGAGGTTCGGCTCGATCACCGGGGCCTGCAGTGCCTCGTCCTTCGGCGCCGCCTCCGGCAGGGCCGTTGCCGAGACCAGGTCGCGGCCGATGGCCGTGTTCAGCGCGGCGAGCGCGAGCAGGGCGCCGTGCCGCGCGCGGATCAGGTCCTCGCGCGCCTCGGCCAGCTGGACCTCCAGCGTGAGCGCATCGGATTTCATCGCGGAGCCGGCCCTCAGGCGCTCGTTTGCGACGCGCAGGCCCTCGGCGAGCGACGCGGCGCTCTCCTCGCGCACCTGCACGAACGCCTGCGCCTGCAGGACGCCGTAGTAGGCGCGCGTGACCTGGTGCACCAGCTCGTTGTCAAGCGCGCGCTTGCCGGCGGCCTCGGCCCGGGCGCCGAGCTTTGCGGCGGCGTGCTGGTAGCAGCGTTGCCCCGCGTCGAGCAGGCGGACCTTGGCGCCGACGCTGTTGCGCCAGTTGTCCACGTCCCCGGGCTGGTTGAAATCGTTCTGCAGCGAGGCGGTGCGCTGGTTGAGCTGCATGAAGAACGCCTGCGGCGGGTTGTCGGTGCGCGCGAGGGTGCTGGAGACCGTCACGGTGGGATACCAGGCCGAGGCCGCCTGCCGGACGGCCTCACGGGCCGCGGCGATGCGGGCCTCCGCCGCCTGCGCGTCGGGGTTCGCCTCGAGCGCCGCGCGGATGCACGCGTCGAGCGTCACCGCGCGCGCCGGCGTCAGCAGCAGCGCCAGCGCGCAGCCGAGGGCTCCAAAGGCTGGAAACGCGGACCGGCGCTTATGACCGGGCCTGGAAATAGGGGCGTCGCCAGGGTTCACGGTTTGGCAACGGTTCTTTAGTCTTGGTCCTGGTAGTGTTTTCACTTGGTCTCCTTTTTGCAGCACATGCAGTGCAGCACCTTGACGGCGCGGCGGTCGGCCACGCTGTACCAGACTTCCTTGCCGCGGCGGTCGGCCTGCACGAGGCCGGCGCGCTTCATGTGGTTGAGGTGCTGCGAGAGGGCGCCCTGGGCCTGGCCGAGGTCGGCCATGAGCTCGTGGACGGGCGCGGCGCCGCCGCGCTCGAGGCGGCCGACGATGCGCAGCCGGTCGGGGTGCGCCAGCAGGCGCAGCACCGCTGCCAGCCGCGCCAGCGCCGCCGGGGCCGGCAGGCCGGGGCACTTGGATGGTTTCGTTTTCATGGGAATCAAAGTATCATGATAATATAATATGTCAAGCGGCCGCCGCCGGGGTGCCCCCGCGGTTGCCGCTTGACGCGGGGCGGGGGGCTGTGGTTAATCGGCGCCACAGGAACACGACCATGAAAATCATGCCGTTTGCGCTGCTGCTCGCCGCCGGCCTCGCCGGGGCGCCTGACCTCCCCGCCGCCGAATGGCCCGGCGCCAAGCCGGACGGCGCGACGCTGCTGCCGAACATGTGGTCGCTCAGGCCGGCGGGCCGCCAAATCCCGCTGGGCGACTTCCCGGTGAATATCGCGCTGCATCCGGGCGGGCGGTTTGCCGCCGTCCTGCACGCCGGCCATGGCAAGCACACGCTGGCGATCTTGGACCTGCCGGGCGAATCCGTCGTGACCAACCAGCCGGTCGGCGAGGCGTGGTATGGCCTGGCGTTCTCGCGCGACGGGAGCCGGCTGTTCGTCAGCGGGTCCAGCTCCGAGGAGCTGCAGACCTTCGCGTTCGCCGAGGGCGCGCTCTCCCAGCACAAAAGGATCCCCTTGCGCCCGGCGAAGGAGCGCGGCATTCCGGCCGGCATGGCTGTGACGCGCGACGGCAAGACGGCCTACGTGGCTAACGTCTGGGGGCACCGCGTCAGCGTCGTGGACCTGGAGAGCGCCACGAGCGTCGATATCGCGCTGACCCCCTCCAAGCCCGCCATCGTGACCAAGCTGCCCAAGCCCTCGGCCGACCCGGACCTCGCGGCGGCGGAGAAGCGGCAGCAGCAGTTGCGCGATGCCGCGCAGGCCGACGATCCCTTTCCCTACACGTGCCTGCTGGATGAACAACGCGGGCGGCTCTACGTCTCGCTCTGGGCCCAGGCGGCGGTGGCGGTCATTGACCTCAAGACCCGGGCCGTGGTCGCGCGCTGGCCGACGCAGGAGCACCCCAACGAGCTGCTCCTCACGCGCGACGGGCAGCGGCTGTTTGTGGCGAATGCGAACCGCAACAGCGTGACGGTCTTCGACTGCGGCACGGGTCGCGCGAGCGAGACGCTTGTTGCCACGCTGACGCCGGACGCGCCGCCGGGCAACACGCCCAACAGCCTCGCGCTGACGCCCGACGAGGGACTGCTGTTCGTGGCGAATGCGAATGTGAACAACGTCGCCGTCTTTGACGTGAGCGTGCCGGGCCACAGCCGCTCGCTGGGCTTCATTCCGTCCGGGTGGTATCCGACGTCGGTCCGGGTGTCGTTGGACGGCCAGCAGTTGTTCATTGCCAACGGCAAGGGCGGCACGTCGTTCGCGAACCCGCGCGGGCCGCAGCCGATCAAGGTGGCGGGCGCCTCGACGGCCGAATACATCGGCGGCCTGATGAAGGGCACCTTCGGCATCGTCGATCTGCCGCGGAAGCGCCCCGACCTCGAGGCCGCGCTGCGGGGTTGGACGGCGACCGCGCAGGCGTGCGCCCCCACGGGCGCCGCGCGCGCGCCGACGAACCTGCCGCCGGTCAAGTACTGCATCTATGTCATCAAGGAAAACCGCACCTACGACCAGGTCTTCGGCGACATCAAGGAAGGCAACGGCGACCCGCAGCTCTGCATCTTCCCCGAAAAAGTGACGCCGAATACCCATGCACTGGCTCGTGATTTTGTATTGCTCGACAACTTCTACTGCGAGGGCGAGGTCAGCGCCGACGGCCACGAATGGACGATGGGCGCCTACGCGACGGACTTCGTGGAAAAGTTCTGGCCGCTGTCCTACGGCCACGGCAAGAGCGGCAAGTTTCCCTACCCGAGCGAGGGCGGCCAGCCGATCGCCACGCCGGCCGGGGGCTACCTGTGGGACAAGGCGGCCGAGGCCCAGGTGAGCTATCGCAGCTACGGCGAGTTCTGCGCCAACATCGGCAAGGGCGGCACCGGCAAGCTGGCCAAGGCGAAGGTCCCCGCGCTCGTCGGTCACATTGACGAGTACTACCGCGGGTTCGACATGGAATATCCCGACTGCAAACGCGTCGCGCATTTCGCCGGTGAGCTGAAGAAATTCGAGGCGGCCGGCGAGATGCCGCGCCTGCAGGTCGTCCGCCTCGGCAACGATCACACCTACGGCACCTCGGCCGGCAAGCTCACGCCGACCGCGATGGTCGCGGAGAACGACCTGGCGGTCGGCCAGTTCGTCGAGCTGCTGTCGCATTCCAAATTCTGGTCGCAGACCGCGGTTTTCGTGATCCAGGACGATGCGCAGAACGGCCCCGACCATGTCGATGCGCACCGCACCGTGGCGCTGTGCATCAGCCCCTATACCCGCGGGCGCGGCAAGGATTCCACGATGTATTCGACGTGCTCGATGCTCCGCACGATGGAACTGCTGCTGGGGCTCAAGCCGATGTCGCAGTTCGATGCCTCCGCCACGCCGATGACCGCCGCGTTCCGCGCCACGGCCGACCACACGCCGTTTGTCGCGAAGCCGGCCAACGTTTCGCTCACCGACAGAAATTCGCCCCTGGCCTGGGGTGCCAAGGAAGCGGCCAAGATGAATTTCGCCAAGGAAGATGCCGCCGATGATCTGTTGTTGAACGAGATGGTCTGGCGCAGCGTCCGCGGCCCCGACTCGCCCATGCCCGCCCCCGTCCGCGCCGCCTTCGTCTTCTCGGCGGCCAGCGATGACGACGATTGAGCGCGAGCTTTCGACCCTGTAGCGGCGATCTGCGCTCGCCGACGGCGGTCACAGACCGCCTTTGTAGAAAGGATTTATCTCGGTAAGGTGGGATGTTGTGAGGGGTGCGCCGGGTCGGAGACCCGGCCTACAATATCCATCGTGCTTTGCCGGGCAGCTGTAGGCCGAGTCTCCGACTCGGCGTCTGCTGCATGTCGCTCACAGCCTTGGCAGTGTCAGGCCGCCATCGACCAGGATGACCTGGCCGGTGGAGTAGGGGAGGTCGCCGCGCGCGAGCATCGCGACCGCGCGGCCGGTGTCGGCGGGCGTGCCCCAGCGCGGTTGCACCAATAAGCCCTCGGCGATCAGCTTGTCGTACTTCGCCTGCACGGCGGCGGTCATGTCGGTCTGGGCGATCCCCGGTCGTACCTCGTATACGGGAATGCCGCATGCGCCGAGCCGCGCCGCCCAGAGTTGCGTGGCCATGCTCAGGCCGGCCTTGGAGATGCAGTACTCGCCGCGCCCGGTCGAGGCCATCGTCGCGGATACGGATGAGACGTTGACGATGCACGTGGCGAAATCAGGGTGCGCCGTCTTCTGCTCGATCATCCACCGCGCGACCAGTTGCGTCAGGAAATACGGCCCGCGCAGGTTGACCGCGAGCACTTCGTCGAAACTTTCCTCGGTCGCTTCCAGGATATCTTTCCGGACGCGCGGCGCGATGCCGGCGTTGTTGACCAGCACATTCAGCTGTCCGAACCGCTCGCGTATGGCGGCGACGAGTTTCTGCCGGTCCGCGGTCTTGCTGATGTCGGCCTGAACATAGAGCACTTCGCGTCCGCTGGCCCGCAGTTTGGCCAGCGCCTCGGCCGCCGCCGCTTCCTCGCGCACGCCGCAGATCGCCAGGTCAAACCCCTCCTTGGCCAAGGCCGTTGCGATTCCAAAACCAATCCCGCGACTTCCCCCGGTGACCAAGGCGATCCGTCTCGGATCGCGAGTCCCAGGTCCCGTGTTTCGGGTCGCGGGTCGCGGATCTTGAGCCTCAAGTTTTGTGCCAGAAGTTATCATTTGAACTTCCCGCCGCCTTTCTTTGAATACGCTTTCAGTTCCGGGACGGTGACCCACGCGCGCTTGGCCCAGGACTCCAGACCTTTTTCAGCGAGATGGACGCCCTTGGCCCCTTCGAGCAGCGTCCAGCGGAACGGCTCGTTCCTCACGACGTGCCGCAGGAACAGCTCCCACTGCGTCTTGAAGGCGTTGTCGAACTCGCGCTGCTCGGGCACCTTCTGCCAGCCATCGAAGAAGTTGATGGCCTGCGGCACATCGGGATTCCAGACTGCGCGCGGCGTGGCGCTGTAGGGCTGCAGCCAGACGTCGCGCAGGCCGGCGACGGCCGAGCCGAGCGTGCCATCCACCTGCAGGGTCAGCAGGTCATCGCGCCGGACGCGCGTGCACCACGACGAGTTGAAGTGCGCGAGGATGCCGCCGGCGAGCTCGAAAGTTGCATAGGCCGCGTCGTCGGCGGTGCAGGTGTAGGGCGTGCCCTGCTCGTCGAAACGCGTGGCGATATGCGTCGCGCCGCGGCACGAGACGGACTGCACGGCGCCGAAGGTGTTGTCGAGGAGGTAGCGCCAGTGGCACAGCATGTCATTGATCACGCCGCCGCCATCTTCCTTGCGGTAGTTCCACGACGGACGCTGGAGCGGGATCGTGTCGCCTTCAAACACCCAGTAGCCGAACTCGCCGCGGACGGAGAGGATCTGGCCGAAGAAACCGCGGTGGATCAGCTCATTGAGCTTGAGCAGCCCCGGCAGCCAGAGCTTGTCCTGCACGACGCCGTGCTTGACGCCGGCTTTCTGCGCCAGCCGGTAGAGCGCGTAGGCGTCCTTGGTGGTCAGCGCGGTCGGCTTCTCGCAGTAGATGTGCTTGCCGGCCTTGATCGCCTGCGTGACTGCCGCGACGCGCCGGTCGGTGGTCTGCGCGTCGAAGTAGACCACGTTATGCGCATCGGCCAGGGCCGCGTCGAGAGCGGTGGTCCAGCGCGCCCCTCCCGCGCGCTGCGCGAGCTGCTCCAGCTTTTGCGCGTTGCGACCGACGAGGATCGGGTCGGGCACGATGACTTCGGTGTCGCTGAGCTTCACGCCGCCCTGCTTGATGATCGCACAGATCGAGCGCAGCAGGTGCTGGTTTGTGCCCATGCGTCCGGTGACGCCGTTCATGATGATGCCGAGTTTGTGGGTTTTAACTTCGTTCATGCTTGCTTCCTTTCGTCGCGTTCCAAGGTTTGAAAAGTGTCTCAGGCTTTCGGTTTCTCCGTACATTGCGGCATGGCGCCGGGCGGCAGCGGTGGCGCTTCGACGCCGGCGCGCGGCAGGGTGCCGTCGAGCTCCTGCCGCCAGTGCGCCACATTGCCGGCCGGGCCGTAGCAGTAGAGCATCTTCAGCGGCGTGGCGCCGAGGTTGGTCACCTGGTGGAAAACCGTCGGCGGGATGAACGCAGCCTGGCCGCTGGTCAGGGTCTGCCGCTCGCCGCCGAGGCACATCTCTGCCGTGCCCTCGAGGATGAAGTAGACCTCTTCCTGTTCCTGGTTGTGCCACGGCACCTGTCCGCCGTTGGCGTCGAGCGTGACGAAACCCATGGAAAAGTTCTGCGCCTGGATCGGCGAAGCGCCGCCGACCAGGTTTTGCGTGCGGCGCCGCGCCGGATAGCGGCGGCCTTCGATCTGGGCGAGGTCGGCGATGATCATGGCTGGTCTCCAAAGAAGGTGTAGTAGGGCGCGCCGTCGGCGCTCCGCTGAACAAGCAGTGCGGCCTCGCGGGCGTGATAGTCGCCCCACATCGAGGCTTCGCCGCACGGAATTTTCTGGCCGCGCGGCACATAGTCCCAGCCGTTCGGCCGGTGATAGACCGAATGCAGGATCAGGCCTTGATGCTTGGCCGACGTGCTCAAGTACGGCTCGTCAAGCAGCGTGTTCAGCACGGTCAGTCCCGCGTTCCAATAACGGCGTCCCGCGTCTCGCGTCTCGCGTCTCGCGTTTGCTTTTTCCGGCCCGGGACTCGAGACCCGTAACCCGAGACATCGCCCGAGGCGGAGCAGCCCTTGCGCGGCGATGGCGGCAGCGGAGGAGTCTACAGGCTCGTGCGCGTTGAAAGGCTCGGAGGCGCGGTTCAGATAATCACCCAGCTGCGCCAACCCCGGAGCGCCGGTGTCCCAATAGGGGATGCCGTCGCTTGCGGTCTGCTCGATGTAATAGTCGGCGGTCGCCAGCGCCGGGCGCAGGAACAGCTCGCGCACCGCACTCCGGCCGCCAAACGGTTTCAGCTCGGCTTCGGACAACGTGGCGATGAACTCCAGCTGCTCCGCGCAGCCGAGGAGGATCCAGGCCAGTCCGCGGGTCCAGGTGGTGAACGGCGAGAAGCCCTGCTGCGAATTGGGGCAGCGGTAGCAGCCGTCGGTGAGGTTGAAGATGCTCTCGTGCGCCACGCGGCCGCGTACATCGTAGGCGTCGCGGCGTTGGCCGAAATACACGTTGTACTTTACGGTGGTTTGCGCATGCTGGATCAGCCGCTCCAGCAGCGAGATGCGGCGGTCGTTCTCCTCGCACAGCGCGTGGCCGAGCCGGTGCGCGAGCGCGAGCGAGCGCAGCGAACGGATGGTGTCGGCGAACAGCGAGTGCGGGCCGTTGAACGAATGGATGAAGCCGCCCTCCGGCAGGGCCGTCCAGCGCCGCGCCTGCACCGCGCCGGAAACCTGCAGCGCAAGCTCGTAAAAGTTACGCTCCCAGTCGTTGTCGCCGATGCGCCCGGCGTTCATCAGCCGCCAGAGGTTGCCGTAGGTGCTGACGTTGTTGAAGCCGTGGTCATGGACGCCGAAATGCGTCAGGTGCGGCGCCATGCGCCCGACCGTCGCGCGCTGGCCCAGTTCAAGAAATTCCTTTTCGCCGGTCACATCGAACTGCAGCAGCGCCGCGCCGAACTGGAAGCCCTGAGTCCATTCCGTCCAGCCGCGCGCCGTGTAGCGTCCGCGCACGGTGAACACCGGCGCACCCCCGCCAGCGAGGGGTGCTTTCTCGAGCGCGCGCAGCTTTTGCGCGGAGAGCAACCAGAAACGTTCCAGCTTCGGGCGCAGGGCGGCGGGCGTCAGCTCATGGCGGATTTTCATGGTCAGAACCTCTTGGCTTTCTGCAGATGAACGATCAGCACCTGGCAATCTTCAAGGACTTCATAGGTATGTTCAAGCATCGCGTCGAACTGGATGCACTGCCCTGCGGCGAGCACCTGCCGCTCGTGGGGCAGGCTGATGCGCACCTGGCCGGCGAGCACCCAGCACAGCTCCAGGTCATCCTGATGGATTTCCGGCTTCGAGGTGCGCCCGCCGGCCTTGGCCGTGCCCAGGAGCAGCCTGATGTTGCCGTAGTGGATCTCCCGGAAGTTGAAGCCGCCGGACGCGTGTCCGGTTTCCGTTTTACGGTGCGCCAGCCGCGACTCCGCCAGCGCCAGCAGATCCGTGACGTTCATCCCGAACGCGCGGCTGAGGCTGAAGAGCGTGCCCAGCTCCGCCGTCTGCCGGTTGCGCTCCAGCTTGGAAATCACCGCCGGCGAGACGCCCGAGTTGTGCGACAGGTCTTGGATGGTCAGTCCGTCGCGCTTGCGCAGCTGCCGCAGGATGGCGAAGTCGAACGGTTTAGATTTCATTTGAGGATATAATATCGGTCGTTTCGTATCCTGCAAGAAATTAATGGGCTGTTTTTCAATGGCTGGGGGATCAGGCCGAAAGCACGCCTGCAAAACCATGGCACATTTGGATCGGTTGCATCGCAGGCGTCCCGGCTGGGACGCTTCGCAAGTAGCCTGGCGCTTCAGCGCCGGGAACTCATGAGCAAGCAATCCAAGTCCCGCAGAGACGAAAGAGAGTCCGCCGACCGAGCGGCGGAACTACAGCAAGCCCTGCAGACCTCTACACTCCGCTGCTTGAGGGTTTGGAGCGCTCACAGCCGAGTGCGACGCAGGCGCAGGGCGTTGCCGACCACGGAGACGTCGCTGAAACTCATCGCCGCGCCGGCGAGCACGGGGCTGAGCAGTGTGCCGGTGAAGGGATAGAGCACGCCGGCGGCCAGCGGGATGCCGATGGCGTTATAAGCGAAGGCAAAGAACAGGTTTTGCCGGATGTTGCGGCGGACGGCACGGCTCAGGTGGATCGCCTTGACCAGCCCGCGCAGGTCGCCTTTGACCAGGGTGATGCCGGCGCTCTGCATGGCGATATCGGTGCCGTTGCCCATCGCGATGCCGACGTCGGCGGCGGCGAGCGCGGGCGCGTCGTTGATGCCGTCGCCAGCCATGGCCACGCGGCGGCCCGCGGCGCGCAGTTCCTGCACGACGCGGTGCTTTTCCGTCGGCGTGACCCGCGCGCGGACTTCGTCAATGCCGAGTTCCCTCGCGACGGTTTGTGCCGTGGCGGCGATATCGCCGGTGAGCATGACGATCTTCAGGCCGAGCCGGTGCAATTCACGGATGGCCTCGGCGGTGGTCGCCTTGATCGGGTCGGTGGCGGCGATCCAGCCGGCGAGCCGGCCCGCGACCGCCACGCCGATGGTCGTCTGCCCGCGCTGCTGCAGCACGGCGATCTCGTCGCGGCGCGCATCGAGCCCTGTGACACCGCGCTCGTGCAGCCAGCTTTCGTTGCCGACGAGCACGGGCTGCCCGACAACGTTGCCCTCGATGCCGCCGCCGGGCGTGGCGCGGAAACTCTCGGCAGCGCTGATGGTCAAGCCGCGTTGGCGCGCGGCGCGGACTACGGCCGTGGCGAGCGGGTGCTCGCTGTGCTGTTCCAGCGCGGCGGCGAATTGCAGAAGTTCTTGGCCTGCTAATTTTATGGGCGGGGTTGGCAACCCCGCGTTGTTGATCGGTGTGGTTTGCGGGGTTGCAACCCCCGCCCACATTTCGGAAGTTAGAATCTGTGTCACCTCCGGCTTGCCTGCGGTGAGCGTGCCGGTCTTGTCCACAGCGAGCGTGTCCACGATGCCGAGGGTTTCCAGCGCCGCGGCCTCGCGGACGAGGATGCCGTCCTGCGCGCCGCGGCCGACGCCGATCATGATGCTCATCGGCGTCGCCAGCCCGAGCGCGCAGGGACAGGCGATCACGAGCACGGCGACGGCGCAGACGACGGCGTTGGCCAGGCGCGGCTCCGGCCCGAACGTGAGCCAGAGGAGGAACGTCAACGCCGCGATGCTGACGACCACCGGCACAAACACGGCGGCGACGCGGTCGGCCAGCCGCTGCACCGGCGCGCGGCTGCGCTGCGCCTGCGCGACCATCTGGACGATGCGCGCGAGCAAGGTTTCCCGCCCGACCTTTTCCGCGCGCATGACGAAGGCGCCGGTCTGGTTGAGCGTACCGCCGGTGACTTTGTCCCCGGCCTGTTTCTCCACCGGCAGCGGCTCGCCGGTCAGCATGGCCTCGTCCACCGTGCTCCGGCCCTCGCGGATGACGCCGTCCACGGCGATTCTCTCGCCGGGCCGCACGCGGAGCTGATCGCCAGCGACAATCTGTTCCAGCGGCACCTGCTCCTCGACGCCGTCGCGCAGCCGCGCGGCGGTCTTCGGCGCCAGTCCGATCAGCGCGCGCAGCGCCGCGCCGGTGCGCCGGTGGGCGCGCAGCTCCATCACCTGGCCCAGCAGCACGAGCGCGGTGATGCCCGCGGCCGCCTCGAAGTAGAAGACCGCGTGGCCGTCGTGCTTGGCGGCGGCGGGCAGGAAGTCTTCGAAGAGCAGGGCGACGAGGCTGTAGCACCACGAGGCCATCACCCCGAGCCCGATCAGCGTGAACATGTTGAAGTTGCGGGTGACGAGCGAGCGCCAGCCGCGGGTGAGCAACGGCCAGCCGGCGAGGAACACGACCGGCGCCGAAAGCGCCAGCTGGATCCAGCCGGAGACGCGGTGGCCCAGCCAGTGCATGAACGGCTGGCCGGGCAGCAGGTGATCCATGCCGAGCACCAGGACCGGCAGACCGAACACGAGCGCGAGCCAGAAGCGGCGCGTCATCTCGCGCAGTTCGGCGGCCTCGGCGGGCGGGACATCGTCGGTAGGCAGCGCGGACTCGAGCGCCATGCCGCAATGCGGGCACGCGCCGTGCTCGTCGTCCTCGACGCCGGGACACATCGGGCAGAAATAGGCCTTGGTCGGCGTCCAGCTCTCGGCTGCTGCCTCATGGCAGCAGCAACACGCTGGCTTGGTTGGTTCTGTGTCTGACATGCGCGACTATACCACGCCATCCGAAAATTTCGCGGGCGGCCAAAGCTGCTTCCTCAACGGAAGCGCACGCATGGCGAAAAGCGTCTGGCCGCTTGTCGAATCGCGCTTAGAACGAAGCCTTAGCTGCTGGCAGGAGATCGCGTCCACCACTCCGGCATCTCTTGTCCATCCGGCAGCAGTTTTTCCGGTACCGTGCTGCCTGCTTGTCGCAGCTTGAACCGGGCGCATTGCTGGTAGGGCCCCCGGCAGTAGAGGGCCACGAAATGGTGTTTGGTTGCCTCGTGGATGAAGAGTTTGAACATGGGGCAGGGCTTGAGATAGGGGCAATCCGTTGTCATGACAACCTGCCTTTCGTCTCCCGTTGCGTCGGTGCTGTCCATATCCATTTCCTTACTCACAGACTAGCATAGGATCGTGCGGATGAAATAGTCATTCTTTGCACGGTTTCCTTTGGTATCCGGCGTTATGGCTGTTATTCTCCCGCGCCATGAAACATCTCTGGTGCTTGCTGGTCATGACGGTGGCGGCGGGGGCGGCGGATTGGCCGCGCTTTCGCGGGCCGAATGGCGACGGCTGCGGCGGGGCGGTGCATGTGCCGGTGCCATGGACGACCAACGATTACCGCTGGGTCGTCACGTTGCCGGGGGTGGGGCATTCGTCGCCGGTCGTCGTTGGCTCCCGCTTGTTTGTCACGTGCGGCGAGAACGGTAGCGCCAAGCGCCTCTTGGTCTGCCTCGATGCGGTGACCGGACGCGCGCTGTGGCAGCGCGAGTTTGCCTCGCAGCCGTTCCCCCAGAACGGCGACAACAGCTACGCCTCCGCGACCCCCGCGGCCGACTCCAACGGCGTCGTGGTGGCCTGGACCACGCCGGAGCAGGTGACGCTGGCGGCGCTCGACAACGCAGGCCATGAAAGCTGGCGCCGCGAGCTGGGCAAGTTCGTCGGCATCCATGGCAGCGGGTCTTCGCCCATCATCGTGGATGACCTCGTCATCTATTTCAACGACCAGGAAGATCCGGCGTCGCTGCCGAAGAGCGTCTACGCCAAGCCCGGTGCGCCGAAGAACGCGGGCCGGAGTTTCCTCGTGGCGCTGGACCGCGCGACCGGCGCGCCGCGCTGGCAGCTGGAGCGGCAGAGCAACCAGGCCTCCTACATCACGCCGTGCGTGCGCCGCGGCCGCGACGGCCGCGCGGAGCTCATCCTGGCCGATACGGCGCACAGCTTCACGGCGGTGGACGCAGCGACCGGCAAGGTGAGCTGGGAAGCGCCGGGTATTTTCAAGGAACGCTGCGTGGCCTCGCCGGTGCTCGCCGGCGAGCTGGTCATCGCCAGCGAAGGGCGCGGCTCCACCGGGATCCGTTGTGTTGCGGTGCGGCCGGGTGTGGCTCCGCAGGTCGTCTATGAAATCGCCAAGCCGGCGCCGCTGGTGACGACGCCGTTGAGCGTGGGCGGACGCTTGTTTTTCATCACCGACCAGGGGGCGATGGCCTGTGCGGATGCGGCGACCGGCGCGGTGCTGTGGCGCGAGCAGCTCAGCGGCACTTTCTACAGCTCGCCGGTGTGTGCGGATGGGCGTTTGTTTTGCGTCACGAAGCTGGGCGACGTGCTCGTCTGCGCTGCCGCCGATCAATATCAACCCTTGGCCCGCGTGGCGCTGGGCGAAAAATGTTTTGCCACGCCGGCGATCGCCAACGGCCTGATTTATTTCCGCACGTACTCCCGGATTTTCGCGCTCGGCCCGCGGCCGTAAAACGAATTCGGTGGCATCCGGCGGAGAGGCTGCTATATTGGGCGCGAGATGAAAAAAACCTACGTGCTCGACACCAATGTTTTGCTCCACGATCCCTCCGCTTTCCGTCACTTTGAAGACAATGATGTGGTCATCCCGCTCAAGGTCATCGAGGAGATCGATTCCTTCAAACGCGACATGAGCGAGCTGGGCCGCAATGCGCGCCAGATCTCGCGGACGCTCGACGACATGCGCCAGAAGGGCCACCTGGCCATCGGCGTCGCGCTCGAGGGCGGCGGGATGCTGCGCATCGCCTTCCCGCGCACCGACGACCCCTTGCACGCCGCCGGTTCCGCCGACGACCAGATTTTGCGGATGGCGATGGAGGTCCAGCGCGCCGCGCCGCAGCAGCCGTGCCTCGTGGTCAGCAAGGACATCAACCTGCGGCTCAAGGCCGATGCGATCGGGCTGAAGGCCGAGGATTATGAGTCCGACCGCGTGGACTTGGACGAGCTGTACACCGGGGCGGGCGAGAAAACGTTGCCGGCCGCGGCGCTCGACGCGATCAAGCAGGGCAACAAGTTCGCGCTGGAAGACGCGCAGCTCTACGCGAACCAATACCTGCTGGTGCGCGACGAGGCCGACAAAACCCGCAGCGTGCTCGCGCGTTACGACGCCGACGCGAAGGCGCTGGTGCCGCTCCTCGGCATCCCTGAAGAGCTGCGGCAGGTGCAGCCGCGCAACAAGGAGCAGTACTTCGCGATGGACGCGCTGCTCAACGATGCCATCAAGGTCGTCACGATCATCGGCAAGGCCGGCACCGGCAAGACGCTGCTCGCGGTCGCGGCGGGCCTGTACAAAGTTTTCAACACAAAACTATACCGGAAAATGCTCGTCAGCCGGCCGACGTTCGCCATGGGCAAGGACATCGGCTTCCTGCCCGGCACGGTCGAGGAGAAGCTGAACCCCTGGATGTCGCCGATCTTCGACGCGCTCGACCTGCTGGCCGACGGCCATAATCCGATCCGCCGCGGCAAGGACGGCCTCGACGAGGGCGGTCGCATCAGCATTGAGGCGCTCACCTACATCCGCGGCCGCAGCATCCCGCGCCAGTTCATGATCGTGGACGAGGCGCAGAACCTGACCCCGCTGGAGGCCAAGACCGTGCTCACCCGCGTCGGGCCGGGGACCAAGATCATCCTCACCGGCGACATCTACCAGATCGACAACCCCTACGTGGACAGCATGTCCAACGGCCTCTCCACCGTGGCGCAGAAATTCAAATCCTACGGTATCGCCGCCCACATTCTGTTGAGCAAGGGCGTCCGCTCCGAAGTGGCCGAACTCGCCGCAAATCTGTTGTAACGGGTGGGGCGCAGTACACCTGCTCCTCTGCGGTGGGATGTGCCGGTTGGGTTCGCGGGGTTGGAAAACCCCGCCCACAAGGAAACTCAACCATTCCCTCGTGAACACAGGCTACAAGGGCAGCTGTTTTGCTGTAGCCGGGGCCGCTGACCCCGACCAAGGGCGCCTGTCATGCGAAGTTCGCTGAACAGGCTTCCAAGGATTGGAATCAAAAACGTGCTTTTTTCCAAACCTTGGAAAATCGCTCCGCAGTGTGGGCCGCGCGCAGAGTGGAGCGCGCCAAACCATCCACCGGCGCACGCCGGCGGCCGCTCCGTCCGGCACTTATTTCTTGGACCCTTCCGCCGCCCAGTGCATGGCGTTCAAGAGCAGGGTCTGGTAGCTCGGGTTCTGCCAGGCCTTCTCGTCGTGGCCGAAGATCAGGTAACAGACGCGGCTCTTGCCATAGGTCTTGGTCCACGCGATGTCGCGGCCGCATTTGGGATGATCGGTGGTCAGCAGCACGTGCGACTCCGGCGCGACGTAGAAACGGCCGTAGGTCTCGTCGTGGATCGAGAAATCCTTGACGCCGCGCGTCACCGGATGCGCCGTGTCCACAACCTTCACCGCTAGGTCCTGCCCGTGATCGTAGGAGCTCTTGGCGTACTCTTTTCCGCCGATGGTCTCCACCTTGTGCAGATAGTGGCCGCCGATGATGTTCCAATATTCCCGCCAGCCATCGTGCGCGCCGAGCGTGTGATGGGTGGGGACCAGCCCGATGCCGGTGTTCGCGAGCTCGACGAACGCCTTCTGTTGTTCCGGAGAGAAGCCTTTGACCATGTCGTAGAACACGACCACATCGAATTCCTTTTCCAGACCTGGCTTGAGCATGTCGGCCTGCTTGGGCAACACGCACTTGGCGTAGGTGACGCCGGGGAGTTTGTCCCACATGGCAAAGAAGGCATTGGTGGAGAAGGCGTGCCCACCATAGGTCACCAGCACGCGCAGCGGCTTGGTGTCGGCGGCGTGCGCGGCGCCGGCGAAGGTGAACAGGGCCATCAGGGCCGCGAGCAACAGGCGGATTTTCTTCATGGTTGGTTACCTTTCTTGATCGGTATTAGGGCGTGCAAAATCGGTTCAACGAAAGCGTCGCGCTTCATGTCCCAGAGGATAAAGTCCCCGTCGAACTGCCAGTAGCCCCAGCTCCAGCCGCGCACCTCGGCGGCGCGCGCGACGGCGTCGGTGTAGCGGACGCGCGACTCCAGCGGGGCCTTGTCGTAGGCGCCGAACTCGCCGAGGTAGATCGGGCGATTGTGCGCCTTGGCCCAGGCGGCGACCTTGTCGAAGTTGTTGTTCAGTGTCGCGCGGTCCTTCTCAGAGGCGGGCCAGGCGATGTCGTGTTTGTCCTGCTGCCCCGCCCACGAGGCGCCCTGGTGCGTGAAGCTCATCGGGATGTAGTAGTGCACCGTCACGATCAGGTGGCGGTCGCCCTCCGGCAGTTCGAGCTCGCCCAGATGGTCCACCGAATTCCAGAACGCCGGGCCGACGATGACCGTCCGTGTCGGGTTCTTTTCGCGGATGATGGCGAGCGCCTCCGCCAGGTACCTGTTCCACAGCGCCGGCGTCATCTGCTTGTTCGGTTCGTTGAGGATCTCGAACAGCACGTTGTCCGGAGCGCTGGCGCAGTGCGCAGCGAGCTGCTTCCAGAAGGCGAGGAACCGGGCTTTGTGGCCCTCGGCATCCTCGCCCATCTTCTGGAACTCGTGGAAATCGAGGATGACCATCAGCTGCTGTGCGGACGCCTCGCGCACCGCCCAGTCGAGCGTTGTCCACCAGCTTTCCGGCAGCGCCCACTGCTTATCGCCCTGCATGTGGCGGAAAGGGTGGATGTTGATGCGGACGTGCTGGAAGCCCGCCGCGTGGAGCGCGGCAAAGTGTTTCGTCTTGAAATGCGCCTGCTCGAAATTCTTCCAGATCGGGTCATAGCCGATGATGTTCACGCCGCGCCCGAGCTGCTGGTTCTGTGCGAACACATCCGCCGCCCGCGCCGGCCAGGCCGCCGCCAGCACCGCACCCGCTGTCCACAGCCACAATCCAAGTCGCATGCTGTCTCCCCCGCGCTGCAAAGTTGGCGCAAGAATACGCGCCACCCGCGCGCTGTCCAGCCTGCAGAAAGGTCGCGGCATCGAACACTGATCATCCAACGGCGAACAGCGAAGTTCGGGGGCGGGTGCGCGAAGCGTGGGGTGGGTTCACGTGGCGAGGCAAGCGCCTCGTTGTCCACCCGCACTTTGGGCGGGTTCATCATGCTTCGGGGAAAATAGCAGTCCGGTTTTCCCACCCGTTTGCTGCGGGTAAACCTTGGAAAATCGGGGCGGGCCGCTATGATGCGCGCGATGCGAATCCTGATGTTCAGCGTGGTGGTGCTGGTGCTGGCGCACGTGGCCGGCGCGGCCGAGGCGCCGCCGGCGCCGGCGACCCTGGTCAAGACGCGGCACTTCCGCGTCACCGGCCCCGATGCGGGCGTGAACTCCGTCATCGCCAGCTATGCCGAGAGCGCGCTGGCGCACTGCAGCCAGCTCACCGGGCTCCCGGTCCGCTACGACCGCTTCCCGCCGTTTCATATCGAGATCTTCTCCGACACGAACCAGCCGGAGCAGCGCGTCACCCGTTCCCAGCGCTTGAGCGAGGGCATCCTCGACCAGCGCGTCCGCGTGCTCAACCCCGTCCGCGCCGACACGGAGGACTTCCTCGAGGCGCTTTGCTGGCTGGTGCTCAACCGGCTGGCCGTGCAGCAGCAGACGCGGCTGGTGATGCCCGCGCCCCCGCAGGCTCCGGAGTGGCTCGCGGTGGGCCTGGCGCAGAATCTTTTCCCGCAATATGCGCAGCGCAACCGGCAGGTGGCCCTCCAGCGCTGGCGGGCAGGCCGGGCAACGCGCCTGGCCGAGGTCACCACCTGGCGCCTGCTGCCGGAGGGCCGCTGGGCCGACAAGGCCCTCTGTGGCGAGGCCGTCGAATTCCTGCTCGCCACGCCCGAGCGCACCGCGCTGCTCGCCGCCCTGCTGGAGCGCGCCATGGCCGGGCGCGACCTCTCCGCCGACTGGCTCGCGCAGCAGCTGGGCGCGAAGGACGTGCGTGCACTGGAGAAACAGTGGGACCTCTGGGTGCTGCACTGGGAGGATGCGGTTCCGAATTTCGGCGCCCTCACGCGGCAGAACACCGACACCTTGCGCGAAATGCTGCACGTCGATCCGACCACCTACGGCTTCACGGCCCTGCCCGTCTCCGTGCGCCTGACCCCGCAGGCTTTCATCACGCGGCGCAAGGAGCCGGTGGTCCGCCGGCTGGCGGAGCAGGTCGGCCAGGCGGTTCTGTCCTCCGGTCTGGGACGTCCGCCGGAATATCAGCCGATGCTCGGCGCGTGGGGCGCGTTCTTCGACGCCGTCGCCGATGTCCGGCCCCCAGGCTGGCGCAGGCTTTTCCACCGCACGCCCAACGAGAAACAGGTGCGCGCCCTCCTCGTCGCCGCGGAGAGCCAGCTCGCGGCGCTCGAGCAGACGCTCGACCAGCGCCGCGACTACATGGTCGAGTTCGAACAGAAGCAGCGCCAAGGCCGCAGCGCAGCGCCCGCGAGCACTAACGCGCCGGCACGCTGACTCAACCCTGTTTGCGCCACGCAGCGCCACCCTCAGCCGTGAACCTGTGGTCTCGCCCGGCATGGTTGGCGCCATGGACACGATGGACTGAATGGACGGTCGCAAGGTCTATCAGGTGCAGCCTGTCCTGCAGAAAAGCGCGGCAATGCTGCCTGGCCGTGGCTCTGCACAAACAAAAGAAAAGGGGCGTTCTTCGGGTGAAGAGCGCCCCACAGCAGACACTTTCTATGCCTCAGGCGTTGTTGAGGTGGCCGGAGAAGTAGGCGTCGTAGGCGGTCATGTCCATCATGCCGTGGCCGGAGAGGTTGAACAGGACCACCTTCTTCTCGCCGGTCTCGCGCGCCTTGACCGCTTCGTCGATCGCCGCAGCGATCGCGTGCGCGGACTCCGGCGCGGGCACGATGCCTTCGGTGCGCGCGAAGGTGACCGCGCTCTCGAAGACCTTGACCTGGTGATAGGCTACGGCCTCGATCAGGCCGAGCTTGTAGAGGTGGCTGACGGTCGGGGCCATGCCGTGGTAGCGCAGCCCGCCCGCGTGGATCTTCGGCGGCATGAAGTCGTGGCCGAGCGTGTACATCATCATCAGCGGCGTCAGCCCTTCGGTGTCGCCGAAGTCGTAGCGGAGCTGCCCCTGCGTCATCGAGGCACACGAGGCCGGCTCGACGGCGATGATGCGGGTCTTCCGCTTGTCGACGATGTTTTCGCGGACGAACGGGAACGCGATGCCGGCGAAGTTGCTGCCGCCGCCGACGCAGCCGATGACCACGTCCGGCCGCTCGCCGGCCATTTCCATCTGCTGGATGCTCTCCTGCCCGATCACCGTCTGGTGCATGCACACGTGGTTGAGCACGCTGCCGAGCGCATACTTGGTGCCGGGGTTGTGGACGGTGTCCTCGATCGCCTCGCTGATGGCGATGCCGAGGCTGCCGGGGCAGTCCGGGTCGGCGTGGTGGACCTTGCGGCCGTACTCGGTCTGGTCGCTCGGGCTGGGATAGACGCTCGCGCCCCACGCCTGCATCATCATCTTGCGGTAGGGCTTCTGGTGATAGCTGACCTTGACCATGTAGACGCGGCATTCGATGCCGAAGAGCTGGCACGCCAGCGCCAGCGAGCTGCCCCACTGGCCCGCGCCGGTTTCCGTGGCGAGGCGCTTGGTGCCGGCGACCTTGTTGTAGTAGGCCTGCGGGATGGCGGTGTTCGGCTTGTGGCTGCCCGCCGGGCTGACGCCCTCGTGTTTGTAGTAGATATGCGCCGGCGTCTGCAGCGCCTTTTCCAGGCGCACCGCGCGCAGCAGCGGGGTGGGGCGCCACAGCGCGTAGATATCGCGCACTTCCTCGGGAATGGTGATGTGGCGCTCGGGGCTCATCTCCTGCATCACGAGGTTTTCCGGGAAGATCGCGAGCATGTCCTGCAGGGAGACCGGCTGTTTCGTGCCCGGGTGCAGCGGCGGCGGCATCGGCTCGGGCAGATCGGCCTGGATGTTGTACCACTGCTGCGGAATGTCCGCCTGCGTCAGATCGAAACGAGTTTTCTGTGACATGAGTCGCTCCTGTTTGGTTCTGAAAACGGCGCGGAGTTTATGCAAACTCCTGCCCCGCGTCAACGCACCGCTGCGGTTGCGGAGGAAATAAACGCGCCGGGGCCTTGGAAAAGGGATTGCCGCGTGTTCCGGGGCGTGGGAAAATGACACTGTCTTGGTGAACGGGGGAGTTGTCTATGAATCCGAACACGGGCGAAACGAGAGTTGTGCCGGCAGCCGTGGACCGGTTGCTGCCGGGCTGGGCGCGCGCGCTGGAGCGGCCAGATTTCGACATGGATGACGGGCCGGATCTGCCGGCATTCAAGGAGCATAATCGGCTGGGCGCAGCGCTGGATTTTTTGCAGGTGGAGGTCTGGCCGGCGTTCGACCGGGCGGATAAGGCAGCGCTCCACCACCAGCGGGTGCATCGGCGATTGACGGAGGTGGCGGCGGTGAGCGGTGCGCTGGCGGTGCTGTTCGGCGTGGTGCAACTGGTCTTTCCGGCGCTGGTCCATTGGTGGTGGGTGAGCGGGATCGAGGTGGGCGTGGCCATCGTAGCCTTGTTGGTGGTGCTTTTCGGCGTCCGGGCGGCGATCCAATTCAACTGGCTGCTGGAGCGGCATCGGGCGGAGCGCTTGCGGCAGTTGAAGTTTGCCGTGCTGATCCACGAAGATTTGTGGTGCGGCCGGTTCGAAGCCTGGCAGGGTCATGTGCGCCACGAGGTCCAGGCCCTCCAACACATCGAGCGGAAAGGGATGGAGGATTGGGCCGACCGGGATCGGATTCCGCTGCCGGAGAAGAACACCGCCGGCTGTGCGCTCGGGGCCGGACCCTTGCAGGCGCTGGCGGGTTATTACATCGCCAAGCGGCTGGGCTATCAGATGAGCTATTTCGCGCGGCGCTCGCAGAAACACGGGGGCCAGGACCGCTGGCTGCGGCACTGGCCGGCGTGGTGTTTCTATGGCAGCGTGGCTGCGGTGGCGTTGCACTATCTGTTGGATGTGGCCCCGTGCTGCGCGGCGGGGGTCGGCTGGCTGTCGCAGGCGTTCATGCTGCTGGCGCTCGCGTTGCCGGTGGTGGGCGCGTGTATCCGCACCGTGCGGGTCGCGCGGGAATTGGGGCGCAGCGCGGCCCTGTTCCGCGCCAAACATGCCGCGCTGCAAGATTTGTTGCAGCGGATGTTGACCGAACTGGCTGCCGTGCCCGTGCATTCGGAGGCGGTCGTGCACAGCGTCGCCGCCTGCGAAGATTTTCTGAAGGCGGAGCAGCGCGAGTGGCTGCGCCTCATGCGCGAAGCCGAGTGGTTTGGCTGAAGCGCAACAGGCGTAACAAGCTGGCCCTGAGGCCCTGTTGCTTGCGCTCGATCTGAGGGGGGGCGCAACCGTTTCTGCGGTTGGGCTCAAAGTGTATGCGGAGTTGAATCTGACCAAGGCGATCAATCAGGAAGCGGAAGACCTGATCCTTGCCCAAGTCCTGTCTCGCCGCGCGGGTGAATGTGCTGACTACCAAGGTGGGGCGCTACCGGGCGCTGTCGGAGCAAACGGATTTACTGAATGCGATTCAGGAGCAAGACGGCCGGGTCAATCTTTCGTGGGGCTCGAACACGATCATCCAGGTGGCGGCGGGCTACGCCGATGTCGCCATCGAATTCGCCAAGGGCTTTGCCACCTACGACATTCTGCCGGGCCTCTACATCGGTCTGAAAACCGGCCTGACCATCCTCGATCTTGATGGGAACCCGCTGACGACGAAGCTGGACATCGACAAGCTTTTCGCCGCCTTCCGCCGTGACGCGCAGCATCCGCAGCGTACCCCCTTCATCGCGGCCAAGGATCCGGCGCTCGCAGAGCAGGTGTTGCGGTTGTTGAAGAGGAGTTGAGGCCTGCTCCGCTCAGTCGCTTCAGGTCGACAAGCGCTGGCGGTAGTGAGCTTCGGGCGGGTAGCCCGATCGGCTGAAGTCGTAATCGGCCAGAGCCTGTCGACCGGCCACCCAGTTGGCAAAGCCATCGCAATAGAAATCGTTGGCATTGGCCGGCAGGCGGAAGTGGGCGTGGTCCAGCATGGGGGCCACGAGCTCCTGCGCTTTTTGACGCTGGTCGACGAGCCAGTGGGCTGTGGCGGCATCCATCCGGTACTGGCGGTTTTGCGGTTGCAGCGCCACCAAGCGGTTGAAATGACGCAGCCCTTTGTCCACCTGCCCATCGTGAAAACTCAACGTGGCCAGATGGTGCAAATAATTGGGATCGTCCGGGAAGGCGTGGAGGTAGCGCTCCAAGACTTCCACCGCCTGATGGTACCGTGGCGGCTGGAATTGGCCCAAACTATGGGCGTAGTTGATGAGGACATCGGCGGGGGCCGCACCGCCGGCGAGCAGCGCTTCATAAACAGCCACCGCCTCGGCGAGCCGGCCCGTCTGGGCGAGCGCAAAAGCTTTCAGGGCCTGAATTTTCTGGCGATCCTCGGGCATGAGCACGGGCCGGCTCTCGATGTCGCGCAGCAGTGCATCGACATTCACCCGCGTCCGGCTCAGCAGCGCATTGGTGAGCATCCCGTGCTTAGCAGCGGGGTCGGCAGGATCCAGTTTCGCAGCCCGCTGGTAGTAGGTCAGCGCCTCGCTGTAGGCTCCTTGGTGCTGCTTGATGTAGCCCAGCGCGCCATACACGTTTTCATCCAGCCGCGGGTGTGCCAGAAGTTTTGAAAGCTCTTCTGTTGCGGCCGCGAGTTGTCCGCCGATCATCAGGCAGACGGCGCGGACCAAATAGGGGTAATAGAAGCTCTCCTCCGGCAATTCGTTCTCGCAGATGGCCACAAAATAATCGATGCGCCGCAGGGCGGTCGCAAAGTCGTGCGCCGCCAGCCGGTCCTGCACATCCACCCGCAGCTTCATCAACCTGCGGAAGATGCCGATCTGGTGTTCGGGATTGCGGAAGGTCTGCCCGTGCAACTCAGCAGCTTTCATCTCCGCCTCGAAGCGGTCGAGGAAGGGCAGGCGCGGATCCTCGAACGGCAGCGGCTGGAAAGCCACTGGCAGATCCCCGCAGATCCGGGCGAGCGCCGCTTCGAGGCTGACCGGTTGCAGTGGGTCGACGACGTAATAACGGAACGCCTTCAAGGTCGTGTAGGGCTCGGGCCAGGGTGGGGCGCCCTGGCGCACGCATTCAGCGAAGACGAGCGGGATGATCCGGAGCTGGCCGGTTGCGTGGAGCTTCAAGGCGTGGCGCACCTCGCCCAGCGTGTAATGGGAGGCAAAGCTGTGCGGGGACACCAGCGGGATGAAGATATCGCTGTTCCCGATGCGTTCTTCCAGATAAGGAGGGATGGCGCAGCCGCCGGGGATTTCCGCGCCCTCCACGGAGTAATCCCAAAGCCGCACCGGTTGTGCGCCCAAGCGGTAGAATAACCGTTGGACAAACGCGCGATCCTGGCTTGAAAAACTGACGAAGACTGAAGGGACCACCATGATGAATCACTCCTGGTGCGAAAGTTTTACCGACGCATGTGCCCTTGCATGGCGGTGGGCGTGTGCACTGCCGGATCCAAGCGCACGCCGCGCAACGACGCCACGAAAGCCTGCCATTGCTCGGGTTGCGCTTTCTTGGCATGACGGAAAAAGGAAGCGTAACGCATCGTGTTGGCCAGCGCACGGTAGACGGCGGGGTTGACCCCCTCCGCTGCCTGGACCGCGGCGGACACCTGGCGGCTGTACTCCGGCAGGGCTTCAAACAAGCGTTCCGTGCGTAAGCGGTCCACCAAGAGGTCGAAGCGTCGTTGCAGGTCTTCCTGGGTATCGCCTTGGTTGCGAGGCTGCTGTCGGACGATCTGTTCAGCCTCGCGATTGATAGCCATCTGTGCCTCGCGCAGCTTTTGCCGGTCGTCGATCTTGTAGCGCCAGCAATACCAGTAGGGGGCGCCGGTGAGTTCCAGGGCGCCATTCCGCGCAGCGAAGACCACGGACTGCCCATGATCGCAGATCACGTAGGAACTGAACCGGCTGCCGCCAAAGCCATGTTGGCAAGTATAAAGCCGTTTTTGGTTCAGCCGCACGTCGGGTGCCGTCTCGCCTGCTCCCAGATAATAGCTCCCGTTTTCCTTGGGCAGGTCACAGGCATCCGGGCGGATGATCAGCAGATCGGCCTGCATCAAGCGCAAACCCAACAAGGTGTCGGCAAAAGCAGAGTGATAGTTGAGCAATTCCTCGCCGCGCGCGCGCCGTACTTGTTCATCGTTCTGATCCTGTAAACGGCCAAACAGGGTGAAGCACTGAAAGGTTTGGCTGTCGGCAAACCGGGCGATCGGAACCAGTTGCCAATCGTAGATGGCGGCCGTCACGGCTTGCGGGCTGGAGCCCTCCGCTTGCACGGTCACTTCCAGCCGTTGCCCATCCGGGCGCGCTGCGTTGTAGCGTAGCGCCACCACGCGCAGCCCGCGTTCCCCGGTGGCTACGCCGTCAAAGGCCACGCCGCCCACCGAACTCAGGAACGAGGCGGACTGCAGGGCTGCGGACAAATTGGCGTGTGTAATCCTGGGCGCGTGCAGGTGCGGACCGTCCAAGGTCATGGCGGGAGGGGATGAAAAGGTTGCCGAGGACAGGCCGATCTCCGCCAAACTAAGCAGCGCAGGTAAAACCAGCGAGGCGGCCAGGAGTGCGCATGTGAAGAGCGGACGGTGGCTGTGCGATGAAAAACGTGATTTCATAATTTCACCCGCTGCGTCATGGTTGCTGTACGTTCCTCCCAGATCCTTGCTTCAACTTTGCGAGCCTATATCACCGCCGGAGCTTCCGAGTCAATGCGGCAATTGTTTCAGGTTTTGTCAGGCGCGAATAACCCCCTTGAGTCCGGTCCGGCGGCATGGGACAATTTCAACAAAAGCATGAAATGGAGTCTTCCAATCATCTGGGTTTGTGTGGTGGGGTTGCTGGGTATCGGACTCGTGATGGTGGGCAGCATAGGCTACACGTGGCCTGCGGTTGCCCAAGGGCTCGGGCGCCCGACGCAGTTGGTCACACATCATTCGGCGGCTATCGCTGTAGGGTTGGTGATTATGTTTTTGATGGCCCGGGTGGATTACCGGATGCTGCGGCCGCTGGCGCCACTGGGGGCCGTCATCACGCTGGTCTTGCTGGTGCTCGTCCTGCTCCCTGCGTTCGGAGGGAAGGTACACGGAACCCGTTGCCTCTTCCTGCCCGGTCCGCTGCCCTTCCGCCCCTCCGTGCTGGCCGGCGCGGCCGTGGTGTTGCTCCTGGCGTCTGTGTTGGCGCGCAGCGGTAGTAAACAATGGGTCATGGTTGGCTTGATGTTCGTGACCATCATCGGGATGCTGGTGTTGGCCGAACCCGATTTCAGTGCCGCATTCATCATCGCGCTGACAGCCTTGGTGGTCCTGCTGCTCGCCGGACAGCAGCACGCCTGGGTTTTGGCGGCCTATGGCACGGGGGTGGTCGTGTTTGCGTGTCTGCTGCTGCAAAATCCAAGCCGCCTCCGGAGATTTCTTGCCTTTTTCCTCGATGGCCACTCTCACGCCACGAGCTATTGGCTTCCTGTGGAGGCCATCAAGAGCGGTGGCTGGCTGGGCCTGGGGCTCGGGCAGAGTACGACCATCCAGTATTACCGTCCCGAGGCAGCCAGCGACTTCATCACGGCGGTCATTGGCGAGGAACTTGGCTGGTTCGCCCTGCTCGTCATGGCGCTATTGTTGGTTCTGCTCGTGGGCGTGGGTTTCGCGGTGAGCCGGTGCGCACCGGACCGCTTTGGCCGTTTGCTGGGGTACGGCATCTGCACGTTGATTGCGGTGCAGGCCTTGGTTCATTTTGCGGTCGTCATGCAGCTGCTATCCATTCGTGGTGTCGCGCTGCCCTTCGTCAGTCATGGCGGACCCGGCCTGATTGTCCTGCTGGGGCTGGTGGGCGTCCTGCTCAACCTCGCCCGCAGCACGCGCGTGTCTGCGGCGGGCGTTGCGCTAGGCCCTGCCAAACCGTGCGGGTAAGCTCCTCTCCGGTATGGTCGGCGGGGAGCGGCGCGGTGGGTCCTCCCTGCTCCAAAATGTACGCGCGCGCGTTCCAAGCTCTGGAACTATTGCGGGTGGCACATTCCAATCCTTGGAAAAAGCCGGCGGTTCGTGTAAGAGAACTGAAGTTCGCATGCGACGAAAGGATGGAAATCATGAGCACGCCCACTCCAGAAGAGCATATCAAGAAACAGATTGAGGCCTATTCCAGCGAACGGGCGCACTACGTGTGTTATGCCGAGGCCTTGCGCAAGGTGTTCGAGACCGCCTGCAAGCTGGCGGTGCCGACGGCCATCGTCCAGAGCCGCGCGAAGGATGTGTCCAGCTTTGCCGAAAAGAGCGCGCGCAAGGCGGACAAGTACAAGGATCCGGTCCACGACTTCACCGATCTCTGCGGGGCGCGGATCATCGTCCAGACGCTCCAGCAGGTCAAAGCCGTCCGGCACTATATCGAGGCGAATTTTCTGATTCTGGAAACCGACGACAAGGGGTTGCAGCTCAAGGAAGACAAGTTCGGCTACCGGGACATGCACTACATCGTGGCGTTGCGTCCGGACCGCGGGCTGGGCATTTCGAAAGAGGATGAGGAAAAGATCGGCACGCGCCGCGCGGAAGTGCAAATCCGCACCTGCGTGCAGCACGCCTGGGCCGATACACTGCACGACCGGCTGTATAAGACCAAGCTGCGCCTCTCGCCAGAGACCAAACGGGACAGCGCCTTGCTCGCGGCCATCATGGAGGATGGCGACCGCAATTTCGACCAGCTCGCCGAACAGGTGGACGGCATGTTGGCCAACTACACGGCCCATGCGGACCGGGCGGATGTGGAAAAGGAAATCGGGGTCCAGCAGGTGATCCTGGCCAACGAGCCCAAGCCGGAGAAAAAACCCGCGCTGACCTTGAACCTGGCGCGTTTGATCGCCGGGGCGAAGGGCGACTTTGAGGCCGTGGTCAAGCTGCTCACTCCGTATGCGGCTACAGCGGAGCCGGTGCGCTACGAGATTCTGCTGGAGTTGGGCCATGCGCTTTGCAAGCAGTTCCAGCGCGAACCGAATGGGCCGGCCTTCCAGCTAGGCCAGGCTTATCTCCAGCAGACGGCGGGGCATTACGCCACCGACGATTTGCGCGTGGTGCCGGACGTGCGGAAGCGGCGCAGCCTGCTGGCCCGCGCGCTGGCGCGGCTGGGCTGGTCGTGGACCCGCGTGGAAGGCGAGGAAATCCAGGCGCTGGACTGCTACCGCCGCGCGCTGGAGTGCGAGCCGACCAACCCTTACTACTTGGCCGACATCTTGAGCTTCGAGATCAAGTATGGGCATATGGAAAAACTGCCGGCGAGCACGCTGACCGCCATTGGGCAGGCCGTGTTGACCTGCGGACAGCACGCCCTGGCCGGCATCGAGATGCCCTACGCCTGCTTTACCGCCGGCCGGCTCAACCTGCTGCTGAGCGCCAACGGCGAGGCGCTGGCGCAGTATGCGCGCGGGATCGCCCATTGCCGTTCCGAAAAGGCCAGCCTGCCCTGCGACGTGTTGGAGACGGAAATGGCCTGGCTGAAGCGCGTCAACTACACCCGGCAAATGCCCGAAGCCCATCAGTGGGCGCTGGATCTGCTGCATCTGGCGGCGAGCCTGCCGCCGGTCTGTGCGGGGCAAAAACAGCCCGCGGCGACCAACCCGGCGCCGGGCATCGCAGCCCCCGTGCTGATTGCGGCGGGCGGCGCGGGCTCGCTGGATGCGCAGGGGCTTGCTACGGCGCACGCGCTGCTGCTGAACGGACTCCGGGATTTTCAGGGCACGGTGATTTCCGGCGGCACCAAGGTCGGCATCCCCGGGTGCGTGGGCGCCATCGCCGCGGAATTGGGCGCGCGGAAACGGTTCCGCTTGTTGGGCTATGCCCCCAAGGCGCTGCCTGCCGACGCGCCGCGCGATGGCCGCTATGACCTGATCGTGGAGGCGGGGCGCGATGAATTTTCCGCCACGCAGATTCTGCGCAACTGGGCCGACATCTTGGCCGCGGGCATCGCACCCCAAACCGTCTACCTGGTGGGCCTCGGCGGCGGCCCGGTGAGCGCCAGCGAATATCGCATCGCGCTTGCCCTGGGCGCCTCCGTAGCCATCGTGATGGGGACCGGCGGCAGCGCCGATGCCTTGCTCGGCGATGCGCTCTGGGCTGGCCTGCCGAATCTCTATCCGCTGCCCAGCGATCCGCTGACCATCCGTGCTTTCGTGATCCCTGCGGACGAAATGATCAAAGAAGATGAATTGGAAAGCATGGCGCAGGAATTCCATCTCCGCTACGTCGCCGACAGCACCAACAAATTGCCCGCGAATATGCGCCCGTGGAAGAAGCTGGGTGACACGTTCAAGACGGCCAACATCGAGCAGGCGCGTTACTCGGTCGAAATCCTGAAGGCCGCCGGTTTCGACGTGCGGCGCGTGACCGGGACGCCGGTGATCTTCACCGGCTTTACCAAAGAGGAAGTGGAGTTGATGTCCGAGATGGAGCACGGTCGCTGGAACGTGGAGCGCCTGCACAACGGCTGGCGCTACAGCAAGGACCGCGACGATGCGCGCAAGCTCCACAACTGCCTGGTCCCCTGGGCCATGCTCCCCGATGGCGACGAGGGTGTGAAGAAATACGACCGCGATGCCGTCGCCAAGTTCCCGGAAATCCTGGCCAAGGCGGGGCTGGAGGTTTTCCGGAAGTAGCCACAGCAGGGCGAGTGACCTATTCATGAATACAAAACCATACGGGTTGGCGGTGAAGGCGGTGATCTGCGATGGGGCGGGGCGCTGTCTGCTGCTGCGCCGGTCGGCGTATAACAAGAACTTCGTGGGCTGTTGGGAGTGGCCGGGGGGCAAGGTGGATCAGGGCGAGGACTTCGCCACGGCCGTACACCGCGAGGTGGCGGAGGAGGCGGGGCTGACCATCGCGCTCACCGGCCTCGCCGGCGCGACGTCCTTCGAGATGCCCAAGATCAACGTCGTCCTGCTGTGCATGGAAGCCCGCCTCGTCAGCGGTCCGGTCACGTTGAGCGAAGAACACGACGCCTTTGCCTGGGTACCGTTCGCCGCGCTGGGCCAGCAGGAGCTTGTCGAACACACCCGCGCCTTCGTGCTGGAGTATGCCGCGCGGCGTGTTCAGGGGCTGGTGCCGGAGGTGGGAGTCGAACCCACACGCCTTTGAAGGGCGCTGGATTTTGAGTCCAGTGCGTCTGCCATTCCGCCACTCCGGCAAAGGTGCGCGCCGTGTATAGCAAGTTGCTCCGCGGCTGCCAAGCCTGCGCGGTTTTCGGCGCACTTTTCCCGTGGGGCCGTTTCTGCTGTGCATGTCCCGGACGATGGCTATACTAGCGCCATGATGCTTTGCACGGGAGTTTGCCATGAATGATTGCACCGCCGCCCTGCCGCCGTCCGGGTTCAAGGATCGCAGCACGGGCTTGATGGTCTTCGGGATCCTGGTGATCATCGTGGGCTGCCTGCTGGGCCTCATGGTGCCGTTCATGCTGCTCGGCCAACTGATGGCCGGACGCGTGCCGGGTGTTGAGCCCACGCCGCTGCGGTTGATCCTTCCCGCCATCGGCATGTATCTGGGCATGGCGGTGGCGTTCATCTGGCTGGGCATCGGTTCGTTGCGGTGCCGCCGCTGGGCGCGCGCGCTGCTGTTGATCACCTCGTGGATATGGCTGATCGGCGGCCTCGCTGGCGTGGTCGCGGTGGCCTGCATCCTACCGCAGGTGTTTTCCGGCACCATGCCCGGGACGCCACCGGGCACGCCGCCCATGCCCGCGGCCTTTCGCATCGTGTTCACCGTGGTCATGGTGGGCATCTGCTCGGTAATCTACGTTATCATCCCGGGGGCGCTGGTCTTTTTCTACGGGAGCCGCCACGTCAAGGCGACATGCGAGGCGCGCGACCCGGTGCCGCGCTGGACCGACGCCTGTCCGCTGCCGGTGCTGGCGATCAGCCTGATGCTGGGCATGGGCGCGGCCATGATGCCGTTGATGGTCTGGACCTATCGCGTGGTGCCGTGTTTCGGCACCTATCTCAGCGGCGCGCCGGCGGTGGCGCTGCTGCTGGTGACCGCTGTCATCTACGCCTACGGCGCGCGCGCCGCCTACAAGCTGAACATTGCCGGCTGGTGGATCGCCCTGGTCGGCTTTGCGCTCTGGATCCTTTCGGCGACGGTGACCTTCGCGCGTATCGGCCTTCTGCCGATGTACGAACTCATGGATTTCCCGAAGGCGCAGCTCGACATGATGCGGCAGATGGGGTTCCTGAACAGCCCTTGGCTGGCGGCCCTGATGGTGCTTTGGTGGCTGCCCTTTCTCGGCTTCGTGGTCTACACCAAAAAGTTTTTCAAGAAGTGAGCGGAAGGACAGACGGAAACATTATGCGCATACTGGTGGCCGAAGATAATGTGGTGTTTCAGCGCATCCTGGAAAACAACCTGAAAGCGTGGGGCTATGAGGTCATCCTAACCCCTGATGGCACGGAGGCGTGGAAAATCCTCTCCGGTCCCGATGCGCCGCAGCTGGCCATCCTCGACTGGATGATGCCCGGCCTCAACGGCATCGAGTTGTGCAAGAAGATCCGCCAGGAGATGCGCGAGCCCTATACCTATGTCATCCTGCTCACCGCCATGCATGGCGATGACGAACTCGTCGCCGGCATGGAGGCCGGCGCCGATGACTACATCACCAAGCCCTTCAAGCCCGCCGAACTGCGCGTGCGCCTGCGCGCCGGCCGCCGCGTCATCGATCTGCAGAACGACCTGGTCCAGGCCCGCGAGGCCTTGCGGCTCAAGGCCAGCCGCGATCAGCTGACCGGCCTGTGGAACCACGAGGAAATCTTCCGCCTCCTCGACCTCGAGCTGTTCCGCGCCGACCGCCAGAACGCGTCCGTCGCCATCGTCCTGGCCGACCTCGACCACTTCAAGAAGATCAACGACACCTTTGGCCACCTCGCCGGCGACAGCGTGCTGCGCATCGTTGCGCAGCGGTTCAAGGCGCTGGTCCGGCCCTACGATGCCGTCGGCCGCTATGGTGGCGACGAGTTCCTGTTTGTGCTGCCCGGTTGTGACCGCGCCAGCGCCCTCGGCCTGATCGAGCGCATCCGTGCCGACGTGTGTGCGGAAAAGCTCGCCACGACCGAGGGTCAGATCCCGGTCACCTTGAGCATGGGTTTGATCGTGCATAGCAAGCAGGAGGGTTGCGACGCGAAGGCCGTCCTCCGCGATACCGATGCGGCGCTCTACCGCGCCAAGAACGGCGGCCGCAACCAGATCGTCGTCGTCGGCGATGGGCAGCCCGCCAGCTGACGCCCGCCCGCGCACGTTTTCCAAAGCTTGGAAGCCGGAAGGCGATGTTTTTCCAGGCCTTGGAAACCGGAAGTAGAAGAAACAGCCATGGATGAACACGGAGCGCACGGCCGGTAGGGCGCTCGCGCCGCGAGCGCCGGGATGAAGCCATGACGCAGACCGCTGGCAAGATTTCTTCGGCCAAAAGATGCCGCCTCAAGTTTTCAACAGCATGGATACCGCCCGGCGGCCACGGCGTGGCCGCCCTACCTACCGACAAGAGCGGGGTGCTGCTGTAGCCTGTTGCGTGGGGAGGGGAGGCGGCGCAGGCGTCAGAGCGTTTCGAGGTTCAGCGTCTTTTCGTCGAGCGTCTCGGTCAGCTTCTGGATGGCGTTGAGGAAGCGGCCGCCCATCGCGCCATCGATCACGCGATGGTCGAACGAGAAGCTCAGGTAGAGCCGGTCGCGGATGACGATCTGCCCCTCGAGCACCACCGGCTGCTTGACCACCGCGCCCATGCCGAGGATTGCGACCTGCGGCTGGTTGATGATCGGCGTGCCGATGATGCTGCCGAAGGCGCCGAAGTTGGAAATGGTGAATGTGCCGCCCTCGACATCGGCGCGCACCAGGTCCCGGGCGCGGGCGCAGGCGATCAGCCGGTCCAGTTCCTGCGCGATTTCCGGGAAACTTTTCCGGTCGGCGTGCTGGACCACCGGCACCACCAAGCTCTCGTCCGGCAGCGCCACCGCGCAGCCGATGCTGATATCCTTGCGCAGGATTAGGCTCGCGCCGGCGACCGAGGCGTTGATGCTCGGGAAGTCGCGCAGCACGCGCGAGGTGACGAAGATCATCAGGCCCGTGTAGGTCAGCTTCGCGCCGAAGCGCTGCTCGAACTCGCCCTTGATCCGGTCGCGCAGCTCGACGAAGTGCGTCACGTCCACGAGATGGACCATGGTGACGTGCGCGCTGGTGTGGATGCTCTGGACCATGTGGTCGGCGATCGTGCGGCGGATGCTGGTCATCGCCACGACCTTGCCGAGCGCGGCGAGGTCCTCCGCCGCCGCCGTGCCGTTGTGGAGCTCGGCCTGTACGGTGCTGGCGCCGACCGGGCGGCGCGCGAGATATTGCAGCAGGTCGCTCTTGGTCACCCGCCGGTCGCGGCCGGTGCCGCGGATGCCCTGCAGCTCGCCGAGCGTGATGCCGTTGAGCATCGCCAGCCGCATGACGTAGGGCGAATAGCGGTCGCGGTTGATCTCCGGCAGCTCGTGGGCGATGCGGAACTGGGTGTTGCTCGAAACGGTCACGGCATCGCCGGCGGGCACGGCGGCGTGCGGCGTGGCGGCGGGCTCGTCCGCGGCCTCGACCTCGATGTAGCCGATGACCTCGCCGGCGGCGGCGCGGTCGCCATCGTGCTTGAGGCAGGTGACCAGCGTGCCGGTGGCGGAGCATTCGATCTCGACGTTCGTCTTGTCGGTCTCGATCTCCATCAGCACGTCGTCGGTCTGCACGGCCTCGCCCACCTTTTTCTTCCAGGCGATGATCGTGCCCTCGGCCACGCTCTGGCCCATCTGCGGCATCAAAATTGGCACGCGCTTTTTCATGGCGGTCCCTCAGTGTTCCAGCAACTCGAGCAACGCGTCGCGAATTTTTTCGGCGTTGGGACGGTAGGCCTTTTCCAGCTCCTGGGCGAACGGGACGGGGCAGTCCGGCGCGGTCAGCCGCCAGATCGGCGCATCGAGCAGGTGGAAGGCGCGCTCGGCGACGAGCGCGGCGATCTCCGCGCCGAAGCCACCGGTGTGCCAGCCCTCGTGGACGATCAGCACGCGGTTGGTCGCCGCGACTGCGGCGAGGATCGAGTCGGTGTCGAGCGGCTTGAGCGAGCGCAGGTCGAGCACCATCACCTCGCCGCCATCCTCGGCATGGACGAGTTCGGCGGCGCGCAGCGCCTCGTGGACCATCGCGCCATAGGTCAGGACGACCGCGTCGGAGCCGGGCCGGCAGACGCGCGCCGTGCCGAGCGTCGTGGGGCTCCAGACCGCCGGCAGCCATTCCTTGACGTGCCGGTAGAGATATTTGTTTTCGAGGAACACCACCGGGTTCGGGTCCAGCGCCGCCGCCAGCAGCAGCGCGCGCGCATCGGCCGGGAAAGCGGGATAGACGACCTTCAGGCCGGGCATGTGGCAGAAGAACGCTTCCAACTCCTCGCTGTGGAACGGCCCGCCCGCGAAGCCGCCCCCGCACGGCGCGCGCACGACCAGCGGCGCGGCCACGCCCGTGCGGTAGTGCAGCGTGCCCGCGTTGTTCAGGAGCTGGTGCAGCGCCGTCGTGGCGAAATCGGAGAACTGCATCTCGACCACCGGCCGCAGCCCCATGGTCGCCATGCCCAGTGCGGCGCCGAGGATCGCCGACTCGCTGATCGGGGTGTCGAATACGCGGTCGGCGCCGAATTCCTTCTGCAGGCCCGCGGTGACCTTGAACGCTCCGCCGAACGCGCCGATGTCCTGCCCGAACATCACCACGTCGGAGCGCTCGCGCAGCAGCCGCTGCAGCGCCTGCCGGATCGCCTCGAGGAAAGTGGTTTCAGCCGACGGCATAAACTCCTTCCATCAGCGTTGCCGGGTTCGGCAGCGGATCGGAGAGCGCCTGCTGGTAGGCCTCGTTCACCTCGGCCTGCACGGCGGCATCGAGCGCGTCGAGCTCGGCGGCCGTCGCGATGCCGGCCGCGATCAGCTGCTCCCGCGCAACGAGGAGCGGGCAGCGCTTGGCCCACGTTTCGAGCAGCTCGCGCGGCACATAGCTGCCGTCGTCGTGCTCGCCGTGCCCGCGCATCCGCATCGTCTCGCACACCAGCAGCACCGGCCGGGGTTTTTCGCGGATCTCCGCGACCAGCGCGCCGACCGTCGCGTGCAGCCCGAGCACGTCGTTGCCATCGGCCGTCACGCCCTGGATGCCATAGCCCACGGCGCGGTCCACCAGGCTCCGGCAGCGGAACTGGTGCGCGTTCGGCGTCGAGTAGGCGAACTGGTTGTTCTCCACCACGAAGATCACCGGCACATCGAACACCGCCGCGAAATTGACCGCCTCGTGGAAATCGCCCGTGCTCGTCCCGCCGTCGCCGATGTAGGCGAAGCCCACCGCCGGTCGGCCCAGCCGCCGCCGCGCCATGACGCCGCCGGTGACCACCGGCAGCATCGCGCCCAGGTGCGAGATGAAGGCGAAGACCCCGCGGTGCAGTTCGCCGTAATGGATGTTGCCGTCGCGCCCACGCGTCGGGCCGTTGGCGCGGCCGAGGAACTGGCGGAAGATGTCGCGCGGCGGCGTGCCGCGGCCGAGGTGGACCGTCATGTCGCGGATGCACGGCGCGAAGAGGTCGTCGGCGCTGGAGACGGCGGTCGTCGCCGTGCCGATAGCCTCCTGCCCGAAGCCACAATAGACGCCGCCAAAGATCCGGCCCTGGTGATAGAGCCGGATCAGGCGTTCCTCGATGCGCCGCGCCAGCAGCATCACGCGCAGCAGCGCCAGCGCCGCCTCCTTGGATATGTCCGTTTGCGGATTCATGCGTCGCGGGGAGAGTAAGCCAGCGCCCCCCCGTGCGGCAAGCCTCGGCATCGCCCAAAGGGAAGCGGCTGGGTCGAAACCGCCGCCCTGAACTCAGCCCTACACCGGTAGCCGGCGCAAGGCAGCCAACAGAAGCTAACGAAGGCAACCAAGCAGGCAGTGGGATCGGACAGCCCATGCACCGCGAAGGCCGCGAAGCTCGCGAATTTCCGTAGGGGAGGGGAGAGGCCGGAGCAACCCGCTGGAGACGGACAAGATTCCGATCTTGGAAACCGAAACCGACTTTTCCCCGGAACTTGGAAAGGCATTGCCACAGGTGGAAGGTAGGGCGGGCGCGCCGCGCCCGCCGGGCGGTA
>CAIWHP010000034.1 GCA_903912445.1 uncultured Lentisphaerota bacterium
GGGCGGCCGCGTTCTCACGAACGCGGCTACGGGGAGGAAGCGTCGTGTCTGGCGGACGGCGCGGCGCGCCGTCCCTACCTATGAAATCGTTGTGATCTTTGCGTTCTTTCGCGGTTAATTCTTCCGCCTCTGCCTCTGTGACCTCGTCTGCCCTCCGTGACCCTCTGTGGTTAGTTTTTCTTCTCTTCCATCTGCGCGTTGAGCTTCCGCCAGGCGGTCATGGAGCGGGCGAGGTGGTCGCGGGTGTCGCCGCCGATGCCGAAACACTGGAGGCCGACCGGTCCCATGTAGCCGAGTTCCTTCAGCGTGCGCAGGAAGGCGGCGAGGTCGAAGTTGCCAGCGTCGAGCGGCTGGATGTAATGGGCCCAGCCGGGCTTGTCGTCGCGCTCGTCGGCGCCGTTGAGCGAGATCGCCCAGAGGCGCGGCATGGCTTTCTGCAACAGTGTCCGGTAGTCGCGGGACGTGTCCGCGCGCAGCCAGTGACAGAGGTTGAACATCACGCCGACGTTGGGCCGATCAGCTTTCTCCGCGACGGCGCAGGCGAACTCGATGCGCTCGACCCAGTTGTTGACGTGCACATAGAGCAGCAACTGCGCGCCGGACTCCTTGGCGAGGTCGCTCATATGGCGCAAAAGTTCCACCGCGCGTGCTTCGCCCGCCGGATCGCCGGGCTTGAACCCGCCGATGAGCAGGCAGAACTGGACGTGCCGCCCCTTGATCTGCGCCAGGACATCCTTGAACATGGGTTCGTCGTAAGGCGCCTTCGCCGTCGGGGCGATATTCACCTGCATCGTGATCTGGTACAGCTTGAGCCCCACCGCGTCGAGCGACTTGATGCGTTCGGCGACCTTCGGCAGCCAGATGTGGCCAACGCCGTCGTAGCCAAGTTCCTTGAGCATCGCCGCCTGCTCCTCGAACCCGCGCTTCTTCGCGTCGTGCCAGTCGATGCAGAACGGGAAAAACGGCGCCGCCGCCTGCGCCGCGATCCCGGCGGCGAGCACCAGCCCGAGCAAGGCGCGCTTCACGAGAAAATCCCCCGCAGGAATTTGAGGTTAGCCTTGTACGCGTCGGGCATCTTCAGGCCTTTGGGGACGGCGCTTTCGATCTGGACCCAGCCGGTGTAGCCGATGTCATCGAGTGCGGCGCGCACTTTCAGGAAATCCACCTTGCCCTTGCCGAGCAGGGCGCCGTTCTCCTTCATGTGCAGTTCGCAGATGTGCTTGGTGCCGAGCCAGCGGATTTCCTTCAGGATGTCGTAGCCCTTGTCGGTGGAGTTGCACACGTCGTAGTAGACCTTGACCGCGGGCGAACCGACGCGCTGGAGGATGTCCATGTGTTCCTCGGCGCTCAGCCAGCTTTCGACGCCGAGGGTCACGCCGGCCTTCTCCGCTTTGGGCGCGACGGCCTTGAGGCGCTGGACCACCTCGTCGGTGCCCGCCTTGTCGCCCTTGAGGTCGCCCTTGCCGAAGAAAGCGAGCAGCACCACCTTCACATCCATTGCCACCATCACGTCCACACAGTCGCTGACCCACTCGATGGTCCGGGGATCGCTCTTGTAGGGGATGCCGTTGAGTTCGCCGATCGCGAGCGAGGCCACGGCGACGCCGGTGGCGCGGGCGGTGTCCTTGTATTTCTGCTGCACCGCGGCCTGGCGCAGCTGCATGTTGTTGGCCGCGGTGCCGAGGCTGACCTGGACGCCGTCGAGGCCGATGTCCTTGGCGACCTCCAGCGCGGCCGGGTCGCCCATCTTGCCGATGGACCAGTCGCACGCGCCGATCTTGAAGCGGCGCGACTCGGCGCGGGCCAGCAACGGCGCGAATGCCGCGAACGCCGCCGCTTGCGCGCCCAGCGCGAGACACTGACGACGATTGAGGATGATGTTCATGGTTGTTTTTCCTTCAGGAACGCTTCGTACAGTTTCACGGCCTGCTCATCAGTGATGCCGCGCCCGATCACGAGCCGCGCCCGCGCGCCCGCTGTCTCGCCAGCTTTGAGATCGCGGCCGAACAGCGAGAGGTAGAGCGAACGGTGCGGCTCCTCGCTGAACGGCATGCTGACGGCGAAGCAGTCCTGCGGCAGCGCCATCACCAGTGCCGCGAGTCCGCTCGCCGCGTCACGCCGCAGGCCCAGCGGCGCAGCCAGCGTGGGACGGATCACCCAGTCCACCGGATGCGGCGGATGCTTCCAGCGTCCGTCACCGATGAGCTGCGCAGCCTCGGCGTCGCGCGGAAAGGCCTGCCAGACGCCGTCGGTTTTTTTCGCCTCAAGAAAACCGTTCTTCGTGTACGCGAATGCGGCGTCGAAACCTTCGAGGTAGGACGCGAGGAAAACCTCCAGCCGTTTCAACTCTTTGCGCGCGGTCACGGTCGTGGTCACATCGAGCGCGTTGGGCGCGGACCAGCGGTAGGTGGCGGTCATGTCGAACGGATGGACGGCGTCGGCCGTCCAGCGGACGGCGACAGCACCATCAGGCAGCAACTCCGCCGTGCTCGCCCACTCCCAGCCGGCGACGCCGTAGCGCGTCGTGGCATCGAGCAGGCGGTAGTGCGAGAACAACCCGACCGAGCGCGCCAGGTTCGTGCCGGTGGCGCAGTCGGTCACCGGCAGCAGGCCGCGCGATTTCCCCTCGCCCCGCAACACGCCGCGCAGCGCGCCGGTGTCGAAGCGAAACGCGTTACCTTCGGCGACAAACGCCGGCGGTTCCGCCGCGCCCGCGAGCGCGGAGCAGCAGAAACAGATGCCAACAGCCATGATGTGCCTCATGCTTTCAACCCCGAAAGATCCACGGTCAGTTTCTTGTTTTCCTTGATGAGCTCGTCCATCCTCAGGAAGGCGCGGCGCGCCGCGGCCTCGCGGCCGAGGATCGCCGTGAGGTGTCCATCCACCGCGCGCGGCACGCTGGCGTTCTCGAAGTGCCCCTCGCAAATGTTCCGATGGAAAGCGGCCACGTTGCGCGCTGCACCTTCGTTGTAGATGCTGCCCATCTGTCCGGCGAAACTCTGCGCACCGCCACGGACATAGACCTTGCCGCCATATTGCAGATGCGCGGTGGCGGCATCGCCAAAGACACTGGCCGAAAGCGTCGTCACGTCGAAGCTGTTGTTAAGCGACTGCGTGACGTGCGTCCAGAGCGCACCATCGTCGAACTCGAATACGGCGGTGGCCACATCAGTCCGGTCACCGTGCGGCTGCGGGCGGTAGGTGCGCGCGCGGCCGCAGGCGGCGGCGGGCCGCTTGCCCAGCAGCCAGACCACGGCGTCGATGATGTGAATGTCGTAGGAGACGATCGTGTCGCCGCTCAAGTTGGTGTCCGACAGCCAGATCTCGTCGCGCAGACGGCTCTCGATGGTCTTTTGCAGGGCCGGGTCGGGCCAGGCCTGCCACGCCATGCCGAACGAGGCGATGTGCCCGAGCCGGCCGAGCGCGCCCTCGCGGACGCGCTGGCCCACCTCGATCACGGCGGGATCGGTCGGCAGCTGGTAGTCCACGAGGAAGCATAGGTTTTTTTGCGTCGCAAGCTTACCGGACTCGCCCACGAGCAGCGTGCCCGGCACATCCACGGCGACCGGCTTGGCCATGTAAACATGCTTGCCCGCTGCCACCGCGGCGCGCGACTGCTCGGGATAGAAAAACGGCACGTCCTCGATCAGCACGGCCTCGACGCCGCTGGCGAGCAGCTGCTTGTAGCCATCGAGCCCCGCGAAGCGGCGCGCCTTGTCCACCTTCAGCTTCTCGCCCGCCTGCTCGGCGACGTTGGGGAAATAATCGGCGACCGCGTGAAATTCGTAGCCGCCGTGTTTGTTGAACAGGTCCGTCAGCCACATGCCGCGGCCGCCGCAGCCGATGAGTCCGACTTTGATTTTGCGCACAGGCTTGGCTTCCTCCGCGCTGGCGGGCAGCGCGGCCAGCGCCGAGGCCGCGAGCGTGCTGCCGAGGAACATGCGTCTCGTCAGGGGCATGGTCAGTTCCTCCAGGGACGCTGGCGCGGGCCGAGGTTCGCCAGCGTGGACTTCATGATGCCGACGTCCTGGGAGATCTCGAAATCGAACATCCCCACGAGCGAGTGGTCGGCGCCGTTCTCGAACACATACTTGAACGCGTCCGCCGGCGGAATCGCGCCCGCGGCCATCACCTTGAAGGCGATCCACGGCTTGGTGACGTTCTTCATCACCTCGATCGTCTGCAGCGGGTCGCGGCACCAGTAGCCGGGGTTTTCGGACGTGGCGCCCAGCAGCTGCTCCGGCCGCGGCGCGCTCGGATAACGATGGTGGTGGAAGGTCTTGATGTAAAAATCGCACGGCACTTTGGCCGCCTCGCAGGCGGTGACCACGGCGAGGTCGTGGCCCCCGACGCCCGACGGCACGCCCGCTTCCTTGGCGATCTCGACCGCCTTCGCGATCAGGTCCACCTTGCCCTGCGCCGCGAGCGGGTCGGCATGGACGCCCCAGAGATAGAGCGCGTCGCAGCCGATATCCACGAGCTGCCGGACCGCCTCGGTGTAGGCCTTCATGTCCGGCAGCACGGGCGCGGTCGGGCAGATGATCCACTGCATCTTGCCGCCCTGCTGCCGGTACTTTTGCAGCACGCTCATCGCGTGCGGCGGGTTGTGGATCACCAGCGTATTGATCCCATGTTTCTCGGCGAGCGCCATGGTCTCCATGATCTTCTCGTCGGTGTTGTAGTGCCCGCAGAGGTTGTAGACATATTTCAGGTCGCGGCTGTGCGTGAAGTGCGTCAGCAGGTTGCCGCCCAGCAGCATCCGGCTGACCTGCAGGTTGCCGATCTTGCCGGTGGGGATCGCTGCCAGCGGCGGCTTGAGCGGCGCGGCCGGCGGTGTCGCCGGCGCGGCCACGGAAATCTTGGACGAGGCGAGCGCGCCGGCGGTGCCGGCCGCGAGCGTGTTGATGAAGGTGCGGCGATTCATTTTTTTGCTCCCAGGTGCCGGTCGGCGAACTTCAGATACTGCTCCCAGTCGTAGGCGGTCACGTCGTGCTTGCCGGTGCGCAGGTGATAGCCGATCGTCGCGCCGACCGGCTGGTTGACCGCGGGCCAGGCCTTGACGACGAGGCCCGGCAGGCCGAACAGCTGCCACACCGGCTCGGCGTTGAGCGCCGACAGGAATTCGCCGTGCGGATCGGCCCAGCGGTCCTCCTCGGCGCTGGCCACGTAGACCGGCCGCGGGGCGACGAGCGCGATCAGCTCGTGCTGGTCGAACGGCAGCGTCTCTTCCTTGTCGCCGTACTTCTTGAAGTTGTCGCAGAACCAGTGCGGGAAACTCTTGTTGATGACGGCGGTCGTCTCGCCGAAACAGCGCCGCGCGAGCGCCGCCCCACCCTCGCCGGAGTCATTCGAGATGACGACGGCAAAGCGCTCATCCTGTGCGCCCGCCCAGAGCGCGGCCTTGCCCATGCGCGAGTGCCCGATCACCGCGGCGCGTTTGGCGTCCACGGCGGGCTCCGTCTCCAGCACATCGAGCGTGCGGGAAAGCCCCCACGCCCACGCGCCGATCGCACCCCAAGCGTCCGCGGCGAATGCCTTTTTGCCGGACTGCTCCAGCAGGAAGCCGCGGATGCCGTGCCGCCAGCCTTCGGTGTAATCCGGCTCGAGGTCGGCGCGCTGGATCGTCGCCAAGGCATAACCGCGCGCCATGAGCTTCTCGACCTCCCAGCGGCCGACGCTCTGGCCGCGCGTTTTCTCGTCCGGCCGCGTGCGCTTTTCCTGCTTTGTCTTCTTGTCCAGCGCCCACTGTTCGGTGATGGTGATGCCCGGGTCGGCGTTGACGGTGTGGTTGCCGTCGAAGTTGATGCTGACGAAAACCGGCACCGGCTGCTTCGCGCCGTTCGGCGTGTAGAGCAGGATGTGCATCGGCGGGCCGCTCTTCTCCGCGCCGAACCAGACGGTGATCTCTTTGCGCGTCGCGAGGCCGCCCAGCGCGTGCTGGTCGCAGTTGCCGGTCTCCCACTTCATCGCCGCCGGGCGCCCGGGGCTGACGCCCTGCATCTCGTGCTGGAAAAGTTTCAGCACTTCCGGCCGGCGCTTCGCCTGCCACGTCGCGGCATCGGCCACCTTCGAGCCGTCGCCGCACACGAGCGGATCGGGCAGCGTGTAGGCCGGGATTTTCGCCTCGTCATAGTTCACGGGCCGCGGCTCGCCGCGCGCCACCAGCACGCCCAGCAGGAACAGACACAGGATGAGATTCATTTTGTTTCTCCAGGATGCGGAATGCGGAAGCAGGATACGGGGCACGAGATGCGGGAGGCGGAAAACAGCCGTGGAGTGCGCAAGGTTGGCTCCAAGGAGCGTTTCCCAAGCCTTGGAAAAACCGGGCAAGTACCTTTCCAAGCCTTGGAAAAGTGCGCCCGCGGTGGCTGGCCGGTCGGCGAACATGCGACGTGGATTCAAGCGCGAAGCCGAGCGGCTGACAAGCCTTTTACACGATTCCTGGAAATTATCCGTTGTCCGCGCAGTGCAGACCATGAAAACAGGGAAAAACAACATGCAGACTCAACGCTTTCTTCTCGTCGCGGTTTTGTGCCTCCTGGCGGCGGGCCTGGGCGCCTGCCGGCGGGCGGATGCGCCGGCGACGGCGGCCCCGGCCCCGGCGGCGGCCACGACCGCGTTCGACAAGCTGCTCGGCCGCTGGGAGCGACCCGACGGCGGCTATGTGCTCGAACTGCGCACCGTGGATGCGGCGGGAAAATGCACGGCCGGCTATTTCAACCCGTCGCCCATCACCATCGAGAAGGCGGAGGCCAGCGCGGAGGGCGGCCAGCTCAAGTTGTTCGTGGTGCTGCGCGACGTCAACTATCCCGGCTGCACCTACCGGCTGACCTACGACGCCCAGCGCGATGTGCTCCTCGGCGCCTACTATCAGGCGGCGCTGCAAGAGACCTACGAGGTTGGCTTTGCGCGCCTGAAAGACGCCGCCCCGGCGGCGCCCGCGCAGCGCTGACCCCGCGCCCAGCGTTTTGCGGCGCCCGTTCATTCGCTAGCCGGTCTTCCGGGCCACAAATAATGAAACCAGGAAAATGCATCTGGATCGGTTGTTGTGCCGGGCTGGTGGCGCTGGCGCAGACGGCGGCGCTGCCGGACTTGAAGAAGGCCTTCGAGTCCGGCGTGCGCGCGGCGCAGCAGCAGCAGCGCGCGCAGCTCAAGGCGGCGGGCGAGGCCTACGCGGCGGCTCTGCAGGTGGCGGAGCAGCGCCTGCAGGAGCGCAACAACGCGCAAGGCGTGGACTGGGTACGCGCGGAGCGGCAGCGCTTCGCGCAGGCGGGTGACATCCCGGAAAACGCGACGGCGCGCGGCCCTTTGCTGCGCGCCCAGGAGGAGTGGCGCGAACAGACGGCGCAGGCGAAGGTGGCGCAGGCGCAACGCATCGCTGCGCTGACCGGGAAATACATGCAGGACCTCGCCGGCCTGCAGCAGCAGCTGGCGGGCAACCTGGCCGGGCTGGCGGAGGTCAAGGACGAGACCGACCGCGTGCTCGACAACAGCGTCATCCGCGAAGCGTTCGCCCTGGCCAAGACGGCCAAGCCCGCCGCGCCGGAGAAAACCGCGCGCCCCGCGCCGGCCGCCCCGGCCAAGCCGGAAACCGCCAAGGCCGACGCGCCCGCCACCCCCGCCCGGCCGCTGACGGGGCCGGTGACGGTCGGCGACTACAAGTTTTATCCGCAGGGCAAGGAACCGCCGGCGAAGGAGCTGAAAGCGCTCCGGCTGGAGTTCCCGAACGTGGCCAGCCGCAGCGCGGCCTCGGCCTATGCCCTCGGCGCAAGCGTATTCGGGGACAAAGACAAGCTGGAGACCAACCGGCAGAGCGGGCTCGGCTTCGCCTTCAAGGAGGAACACGGCATCGTCCGGACCCTGGCGCGCCTCACGGTGACGTGCCACGGCCGCGCCATGGCCGAGGGCAGCAAGCTGGTGGTACACTATTTCAGCCGTCCGGCGAACGCCTTGACGGAGTTCCACGAGGAGCGTGTCGAGCAGCTGGCGTTGCCGGCGCTGCCGCGCGGCCAGGCGGTGGTGGTGGATGGGACGGGGGTGGCGCTGGGGAAGTTCGAACACCGCGGCGCGCATAGATCCTTCAAGGGCGGCGATGAATTTTACGGCCTGATCGTCAGCCTGTTCGATCCAGCGGGCAAGCTGCTGATCCAGCAGTGCAGTTCGACGGCGCTGGCGAAGGCGTGCCCCGCCAGCCTGCCGGCGGAGAAACAGCAGGAGCCGCTGCGCACGCGCTACGGCGGGGGCAACCCGTGACGCAGCGCGCCGGGTTTAGCGCTTGAGGACCATGTTTTTTTTGATATGGTCTGTGCCGAAGGAACCGCATGAAAACTATTATTTTGGGGCTGTTGCTGCTGGGCGCCGGGGGCGTGGCCGTGGGCCAGACCGTGGCGCCGAAGCCGGCCGTGGCCGTCCCCGCGGCGGCGCCGACGCTGGCCGACCTGAAAAAGCAGTTCGAGACCGCGATGCGCGACGCGCAGAAGGCGAACCGCGAGGCCCTCAAAAACCTGCGCCAGCTCTACAGCGACAACCTCGCCAAGCTGCAGGCGGAGTTGCAGGCGAAGGGCGAGATGCAGGTCGTCCTCACCATCCGCGACGAAAAGGCGCGCTTCGAGCAGGCCGGCGACATCCCCCCGGCGGCGCTCGTGACCGAGCCGGCGGCGCTGCGCAAGGCGCAGGACGACTGGAATGCGAGCTGCCAGCAGGCGCCGGTGGCGCAGGCCCAGAAGCTCGTCGGCCTCAGCGAGAAATATATGCAGCAGCTCGCGCAGCTGCAGAAGAGCCTGACCGCGAAGAACGACCAGGAAGGCCTGAAGGCCGTGAACGAGGAGACTGACCGGCTGCTCGGCAACAACGTCATCCGCGAGGCGCTCGCGCTGGTCAAGGCAGCCAAGCCGGCCACCCCGGAGAAAGTGGCGACGCCCGCACCCGTCAAGCCGGAGCCGGCCAAAACCGAAGCGACCACGCCGGTCAAGGCGGAGCCGGCGAAGCTGGTCGAGGTCGGCGCGTATAAATTCTACCCGACCGGCAAGGAGCCGGCCGCGAAGGATCTCCGGGATCAGCGGCTGGAATACCCCACCGCCGAACGGCGCAACTCGGCCTACTTCTACATGTTGAGCGCGAAGGTCTACTTCGACAAAGCCAAGATGTCCGGCGACAAGCACAACTACACGTACTACTCGACCAAGATCGAGGCTGGCGATCTCGTCACCTTCCCGCGCGTCACGCTCGCCAGCCGCAACAAGGAGATCCCGGAAGGCGGCAAGCTGGTCATCCAATATTTCAGCCGGCATATCACCAAGCTGACCGACGTCCGCGAGGAGCGCGTCGAGCACATCACGCTGCCGCTGATTGCGCGCGGGCAGTCGCTGACCGTGGATGGGCAGGGCATCTCGCTGAGCAAGTCCGACCGGCACGACAGCGATGGGTACCGCGTCCGCTCCGGCCGGGAATACTACGGCATCGTCCTCACCGTCGCGGACGCTGACGACAAGATCATCATCCAGCAGTGCTCGCCCTCGTCACTCATCAAGTCGTGCAGCACCACCATCCCGCCGGCGAAAGAGCAAGGAGCCGGCACCAGCGCCCCCAACCGCGCCCGCAACTGACGCCACCCGGTCCGCTGCGGCCGCAGCCCCCAACACCAGGAATAACCATGAAGACGATCTGCCTGCTGACCTGCGCCGCGTTGTGCTGTGCCGCGGCTGTGCGCGCCGCCGACGAGAAGTGGACCGACCTGTTCAACGGCAAGGACCTGGCCGGCTGGACCCAGAAGGGCGGCCAGGCGAAGTTCGCCGCCGAAGCGGGCGCGATCGTCGGCCGCAGCGTGCTCAACACGCCCAATTCGTTTCTCTGCACCGAAAAAGAGTACGGCGACTTTGTCCTCGAACTCGAATTCCAATGCGACCCGCGCCTGAACTCCGGCGTACAGGTCCGCAGCCAGTGCTTCGGTCAGGACACTCCGCTCAAGGACGCCAAGGGTGCGCCGCTCAAGGACGCCAAGGGCAAAATGCTCACGGCCGCCGCCGGCCGGGTCCACGGCTACCAGAACGAAATTGACGTGAACAGCAATAAAGCCCGCTGGTGGACCGCCGGCATCTATGAGGAAGGCGTACGCGGTTGGCTCTTCCCGGGTGCGCAGGGCGGCGATGCCAAGGTCTTCACGCAGCAAGGCGGCAAGCTCAACAAGGCCGGCGACTGGAATAAACTCCGCATCGAGTGCAAAGGCACTGCCATCAAGACCTGGCTCAACGGCGAGTTGCGCGCCGACCTCAAGGACGACCGCGTGGCCAAAGGTTTCATCGGCCTGCAAGTGCACGGCGTGGGCAAGGATAAAACCCATGAGGGCTGGGAAGTCCGCTTCCGCAACCTCCGTCTCCAAGAACTCGGGCCGTGACCCCATGACCTGCAAGAAAACCGCCAACACGTCGCGCTGCAACTGCACCTACGAACCCTGTGAGCGCAAGGGGGCCTGCTGCGCCTGCCTGCGCTATCACCTCGAAAGCCGCGAGCTGCCCGCGTGCTGCTTCCCTACCGGCGCCGAGGCGACGTTCGACCGCAGTTTCGAGCACTTCGCCCGGCTCGTCGCCGATCGCAAAATCTGAGCCGGCCGCAGCAGCGCGCCGCGGTTCGCGCGCTCGACCAAGCGCGCCCGCACCACCCCGCGCAGGCGCCGCTGATTTTCTTTCGTCCCTGCGGGACTTGCGGATGCGTTGCCGAACCTTCCCGGCGCTAAAGCGCCGGGTTTGCGGCATCCCGCGCCGAAGTCCCGTAGGGACGACAGAACCTGCTTTTGTGGGGCAGGACTACGGCGGGTGTGCCACCGAGGCGACTGCGCCGTCGCACGTCCGCGCTGTATCACGCGTTTTTTTTTGGGGGGGGGGCATGGGGCGCGCATCGGTCCGGCCTCTCCTATGAAAAACAACAGGCGCCTTTCCCAAGGTTTGGAAAAGGCGCCCGGTCACGCGGCCGGCCTGCTTACAGGCTGACGTAGTGGATGTCGAGCTTGGCGGCCTCGGTGCGGCTGAAGAAGTTCTTCACGTCCACCAGCACGCGCGTCCGCATCTTGGCCTTGAGGTCGGCCAAGGTGAGCGTCTTGAAGGCGGTGTGCGCGTTGATCAGCACGATCGCGTCGAGGTGCTCCGCGTCCTCCGGCAGCAGCGTCTCCACGCCGAAGGAGCGCTTGAGCTGCTCCGGCGTCGCATGCGGCTCCCAGACCCGGACGTTGGCCTTGAAGCCCTTGAGGTAGTTGACCACGTCGATCGCGCGCGTGTTGCGGAAGTCGGGGACGTTCTCCTTGAAGGTCATGCCGAGCACCCAGATGTTCGCGCCGGCCGGGACGCGCTGGCATTCGTTGAGCGCGCGCACGGTCAGCTCGCCCACATAGAAGCCCATGCTGTCGTTGATGCGGCGGCCGGCCTGGATGACCTCGGGATAATAGCCGAGCTTGATCGCGCGGTTCATCAGGTAGTAGGGATCGACGCCGATGCAGTGCCCGCCGACGAGGCCGGGGTGATACTTATGGAAGTTCCACTTGGTGCCCGCGGCTTCGATGACGTCCTTGGTGTGGATGCCCATCTTCGAGAAGATCTTCGAGAGCTCGTTCATCAGCGCGATGTTCAGGTCGCGCTGGACGTTCTCGATGACCTTGGCGGCCTCGGCGGTCATGATGTTCGCGGCCTTGTGGATGCCGGCCTTGACCACCGCTCCATAGACGGCGGCGGCGCGCTCGCACGCCGCCTTGTTGTGGCCGCTGACGATCTTCATGATCGTGGTGACGGTGTGCTCCTTGTCGCCCGGGTTGACGCGCTCCGGCGAGTAGCCGAGGTCGAAGTCGCCCAGCTTGAGACCGCTCTTCTCCTCGAGGATCGGCAGGCAGGTCTCCTCGGTGACGCCGGGATAGACCGTGCTCTCGTAGGAGACCATCATCCCCTTTTTCAGGATCGAACCGACGAGCTCCGACGCCTTGACCACCGGCTCGAGGTCCGGCTCGTTGGCGGCGTTGACCGGCGTGGGCACGGCCACGACGAGGAACGTACAGCGCTGCAGGTCGGCGGGATTGCTGGTGAAGGCGAGCCGCGGATTTTTCAGCTGCGCCGTGTCACCCTCGCCGGTGTGGTCCGCGCCCGACTTGAGCTCCGCGATGCGGTCCTTCTTGATGTCGAACCCGACCACGTCAAACTGCTCAGCGAACGCCAATGCCAGCGGCAGGCCGACGTAGCCCAAGCCCACGATGCCAATCACTTCCTGTTGCGTGCTCATCATTGTCCCTTTATTTGGTTGCCCCGGAAAACTGCTCACTGCCACAGCGGCGCGGGATAGAGGCCCGCGTCAATCAGCTTCTTCACGCCCGCGGCGACGGCCGGCTTGTCCTCCGGATAGGTCACGCCGAGCCAGCTCTCCTTCGAGGCGAGCAGCTTGACCGTGGCCGCGCCGCGCTTGATCAGCCCGTCCACCGTCGTCGGCAGCAGGCACTCGGATTTCGGCGTCGTGCCGTCCTTGGCGATGAACGCATGGAACGCCGCCCCGGCCTGCGCGAAAAACGCCGGGGTGAAGCCCCACATGTTCATCGAGACCGGCTCCTCGGCGGTCAGCGGAACCCACGCCTCGCCGTCGAGATAGCGCGCCGCGTGGCCGGCCTTCTCGATCTTCAGGCGTTCCACCACGGCCTGCAGGTTGCCCTGGGCGTCCGCCTGGCAGACGCCGCGCGAGACCGTGCCGTGCTCGCTCAACGTGTTGCGGAGCGTGAACCCGACGAGCGCATAGCTGGGCGCTTCCGGCTGCACGCCGCGCAGGAAATCCGCGAGCACCTGATAGGACTGCCGGCCGTAGAAATCATCCGCATTGACCACGCCGAACGGCTCCTTGACCACGTTTCTGGCGACCAGGGTCGCGTGCGTCGTGCCCCACGGCTTCTTCCGCTCCGCCGGGATCTGGAAGCCCGCCGGCAGCTCGCTGGTCATGTCCTGAAAGACATAGTCGATCGCCACGCGGCCCTTGACGTGCGGCTCGATCTTCGCGCGGAAGGCTTCCTCGATGTCGCGCCGGATGACGAACACGATCTTGCCAAAGCCCGCGCGGATCGCGTCGAAGATGGAGTAGTCGATGACGATCTCGCCGTCGGGGCCGATGGGATCGATCTGCTTGAGGCCACCGTAACGGCTGCCGATGCCGGCCGCCAACACCACGAGAGTCGGTTTTATGCTCATGCGTTTTTCCAATCCCCGGCAACCCGGCCCGCTGTTTCTTCCAAGCCTTGGACAAACCAGCCCGTCCGGTTTCCAAGGTTTGGAAAAGCGGCCACACTCTAGCGTGCCGCCGCCGCGGACAAAAGCAGAATTTATCAGCCCTCACAGAACAACTCGCCGGCCGGGGATAGACAAACCCCGGACGCGCCGCTAGCATGGCCGGCCCGCGGCTGCCCACAGCTGCGCGGCGCGTGATAGCCGGAGAGCACTATGATGAATGCAAGAACCAACCGTTGCCCCCTGCGTGGTGGCGTCGCCGTCGCCTTGGCCCTCTGGGGCCTCGCCCTCGTGCCCGCCGCCGCGCAGCGCCTCGTGGAAGCGCCCGCCCGCCCGATCCCGGTCATCGACCGCGTGGATGTGGTCGTCGTGGGCAGCAGCGAGGGCGGCATGGCCGCGGCGTGGAAGGCGGCCAAGCTCGGCGCGAAGGTGATCCTGCTCAACGAGGAAACCTTCCTCGGCAGCGAGGTGACCGCCAAGGGGCGGTTCCTGCTGGACGGCCCGCCACCGGCCAAGCTGTTCAGCCGCGCCCTCTTTGCGGATATGACGCCGGCCCGCTACCGGGTGGTGGCCGATGCCCTGATGCAAAATGCCGGCGTCGTCTTTCTGAACAACACCCGCCCCGCCGGCGTGCTGGTGGACGGCGCGGGCCAGCTGTGCGGCGTCGTGACGGCCAACAAGGCCGGCCTGCAGGCCGTGGTCGCCAAGGTCGTCATCGACGCGACCTACGTGGGTGCCGTCGCCGACGCGGCCGGCGCGACGCGGGCGCCGTGGAACGTGACCACCCTCAAGGTCAGCCGGGCACGCTTCAGCAAAACCGCCACAACCCTGAACGAGGTCGTCAAGGAAGCGCCCATGCCGCAGCTGACGTGGCCGCTGCTCAACCAGGCCGAGGCGCTCCTGCGCGGCAGCACGCAGAGCCAGGTCGGCAACGCCTTCGCCTACAGCATGGACTTCCTCATGCCCCATCCGATCATCGGTAAAGTCATCGACGACAAACCGGCTTTCGCGGGCGCGGACGCGCTGGACCTCGGCGTCTGCGAACCGCGGGCGACCGAGCGCCTGCTCGTCATCGGCTCCTCCTGTGCGGTCAGCCGCGAAGCGGCCCGGTCCCTGATGCGGCCGGTCGTGTTGGCGGAGGTCGGCGAGCGGCTCGGCGCGCGCGCCGTCCAGCTGGCCGCGGGCGTCACGTTGCCGGCCGCCATCACGGTGAAGGCCCCCACCCTGCCCGGCGCCCTGGTGGCCGGCCTGGCCATCCGCGAGTTGCACGAGCGCGAGCGGCCCTATCGCCGGCAGGCGCTCGAAACCATCGCCCAGCCGCCGCTGCCCATCCCGGTCTGGGCGGAGTACGACGTCATCGTCGTCGGCAGCGGTCCGGCCGGGCATGCGGCGGCCATCGCCGCCGGGCGCGCCGGCGCGAAGACGCTGGTGATCGAGCAGGCCGGTTTCCTCGGCGGCAACATCGCGCTCGGCGTGCCGGGCTTCTGGCGCGGCTACCGCAAGGGCTTCAACCAGGAATGGAAGAGCACCACCTATCCGCGCCTGCTCCAGGAGGCCGGCGTGGACATCTGGTACCACTCGCTGGCGATGGGCGCGGTGCTGCGCGGCCAGCAGGTGGCCGGCGTCGAGATCGCCACCTGGCTTGGGCGCGGCGCGGTGCTGGGCAAGATCGTCATCGATGCCTCCGGCGAAGGCGATGTGTGCGCCGCCGCCGGCGCGGAGTCCTTCTATCTCAACGAAGGCGACCTCTGCCTGGAGGAGGCGTCGTTCAAGGACATCGCGCTCTACAGCAACGTGCCGCCGCTGGACCCGATGGATGTCGCCGGCTCCACGCTGCACCACGTCATCGCCGGCCGCGCCGGCAAGCTGAAGTGGGACTTCATGCCCATGGTGCAGCTCCGCGAGACGCGGCGCATCAAGGGCGACTACGTGATCAACGAACTGGACGTGGACGTAGGCCGCACCTATCGCGACGTGATCGCGGTCTCGGCCTCGGCCTTCGACCCGCACGGCTACTACAGCAGCGACTATTCCTTCGCCGGGCTCATGCCCTCCACCAAACATGTGAAGCAGAGCGTCACGGCCTACATCCCGCTGCGCGCCATGCTCCCGGTAGGTCTGGAAAACATCCTGGTCGTCGGCCGCTGCCACTCGATGACGCACGACGTGCAGGCGATGATCCGCATGAACCCGGACGTCATCAATGAAGGCTATGCCGCGGGCTACGCGGCCGCACTCTGCGTGAAGGCCGGCACCACGCCACGGCAGGTCGACCTCAAGGCGCTGCAGGCCCACCTCGCGGCCAAGGACATCCTGCCGGCCGCCGAGCTGGCGCGCATCACCGTGGACCTGCCCGAGCCCACCGGCCAGGAGCTGGCCGCAGCGGCGGGCGACCCGGCACAGCGAACGAACCTGCTGACCCTCGCCCGCGGCGGCGCGCGCGCCGTCGGGCCGCTGCGCAAGGCGCTGGCCGCCGCGCCCAACACCGCCACGGCCAAGGCGCTCTGCCTGCTCGGCGATCCCACCGGCGTGCCGCTGCTCGCCGCGTGGCTCGCCAAGGAACCGCTCGGCATCGGCCCGGCCTACAACTGGGAAGGTTTCCTCGATGTGCCGGACGTGGATGGCGCCATGTGGGTGCTCGGCATCCCCAAGGATCCGCGCGCCGTCCCCGCCCTGGTGGACAAGCTGCGGCAGTGCGGGTCCAGCACGGGCTTCAACAAGGTCCGGGCGGTGACCATGGCGCTGGGCCGCATCGGCGCCCCGCAGGCGGCACAGCCGCTCGCCGAATTTCTGCGGCAGCCCGGCATCCAGGGGCACATGGACATCGGCACCGACCCCGCCACCATCCACGCCGAGCACTTCTCGCGCGCCCTGCTCGAACTCTTCGCCGCCTCGGCGCTCTACCGCTGCGGCGATGCCGACGGCCTGGGGCAAAAAATCCTGACGGCCTACCTCGACGACTGGCGCGGCGTCTTCGTCCGCTACGCCGGCAACGTCCTCGCCGAAAAAGCACATTGACCAGCGCCGCCTACCAAGGCGAACTTGACGTTTGCAGATTTCCGACGGCCGCTTTGCCGTAGTGCGCTCCTGCCGTAGCGGCGGCCTGTGGCCGCCGGCGGCGGTCGCAGACCGCCGCTACAGGGTGCCTGTTGAGTTAGACGCGTTTGTTGAACCGTGGCAGGGGTGGGCACGCCTGCGGTGAGCTGCCTGCAATGTGCTTGTCGTTCTGTCGAAGCCGCCTGCGATGAGCGTGCCGACCCTGAGCTTGTCGAAGGGTCGAATCCGCCTGCGGTGAGCCTGTCGAACCCGCCGCGCCCGCCGATCACCACCCACACTTTGGCTGGCGCCCGGCGCTCGCGGCGCGAGCGCCCTACCCTCAGGCCATGCGTTGGATTTGTCCTGCGCATTTCGTTGGTAGGGCGGCCACGCCGTGGCCGCCGTTCACCATCTCACGCATTGGATTCATCCCTCGTCAGGTCGAACCCGCCGCGCCCGCCGATCACCACCCACATTTTGGCTGGCGCCCGGCGCTCGCGGCGCGAGCGCCCTACCCTTGCTGCTTTCAGAATAGGTTTGCACCGCCGCCGCATCCCGGTAGAGAATACAGGTGCGTCACGTACGCCCGATACGCGCCCGGGAAAGTTTGAACTGACTATGGCTGCTGTTAAAAAATTCGTTTGCTCGCACTGCCGGTACCTGCTCGAGGCTTCGGACGAAGGCCACGCCTACTTCTTGTCCGACGAGGGCAAGCCGCAGTTCTTCAGCTCCTCCGCCCGGGCGGAGGAACTGGAAACTTTTCTCCAGCACTCCGCCGGCAAAGACCTGAAGGATCAGGAGCGCACAGCTTTCCTGGCGCAGCGCACGGGCACAATGCGCGACATGCTGTGCATCGACTGCGGCGGCAAATTCAGGCGGGATGTGGACCGGCAGGAAATCGTCTGTCCCGGGCGGAAGTGCCATTCCAAGAACGTATACGCCGTCTGGTATCTGGAAGGGCAAACCTGCCCGAGTTGCAAGACGGGCCACTTCAAGCTGAAGCGGCTGCTGTCGGTTCCGTAGCGGAGAGGCCGGAAGGTTTCCGCCCTGCGGCAACAAGCGGCCCGCAGACTGCACCTTCAAAACCGAAGGGCCGTTTGCATAATGGCGAGTTACGCAATACGTTGTTCAAGTTTTTGTGAACGGGCGCCAACGCAGGTGCGGGGCGTGGGCAGGCGCGTCCGGTCCAAAGGATGAAAAATTGAAACGCAACAGACCCGGGTTCACGCTGGTGGAAATCATGATTGTGGTCGCCATCATCGCCTTGCTGGCCGCCATCGCGGTGCCGTCATTCATGAGCGCCCGGACCAAGTCCATGCTGAGTTCCTGCCAAAACAACCTGCGCTTGATCGATGGGGCCGTCGAGCAATACGCCCTGGCCAATTCCAACGCGGTGGCGACCGCCCTCACCCAGCTCATCGGCACCAACTTCTACATCGCGCAACTGCCGGTCTGCAAAGCCGGCGGCACCTATACGCTGCCCGCCGACCTGGCCCAAAAAACCGCCTGCTCGATTCATGGAGCGCTGGGGGACGCGGCCGCATCCCCATGACTCCGCCCGCTGATTGTTGAGCCTCGGACAACAAGCTGACCGGGCAGCAAGGCGGCTCAATATACAGGGGCAAGCCTGCCCGACATGAGCTGCGTTTCCACCGTTGACAGCCTCGCCGGCGCGGCGGTAAGCTATCCATATGAGTGACATGCGCCGGAAATTTATTTCCCGTGCAGATGTGATCACCCTGCAGCGCAGGGGCGTGCCGCGGGGACTGTCTTTTTACAGCGCGACCTGCCTGCCGGGCTGGCTGGGCAGTCGCGGCGCCGGTCAAGGACCCAGCGGGGCCGTCGCGTGGCAGGTGTACCGATGAAAACAAAACGGCCGGTCCGCCTTCACAAGCGAAAACAGGTAACCTTCAGCGACGTCTGCTCTGCGGATGAACGCGTGAGCAAGGCGCGGGAAGAGCTGCATGACGCGCAAGTGATGCTGATCCATCACAACTGCCTCATGGCGCGTAGGGATCCTCAGCGCGACGCCGTGGCCTTGCAACACTACAAAGACTGCGTCGCGCAAATGGAAATCCTGCTCCAGCAAGCCCTGGAACATCAAGCCTACTGCGCTGCCGCCGTCATAAAGACAGGGAAACCAGCTGGGCATCGAAACCTTCGCCGGTAAGTGCAGACGCAAGGGCCAGTTCAAGGTGGACGAGCCACCACGTTGCCCGAAAGGCCGCTCAACCCGCATCAAGCAAGAAGAGCCAGTCACCCTGCAGGACTGAGGAGGAAGGTGCTACAATGATCGGGAGATTTTTCCCGCATCCAAGCCGACTCAGTTCGGTTCGCTGTCAACCATCTGCACTATGGACTTCCTGAAGCCCTGCGAGCGGGGCCGGTTGGCTTCTGAAGCGCTTTTGCACCTGATGCACATCGTGGCGAAGGGCTGGGCGGTCAGGCGCGCCTCCGCAATCAACACCCCGCAGTCCTCGCACAAACCATAGGTGCGCTGGTCAAGACGGCGGAACGCATCGATAATGTCGCTCAGCATATCCTGCTTATTGCTCATCTGCATGAGCGCCAGGTCTTGCACAAAATTATCGGTGCCATCCTCGTCAGTACTCTGGCCGTCGCCGTCCATCCTGCTGACGACACCACCCGCACGACCTCCCGCCAGAAAGCCGATGGTATCCACCGCGATGTCATACAGCCGTTGGAGCCGTTCCCGAAACTGCTTCAGGTCTGCCGCAGACCATTTGACCGTCTTGGCGACGGTCACCGCTTCGGATTCTACGCCCGGCGTGGGCTTCTTGGCAGCAGGACGCTTAACCGCATGAGAGCGAAGCGCTTTATTGGAAACGGTTCGTGGTGCCTTCGCTCTGACGGCTTTTAGAGCCTTGCCCGGCTTGCGCGCCTTGACCGCTTTCGTGGCCTTGGCCGCCTTGCTTGCCTTCCGCGTCTTCAACTTGCTCATGTGGCCTTTCCTCGTTACCGCGCAATAACCATGGAAAAGGGCGCGAGCTAGTACCAGACGATCCCAACGGTGTCAACGTAGATATGCAGGCAAGGGCTGGTGGGCGGCACAGGGCTCGAACCTGTGACCTCGTGCATGTGAGGCACGCGCTCTAACCAACTGAGCTAGCCGCCCATTGCGAAAAGCGGGGGGACAATGGATTTTTCCCCGCGTTGTTGCAAGTCAAAATCGCAGGCGCACCGCCGCGCCGGTCACTTGGCCGGCCAGATCCGGACCAGCACCACGCCATGGCGCGGGACGGCGGCTTCGAACTGGCTGTCGAACTCGCCGATGTCCTGCTGCCGCCAGAGGTCGCGAACACGCTGCTTGCCGGCGAGGCCCAGATCGCTCCACTTGGCCGTGACGCGGCAGGCCACGGCGCCGCGGTTGAACAGGCCGACCGCGAGCGAGCCGTCTTCCATCTTCTTCGCCCACACCTCGAGGTTGCCGTCCTTGCTCACGCGCCCGGCCTGCTTGCCAAGCGGATCCTGGTTGATCTCGAGGACCTCATCATTCGTCAACAGGCTCAAGGTGAAGTCGTCGAACTGCGTCATGTCGCAGCCGATCAGCAGCGGCGAGCAGAGCAGGCACCAGAGGCTGATGTGCGTGTACTGCTCGTTCGGCGTCAGCTTGCTCGGATGCAGATGCCCCCACCCCACCTGCCCGACGACGAGCATGTCCGGATCGTTCCAATGGCCCGGCCCGGCATACGCCTCGTGCCCGTGCTGGCTAAACCCGATGCCCGCCATGCTGCCCCAGGTGTCGGTGATGTCGCCGGTCGTCCGCCAGCAGTTGCCGCCGAGTTCCTCGCCCCACGTCCACACCTCGCCCATCCCGTACTGGCAGAAGCTGAAGAGGATATCGCGGTTCTGCTTGTCGAGCGCCGCGCGCATCACCGCGTAGGGCCGCATGTTGTGCACCAGCTTCGCCGGCGCGCCGTTGGTCAGGTATTTCGCCATCGGCGCAAAGCTCACCGGCCGCGTGCGCGTCTTTTCCATGCCGGGACTATAGGAGCACCAGTCGTACTTCAGATAATCGAAGCCCCACGCCGCGTAGCTCTGCGCGTCGAGCTCCTCGTGATCGTAGCTCGCCACGCAGTCGCCGCAGGTCCACGGACCGGGCGAGGAATAGAGGCCCACCTTGAGGCCCAGATCATGCACGTAATCCGTCAGCCCCTTCATGTCCGGGAACCGCGGGTTCGGCATGATGTGCCCCTCGGCGTCGCGATGCGGGCCTTGCAGCGTCGGATCCTTCGAGTCTTTGTGGCATTCCCAGAAGTCGTCGATGTTGATGTAGGTCCAGCCGTGCTGGGTCAGCCCGCTCTCCACCATCGCCTTCGCCGCCGCCTTCACCTTTTCGGCGCTGATCGCATGCGCGAAGCAGTTCCAGCTGTTCCAGCCCATCGGCGGCGTCAGCGCGATCTGGTCGCCCACGACGATCCGCAGCTCCCGCCGGACCGCGCCGCGCGCGTTCTTCGCCACCAGTTCCGCCTTGTAGGTGCCCGGCTGCGCCACGCTGCCTTTGATGATGCCCGTGTGCGCGTCGAGCCTGAGGCCGGCCGGCAGGCCCGCGGCCGCAAAGGTCATCGGCCGCTCGCCCGTCGCCGCGATCATGTAGAGGAACGGATGGCCCGGCCGCACGCCCGTGATGCGCGCGCCATTGATGCGCGGCGTCGCCGGCGCCTTCGGCGTCAGGATGACCGCCTCCTCCTTTTGCGCCGGGCCCACGACCGGCTTCGCGCCGTGGAACGTGATCTTCGCATCGGCCCAGTCGGCGTGATCGAAGTTGATGCCGTCGCCGGCGTCGGTCACCTCGAGCAGCAGCCCCTTCACGCCGCGCACGTCCAGGTCGATCTTCGAAGGTTCCATGCCCGCCTTCTTCAGCCCGCTCGTGAAGACTTCCTTGCCGTCGGCCGTCACCTTGAACTCGACGCTGGCCGCGCTGCCCTTGACCTCGTCATCCACGCCGACCACCGCCGTGAAGCGGTCTGCGCCGCCCTGCAGGTCCAGCTCGAAAATACTTTCCGCGTGCGTGCCCACGCCGTGCTCGAACGTCCGGCCGCCGAGCTTGAGCGGATGCTTGTCCACCGACTTGTTTTTCTGCGGCGCACCGTAACCCTGCGCCATGTTGCCGAGACCGAGGTCCGCGACCCACACCTCGCCCGCCGCCGCCCAACCCGCCCCCAACAAAAGCGCCAATCCGATGTGCCCGGTTTTCATGATGGTCCCTCTCGCGGTGCGGATGATGCCGCATCACCCCCCAAACGCGCAACGCAACTTTTCCAAGCGTTGGAAACGAGCGCGCCAGCTTTTTCCAAGGTCTGGAAAAACAGCGGTCACGGTTTCCAAGCCTTGGAAAAACCGATGAGCAGGCGTGCTTTCCTGCGGTAGAACAGCACCGGACCTCCGGCATGGCGTGCCAAATCCATTACTTCTGGTATTCTTCCCCTATGAAATCCGACAAAGAACTTTACCGCGAGTTGCGCGGCCTGACCTGCGACCAGCTTTGGAACAACGAGGTCGCCCGCTTCAACCGGGCGTCACCGAAGGAGCGCATGGACCGCGTGGCGGTCATCCGCGCGGTCGGCGTGGTCTTTGCCGGACAGGGGACCAAGGCGCAGCGGATCGAGGTCCGGGCCTGGCTGCGGGGGCTGCTGCAGGATCCCGCCGAGAAAATCCGCCGTTACGCGATGGCGGCGCTGCCGAAAATCGGCGCCGGCGAGGGCGAGGAGCAGGAACTGTTGTCCTTGCTCCAGGCGACCACCGTGGACCGCGAGAAGAAATACCTGGGCCGGGCGCTCGACAAGATCGGCGGCGCGGCAACGCTGGACGTGATGAAGGCTGCGCCGGGGCTGCTGCCGCAGACGGAGCAAAAGGTCCGGGCGAGCATGGCGCGCAAGGAACAGCCGAGCGCCATCCGGCTGGACCGGGCCTTCCCGCTGTCGCCCGACCTGCGGATTCATCTGCGCTGCCGCCGCGGCCTGGAAGGAATCGTGCGCGACGAGGCGCTGGACTTCATCGCGAAGCGCGGCAAGTTCCGGCTCATGGCGGTCCACGCAGGCGTCGTCACCCTCACGCCCACCGCGCCGTTCTCGCTGGCCGACCTGTATACGCTGCGCTGCTTTGCCACGCTGGGCTTTGTCCTCGGCGTAGCCCGGCCTGCCGACGGTCCTGCCGCGGTGGAGGGGTTGGCGGCGCTGATCGCCTCGCCGCTGGCGCGGCAGCTCCTGACGACCTTCACGGAAGGTTCGATCCGCTACCGGCTGGATTTTATCGGCAAAGGCCACCAGCGCGGCGCGGTGCGCGACGTGGTCAACCGGGCCTTCGCACTGTGTCCGGAAATCCTGAACGATGCGCGCAGTGCGCCGTGGGCGATGGAGGTGTTCGCGATCGCGGGCGGCCAGGCAGTCGAGCTGCGGCCGAAGTTCGTGCCCGATCCGCGGCTCGGCTATCGCACGGACGACGTGGACGCCGCCTCGCATCCGCCGCTGGCCGCCTGCATGGCCCGGCTGGCCGGCCGTGTGCGCGACGAGGTGGTGTGGGATCCGTTTTGCGGCTCGGGCCTGGAGCTGATCGAAAGCGCGCTGCTGGGCGGCGTGAAGAAAATCTTCGGCACGGATATCAGCGGAGAGGCCATTGCGATCGCGCAGGTGAATGTCGCGGCCGCCAAGCTGCAGGGTGTCCAGACGCAGCTGGTCTGCTGCGACTTTCGCGACCACGCCAAGATCGCAGGCCTCGGCCCGGCGAGCCTCACGCTCATCATCACGAACCCGCCGCTGGGCCGGCGCGTCCGCGTGCCGGATCTGCGCGGGATGTTTGCCGATCTCTTCAGCGTCGCGGCGAACGTGCTCAAGCCCGGTGGCCGCCTCGTCTTTGCCAACCCGCTGCGGATCGAGCCCGCCGACCCGGCGCTGAAACTCAAGTACCGCGAAGTGGTTGACCTCGGCGGGTTCGACTGCCGCTTGGAAATGTACGAGAAGCTGGCGGCCCCGGCCGTGCGGCCTGTGCAGGCCCCAGCAGCGCCGGCGTCGGTTCAACGCAGCGCCCCAGCCAATCGTGGCGGCCGCCCCATGGCACGGACTGCCCGGCCGGGCTTTCGCGGTTGAACCGCCGGGGCTGGGCAGGGACTGCTTGGCCCCCGCGCCACCCAGCCTGCGCCCCTTCCCTTTAGCGGCGGGCGTGGTTCTGGATGACGAAGTGTTCGCGGGTGTAGGTGCAGGCGCTCTCGAGGCTCGGCAGCAGCTTGGTGCAGAAGCGGACCATCCACGGGTTGCTGTCCTTGAACGTGAACGGCGTGAAGGCGATGACGAACTTGTTCAGGTCGTGGCTGGCGTAGAAGACCTCCATGGCGGTGCCGATGGAGTTCTTGTTGTAGTTGACGAGGATGATGTCGGCGTCGCGCACGTCCTGCAAATCGAACTCGACAATCTCGTTGGCGCTGTCGACCTCGCGGTCCTTGAAATTGCGGCGCATGGGGTCGAGGAGGATGAAATGCTTGCCGAGGAGCTTCTTGGCGGTCTCGCGCCAGGCGCGGGCCTGCCCCTCGTGTTCGTCCATGATCGGCCCGCACAGATAAATCTTCTGCTTACCCGTTTCGTTTTTCATCGCCGGCTCCGTGGTTTCTGCTTGTTTGCGAACGGCGCGGAGCCTACCTTACCGCCCGTCGTTTTCCAAGAGGAGCCCTTATGATTCGTTGGAGCCAGCAATTGATACCGACGCTGCGGGAAGCGCCGGCGGAAGCGGAAATCCCGAGCCACCAGCTGATGCTGCGGGCGGGGCTGATCCGCAAGCTCGGCGGCGGCCTCTACACCTTCCTGCCGCTGGGCCTGCGCGCGCTGCGCAAGGTGGAGCGCATCGTCCGCGAGGAGATGGATGGCGCCGGCGCCCAGGAGATCCTGATGCCGGCGATGCAGCCGCAGGAGCTGTGGGAGCAGACCGGCCGCTTCACGACGCTCAAGGACGTGATGTTCAAGATCAAGGACCGGCAGGAGCGCAACCTGGTGCTCGGCCCGACGCACGAGGAGGTCGTGACCGACCTCGTCGCGCACGAGGTGCAGTCCTACCGCCAGCTCCCGCTCAACCTCTACCAGATCCAGACGAAATTCCGCGATGAGATCCGCCCGCGCTTCGGCCTGATGCGCGCGAAGGAGTTCATCATGAAGGACGCCTACAGCTTCGACATGGACCTCGCGGGCGTCGAGAAGAGCTACCAGGCGATGTACCGCGCCTACGAGCGCATCTTCAAGCGCGCCGGGCTGCGCACCAAGGCCGTCGAGGCCGACACCGGCGCGATGGGCGGCAGCGCCTCGCACGAGTTCATGGTGCTGGCCGAGGCCGGCGAGGATGGCGTGATCGAGTGCGACGCCTGCGCCTACGCGGCGAACCTCGAGCGCGCCGAGGGCACGGGCCGCGGCGAACGTGTTTTTGCCGACGCCGAAAAAACGCCGGTTGTTGTCGCGACCCCCAACCGGAAGACCATCACGGGCGTCGCCGCGTTCTTCCAGTCGCCGCCCGCGCGGCTCATCAAGACCCTGATTTATCTCGCCGACGGGAAACCCGTCGTCGCGCTCGTCCCCGGCGACCGCGAGGTCAACGAGATCAAGCTCAAGCGCGCCCTCAAGGCGACGACCCTGGCGCTGGCCGACGATGACACCATCACCAAGGTGACCGGCGCCCCGGTCGGCTATGCCGGCCCCGCCGGGCTGACGGCCACGCTCATCGCCGACGAAAAGCTGCAGGGCTATCGCGGCGCGATCACCGGCGCGAACCAGGCCGATGCGCATCTGGTCAACGTGGACCTTGCGCGCGACGCGCAGATCGGGACCTGGGCCGACATCTCCAACGCTAACGCCGGCGACGGCTGCCCGCGCTGCGGCAAGGGCAACCTCGTGCTGAAGCGCGGCATCGAAGTGGGCCACGTCTTCAAGCTCGGCACGAAGTACAGCGAGGCGCTCGGCGCGGGCTATCTCGATCCCGCCGGCCAGCGCCAGACCGCGATCATGGGCTGCTACGGCATCGGCGTGACGCGCACCCTGCAATCGGTGATCGAGCAGAGCCACGACGCCAACGGCATCGTGTGGCCGATCTCGATCGCGCCCTACCAGGTGGAAGTGCTCCCGATCAACGTGTCGCACGCGCCGACGATGGAAGCGGCCCTGAAGATCGCGGCGGAGCTGGAAGCCGCGGGCTTCGACGTGCTGTTCGATGACCGCGACGAGCGGCCGGGCGTGAAGTTCAAAGACGCCGACCTGCTCGGCCTCCCGATCCGCGTGAACGTGGGCGAGAAAGGCCTCGCGAAGGGCATGCTGGAGATCAAGCTGCGCCACAACGGCGAGATGCGCATGGCGCCGCCGGAACAGACCCTCGCGGCGGTGCAGGCCGCGGCGCAGGAATTGCGGCAGGGCGTAACCCCGGCCTGAGCACCCCATGGCACGGCGCTTCAACGTCAAAGGCACCAACGATTTTATCGTCTGGGCCGTCGTGCTGTTCGCGCTCGGCCTGTGGTGCATCAAGGACGGCTGGTTCCCCTCGCAGGCCACGCTGGACAGACATCCGCACGAGATACTGGTAAAGGCGGACCAGACCGGCAGCGTCAAGGACGTGTTCGTCAAGCGCGGAGAGCTGATCCGCGCCGAGCAGCCGATCGTCCGCCTTGCGCTCACAGAGACGAACGCCGAACAGTTACTGAAGGCACCCTCACAGGGCGAGGTCGGCGGCATGCTGGCGGAAAAGGGCGCCTTGATCAGCCGCGGCCAGACCGTGGCCACGCTGATCCCAGAAGACACCTTTTACACCTTCAACCACAGCCTCGCTTTCCTTTCGCTATTGGGCGCGCTGATTTGTGCCGTCATCCATTTTCTGGTGCGATGAAGTTGAGGGGCGGCCGGCGTGCCGTCCCATCCCCACCCCCCCCCGTCACGAAGACCCGGATGACAGCTTTCCCGCGTAGTTGCGCGCTTGCGGCCGCGTGCCTAGCGCTGGCGCTGGCGACGACGGCGCAGACGGACCGGGTGTTTGCTGCGCACAGTTTCTGCTACACGCCCATCCCCGCCGATGCGCCGCTGCACACCAACTCCGCGAAGTTCGTCGCCGAATTCCTGCGGCAGAAGCAGGCCTACTACGGCACCGTGAGCATCAACACGCGCGCCTACGCCGCGCCGGTTTACGTGGTCGGCAGCAACCTCCCGACCGTGGCTGTGAGCCATTGGGACCGGCAGCAGAAAGGCTACCGCGACAAGCGCCTTGAGGCGCAGTGGCAGGCGGTGCCGATCCCCGACTATGCCGAGCCCGCCGATGGCACCGATGCGGAGCTGGTCGTCTGGCAGCCGGCGACCGACCGGATGTGGGAGTTCTGGCTGACGCGCAAGACAAACGGCGTCTGGCAGGCCTGCTGGGGCGGCGGCATGGAGCACGTCTCGCAAAATCCCGGCATCTGGCCGGACCACTACGGCACCACCGCCACCAGCCTGCCGTTCCTCGGCGGCCAGCTCTCGGTGGCCGAAGTGCGCCGCGGCGAGATCCGGCACGCGCTCGGCATCGCGCTCGTGGACCTGGAGCATTGGAACATCATCTCCTGGCCCGCGACGCGCTCCGACGCCTGGAACCCGCAGCACGTGCCCAACCGCATCCCCGAAGGGCTGCGCTTCCGCCTCGATCCGAGCGTGGATGTGGACGCGCTGCAGCTGCATTCCGTCGGCAAGCTGATCGCGAAGGCCGCGCAGAAATATGGCTTCGTCGTCTGGGACAAGGGCGGCGGCATCACGCTGCGCGCCGAGAACCCCAAGGCCTACACGCTGCGTGGCGAGCAAGATCCCTGGCCCGAACTCTTCCAAGGCAAGCCCGCGTGGTCCATCCTGAGCGGCTTCCCGTGGGACAAGCTGCAGTTCCTGCCGATGGACTACGGCAAGCCGGGCGGAATGACGAGAGGCGAGTGACGGGATTCAAGTGTCGAGTGGCGGGGGGCAACACCCTAAAAGGACGCTCAGTTCCCAGCAGCCTATATAGGAGGGCGTGGCATTCCAGCCCCGCGAAACAAGTCCAACCTCAGCGCAAGCGGTGCAAGGACGAACGCCCTTATCTGGTGCTCATCTTCGCTTGCGGGCGAGGGGCGGCAGGGCAATGTCGCGCACCATGCCCGGCGGGACGACATGTGCAGCAAGCGGAGCCAAGCCGAGCTGTTGTCGGTAACCCTCGATTCGTCCGACCAACCCGAAGGCGCGGGCACGTGCTTGATAGAGCGCCAACCGCGTCAGGGCGCGCTGCGAGGCATAGCCGCTGGCCGGCAGCGCTTGATGCAGCAGCAGCGCTTCGTCTAAGAGCTTGCAGGCTTCACGGCGCGGGTCGTCATCCGCTTGTCGGGTTTCGCGCCAAAAAGCAAAGAGGCTGGGCGGATCAAAAGCCAGTTCATACACCTTCTGTAGCCGTTCGCGCGCAGTCATCGTGTGTGCTCCGGCGGTGGGGGAAAATCGGCCTGCAGGTTGCCCAGGTTATCGAGCACCACGGGATCGTGTTTGAAGGGCTCGGGCAAGCGCTGCACGGCCGCGGCTATGTCGGCCCAAGCGATGGGCTGTTGCGCCCACAGGTAGGCTATATCAGCCTGATCTAATTCGTCGTAGCGGATGAGTTTGCTGGCGATGAGGTCGGGCGCCGGCACCGTCACGATCTTCAACCGCGCGCCCTGCCAGAGCAGCACGGCGCGCCCGGCGGCCGGCGGCGCCAGACAGAGCCGCGCCGCCTGGATCCATTCCATGTGATCACCAGACGTGTCGGGTTCGGGATTGATCGGCAACCCGGCGGCAACAGCCGCGCGCGACAAATCCACAAAATTGGCGTCAGAATAAGGTGCGGCCACATCCACATCCAGACTGGTACGATCAGGCTCATCGAGCAGGATGAACGCCGCACTGCCATAGATGCACAGCGTGGCCGGCGCAGCCAGCCCAGCGTCTATGTTGCCCAGATATTTCAATAATTGGGGCTTGTTCACAACGGCGATTATAACCGGCATGGATGGCGTGGCGAGCACGGAGTAGACTCGATGTCGGGACAGCTCCACGCTCTCATTGTTCACGCCGGCGGTTCTTCGCACCCTCGACTCTCGCCCCGCTTCACTCCTTCATCACGCCGAGGCGGAGGTAGGGCAGGATCTCGTCGCGCAGCGGGCGGCCGAGGTCGAAGAGGACGAAGCCGGGCGCGCCGAGCTTGCGCAGGCCGGCGATCTGGGCGATGGCCTGGTCGGGCCGCAGGCGGCATTCCATGGCGGCGATGCCGATCCCGGGGCAGACGCGGCCGGCCGCGCCGGGCAACGCGAGGTGCTGCGCGGTGCGCGCGAGGAACAGGTTGGTGTCCTCGGTGTAGTTCATCGGGCAGACGAAATCCACATAGCCGTTCTTCAGCCAGACCGGCCAGTCCTGGCCGACGCTGGCGGCGCATTCGGGATAGCCGGCGAACACGGCGGCAGAGAGCTTGATGCCGGGCCGGACCGCGCGGACGCGCTGGCTGACCTGGCGCACGAACGCGGTCATCGTCTCGCAGCGGAAACGCTCGAACTCGGCGGCAAGCGCCCCGCCGTGCGCACAGCTCGCGGGCCAGCCGCGGACGGCGCTGCCGCGCCGCGCCTCAAACGCGCGCCGCGCCGCCGCCGAAAAATCCACCGTGTGGTCGCTGTAGCGGATGTAGTCGAGGTGCAGCCCATCCACCGGATAGCGGCGCACGAGGTCCTCGTAGGCGTTGAGCAGCAGCGCCACATTGTCGGGATGCGAGGGGCTCAGCCACGGCGTGCTCTTGCCGTCGGCGGTTTCCTGCAGCCGGCCGGCGCGGCGCAGCTGCGTCGTGAACTCGTCCGGCGCGTTGCCGGGATTCCAGCAGACGGCCCAGCAGTGGAACTGCAGTCCGTTCGCGTGCGCGGCGGCGAGCGCCGCGGCGAGCTGGTCGCCGTAGCGGGTGCAGCTGAACGAGCGCGGCAGCGCCGCGCTCGGGAAATGCGCCACCCCACCCCAGAGCATGTTGGCGAACAGCGCGTTGAACCGCCCGGCCGCCAGCTCGCGGCAGGTGTGCGGCCAGTCGCCGGGATAGAGGCCCAGCCCCGAGTGTTCCCACACGCCGCGCAGCTCCTCGCGCCGCGGGACCTGCGCCGCGGCATAGGCCACGGCGACCGTGTGATCGAGCGCGCGGCACTGGTCGACGACCTCGGCATGGCGGCCCGCCGCAAAGAGCGCAGGCAGGCCGGCATACAGCTTCTCCGCCTCCGGCAGCGCGCCGAGCTGCGCGCGCGCCGCGGCGAACGACGCCGCGCCGCCAACACAGCCGGCGCGATAGTAGGCCTGCAGAGCGGCCTGCGGCCAGACCGCGGGAGCGAGCGAGCCGAGCAAACCGAGCAGCAGGCGCTGCTTGTTGGCCAGATCCTCATCCTGCAGAATGTGCGCGAACCAGACCCCCTGCGCCGAAGCCGCCCATGCTGGCGTCGACTGGCGCTGGCCCGCGGCATTTTCCCACCAGGCGATCACGCGTGCGGTGTCGTCGGCTGGCAGCGCGGGCAGGATGTTGCTCGATTCCTGGAAGATGCGCGGCGGCACGCTCCACGTGGCCGCATCGGTGAAACTGAACGAACTCCAACGGCCCGGCGCCTCGGCGCGCTGATAGGGGCCGAGCCGGAAGTGCATCTGCCGCGCCAGCGCCTCGTCGGCGCCATAGCAGACCATCAGCTTGCCGCCGCGCGCGAGCAGCGCCGCCAGCGCGCGCGCCTCGCCCGGCAGCGGTCGCGAGTTATAGGGCAGGATCGCCACCGTCGCGTTCTTGAGCGCCTCCGGCGCGCCTTCGTCGGTCACCACGTTGTGGCCGATGCCGAGGTCGGCCAGCCAGCCGACGATCATTTTCGTCACGCGGTGCGCCGCCTTGCGCTCTGCCGGGCCGTCCACCGACGTCGTGCCTTGGACCACCAGCACGCCACCGATGCGGGCGCTGATGCTGTGGACGACGATGCGGACATCGCTCGGCTGCCCGCGCCACGGCGAAAACCGGATGCCCTCGATCCTTTGCCAGTCCGCCGTCTTGTTATCCGCCGCGAATTCGCTGCGCGGTATGATCACCCGCTGCCGCCCCGTCTCCTTGAGGGTCGCGCTGCCGGAGAGCCAGCCCTTGCCGCTCTTGAGGTAGATCACCAGCGAGCGCAATGCCGCCGGCCGGTCGCACGAAACATCGAGTTCGAGGCAGGTCGCCCCCTCCAGATTCGCGGAAACTTCGCGATCCCAATAGGCGCGGTCTGTTACCGTAAACGGGCATAAAAATTCGAGGCCGCCGCCCTCGGCCAGGCGCGGGCCCGGCAGCGGCTCATGACCTTTCCAGGCCCCGGCCCGGCTCCCGTCCTCGAGCCGCATCGTCCCCTCGACGACCGGCGTGCTTTTCCAGCCCAGCGCCCAGCACGATGTGGCCACCGTCAGGGTGGCGGCCAGCAGCCATGTAATTTTCACGCATGATCCTTTAAAAGGGCGTCAATCTAGCGGAGAACCCGCGCCGGTCAAGGCGCATTTGCGGAGCAGACGCGCCAGCAATGCGTTGGCGTGATGCCGTGCCGGCAAAAAGACGCCGCGAGGGCGCATGGCGTGGCAGGGCGAAAGGGGCCATGGATTGGGGACGCGCGGATCAGGGCAACGTGATGCGCAGCAGGGTGACCGGGCCATCCACGGGGTCGAGCAGGCACTCCGGCACGGCGGCCGGAACCAGGCAGGTGGTGCCGGCCGCGAGAAGCTCTGTGTGGCCATCCAGCGAGAGTTGCAATTTCCCGGACATGACAAAAAACACGCGGAACGAACCGCCGTCGCCGCGGCAGGTGCAGGGATCGGCAAGCGTGAAGCGCTCGACGCGAAAATAGGGCGAGGTAACGAGGCGCTCGACCTGGGTGCAGCCCTGCACAATGACCTGGGCGGGCTGCACCTTCGCGCTGCCGGCGTCGTTCCAGTTGATGACACGCAGAGCCTCGGCGATGTGCAGCGGGCGGGCCTTGCCGTCAAGGCCGACGCGGCCCCAGTCATAGACCCGATAGGTGGTGTTGGAGTTCTGCTGCACCTCGAAGATCAGGCAGCCGGCGTCGATCGCATGGACTCGGCCGCCGGGGACATAGACGGCATCGCCGGCTTGCACGGGGATGCGATTGAGCAGGCTTTCGACCTGGCGGGTCTGGATGGCCAGCTCAAGGGCCGCGCGATTGACGCCCGGCTTGAGCCCGCAGTAGAGCGCGCTGCCGGGCTGCGCGGCGAGCACATACCACATTTCCGTCTTGGCCTCGCCGCCGAATTTCCGTGCCGCCTCGTCGTCGGGGTGGACCTGCACGCTCAGCTTTTCGTGGGCGTCAATCAGCTTGATCAGCAGCGGGAAGGTGGGCGTGGTGGCCTTGGTGCCCATGAGTTCGTGGCCGAACCGCTGGGTCAGCGCGCGGAAGGTGGTGCCGGCGAGCGGGCCGTTGCTGACCACGCCCATCCCGTCGAAACGGTCGGAGATTTCCCACGATTCGGCGTAGACGCCGGGCGGCAGGTCGCGCTGGTATTTCCGGACGATCTCCTGGCCACCCCACAGGTAGTCCTTGTAGACCGGCTTGAACCGCAGCGGATATAGTTCCGTCGCCATAACGCGTCGTGCTCCGTATGTATTTTAGCGGCGGCGGCGCTGGTTTCAAGCGCGGATTCGAAAGACATGATTGAACACATCGCTGCAGCGAAGGCCGGGTCTCCGACCCGGCGAACCATAACCAGGGCAGAACATCGAAGGTCGGACACCAAACGCCAACACCGAACATGCGGCAGATATAGTAGAACCGAAATCCAGAAGCGATGCAGTGTTCAAATGCGGCTGGGGACTGTGTTTTTTTCTTGGAGCGTGGGCGCGCCGGGTCAGAGACCCGGCCTACAACGTGGCGGCATCTCATTTGATTTCGATCTCGCGCAGATTCACCACGCCGCCGTCGCGGCTGCGGTACTGCACCTGATAGCGGCCGGGCTGTTGTGCTTGGCGTCCAACACGCAGGTCTTGACCCAAAGCTGGATGGTCTGGCCGCGCACGGCACAGCCGGTCTCGCGTACGGCCAGCGCCGAGTTGATGAGGGTCGGCTTGATGGTGACCTGCTTCAGCCCCGACACGTCGCAGTTGATCGGCAGGCGATAGTTGCCATCGGCCAGCTTCTGTGGCTCACCCACCGCCAGCCCGCCGACCGACTGGATGAAATTCCAGTCACGCTGCTCGCTCGTCACCACCGCCATGCCGCAGCCGAGCGCCACCGCCACGCCGGCTGCTAAAGTTATTAATCGCTTATTCATGGTGAGGCCCTTTGGCCGCCCAACAGTCTAGCGCTGACTACATACCTTTCCAAGGTTGGGCAATTGCTAGGGCGGCCACGCCGTGGCCGCCGCTTGGTTGCAGTCGTTTCATCTGGCGGCGCGCTCCGCGAGCGCGTCCTCCCCTGAAAATTATTTTTTCTTCTTCGCCTTGGGCGCCGGGCGGTCGGCGGCGGGCTGGGCCGGCAGCGCGGGGACCTTGCTGACCGTGATGGTCGCCTCCGCGGCTTTCAGGCCGGGCGCGGTCGCCTTGATCGTGAGCATGCCCGCGCCGTCCTTCTGCGATTGGACGATAAGTTGGGCGAGGCCGTGGAACAGGCGGCGGGTCGGGCCTTTTTCGGGATCGTGGCAGTTGTGGTCGCCGTTGCCGTGGCCGATGTTCGCGCCGGGTCCGGACAGCTCGAACGTAATCATCGGATCAGCCTGCGGCACCACACGCCCCTGTGCATCCACGGCGCTGATGGTGATGGGCATGGCGTCGAGGCCATCGCCGGCGAGCGCGGTGCGGTCGGGCGCGAGCGCGAGCGCGACGGCCTCGCCGGTGGTTTCGACCGTGGCACGCGCCACTTCCTTGCCGCCCTTGAACGCGACGGCTTCGAGTTTGCCGGCGGCGTAGGGCACATCCCACGCGAGGTAATCGAGCGGCGGCACATCCTTCTCGCCGAGGCTTTTCCCGTTGAGGAAGAGCGCAATCTTTTCGGCGTTGCTCATCAGCATCAGCTTGATTGGCTGGCCTTCCTTGCCGGACCAGTTCCAATGCGGCTCGATGGCGAGCACGGGCTTGTCCTCGACCCAGCTGGCCTGGTGGATGTAGTAGGCCGCCTTGGGAAAGCCGCAGGTGTCCATGATGCCGAACACCGACGAGACCGAGGGCCAGCGCAAGCGCTGCGGCTCGCCGCGGTAGTCGAAGCCGGTCCAGACGAAGCCGCCGGCGACGAACGGCCGCGTCGCGATCTCGCGCCACGCCTTGCGGTGCGTCGCGCCCCAGCCGGGGAATTCCGTGTCGTAGGAGCTGATGACGTTGCGCGTCTTGTCGTTGGCGTATTCGCCGCGTGTCATGAAGCACGAGGTGTCCTCGGAGCTGGTGAGCGGCTGCGTCGGGTGTTTCTTGTGGAAGCTGTCGTAGTCGCCCTGCTGGTAGTTGAAGCCCATCACGTCCACGGCTTCGAAGACGCCGACGCTGCCGTTCATGCCGCCGTTCATCGCGGCGGTGATCGGGCGGGTGGCGTCGAACTTGCGGACCTCGGCGGCCATGCGCCGCACCATCTCGCGGCCCTGCACGGTCGCCTGCATCGGCTCCTCGTTGAAGACCGACCAGAGGATCACGCTCGGATGGTTGCGATCGCGCAGCACCATCGTGCGGAGCTGATAGAGATAATCCGGCGAGCAGTTGAAGTTGCGGTTCTCGTCCATGACCAGCAGGCCTTGGCGGTCGCAGGCGTCGAGCAACTCGGGCGCCGGCGGGTTGTGCGCGGCGCGATAGGCGTTGCTGCCCAGCTCCTTCAGGCGGCGCACGCGGAAAGCCTGCAGCGCATCCGGCACCGCGACGCCGACGCCGGCGTGGTCCTGATGGTTGCAGGTGCCCTTGAGCTTGACCGGCTTGTCGTTGAGGAAGAAGCCCTTGTCGGCGTCGAAGCGGATCGTGCGGAAGCCGCAGGTGACACTCGTCGCATCGGCCACTGCTCCCGCGCGGGTGGCGGTGGCACGCACGGTGTAAAGCGTCGGCGTTTCCAGCGACCACAGCTGCGGCGCGGCGACCGCGAGCGGAATCTTCCCGGTTGCTTCGCCGAGCACCGGCACGGTGACAGAGGCCTTGCCGCTGGCGACGCTCTTGCCATCGGGAGCGAGCAGTTCCACGGCGATCTCGGCCGGCGCGGCGGCCTGCTCCTGATTGTAGAGCGTGACTTCCACCGGCACGCTCCACTGGCCCTGTGCGTCGCGGACGGGACTCGCATAGACGCCGTAGGTCTGGATGTGGACCGGATTGCGCTTCATCAGCCAGGTGTGGCGATAGATGCCGGCGCCTTCGTACCACCAGCCTTCCTGCACCTCGGCATCCACGCGGACGGCGATGGTGTTGACCTCCTTGCCGAACTTGGCGAACGGCGTGATGTCGATGATGAAGGAATTGTAGCCGCAGAAATTGCGGTGGATCACCGTGCCGTTGAACCACACCGTGCAGTGGCTGGCGATGCCGTCGAACTGCAGCTCGATATGCTTGTCCTTGTCGCCCTCGTCGAGCTGGAGATAGCGGCGATACCACCCATAGCCGCGCGGGCGGTAGCCTTCCGACTCGTTGGCCTTTTCGGTGAACGGACCTTCCACGGCCCAGTCGTGCGGGAGGTTCAATTTGCGCCAGGCCGTGTCGTCGTACGCCGGCCCCGCCGCTTCCCACGCCACGCCCGCGTTGCCGGCCTTGGCGTTGTTATAGCTCATGTCGTGGCCCACCAGCGGGCGCATCGGAATATCGCCGAGATGGAAACGCCAGCCCTCATCCATCGAGAGGCGTTCGCGCGCACCCTCGGCGCGCGCCACATGGCAAACGAGACCCAGCATCATCAGCAAAACCGGCCAGCGTAATTTCATGTTGTTCTCCGCGTTGGTGGTGGCGCCGAAGCTAGGTTTTTTCCCGCGCTTTGTCCATCCCCCGTTCCGCTGGCCTGCGCGGGTTTCAAATACGGGGGCGCTCGCCACCAAGAAGTCATGGAGAAGAAGCAGACGCGGATGCACGCAGATTGTGGAGCCTTGCATCGTGATTGACGCGGCGGCGGTCGCCGTGTTATCCGGCAGACACCCTGTGTGCGGTGCAACCCGCGAAGGCTGTGCAGCCCGGTCGCAGGTGCGGTTGCGCCTGGGCCTGGCCGCCGGACCCGCCCGTTCCACCGCCCAAGGAAAAAGGACCTGACAACCCATCGATTGGAAACCATGAAAAGCATAAGCGTGCTCTTGATCGTCCTGAGTCTTGTGTTGGCCGCAGCCAGCCATGGTGCGGATGCCCCCAAGGCCGCCAAAGCGAAGTCCGGTTCGCATTGGCAGAAAGTGTTGCCGAAAACGCCGGAAGGCTTTACCTGCACCACCAACCTGGTGGCCGCTTATCCCGAGCACAATGTGGAGTTGGTAATTTACTCGCCGGACAAGCCGGGCAGGTATCCGTGCGTGCTCGACATTCACGGCGGCGGCTGGAGCGCCCGCCAGGTGGAAAGTGACAGACCAATGATGGAGCGCCTGGCCACGCACGGGTTTGTAACCGCGTTGGTGAGCTATCGCCTGGCCCAGGAAGCGAAATACCCCGCGGCCTTGCACGATTGCAAATCCGCGCTCCGCTGGTTGCGCGCCAACGCCCAGAAATTCAAAATCGATCCGGAGCGCATGGGCTGCATGGGCGGGTCAGCCGGAGGCCACTTATCCGGCCTGACGGCGATGACCAGTGGCTTGAAGGAATTTGAAGGCACGGGTCCTTATCCTGAACAGTCGAGTGCCGTGAAAGCCTGTATCGTCATGGCTGCAACGCAGGATCTGCTGGCCGCCAACAAGGGCAAAGCGGGGACGAACACCGTGCTGTTTTTCGGCGCCAAGTGTGACGACAATCCCGCCCTCTACCGCCAGGCTTCGCCGATCGCCCACGTTCGTCCGGGAGTGCCGCCCACCATTTTCATCGAAGGGGAAAAGGACACCTTGAAAATCGGCCGCGCGGAAATGCAAGAAAAGTTGCGCGCCTTGGGCATCGAGACCAAGGTCTACACGCTCAAAGATGCGCCCCATCCCTTTTGGATGAGCCAGCCTTGGTGCGATCAAACGGTGGCGATTGCAGCCGAATTTTTTGGCCGCACCTTGGGCAAAGCCAACTAAAGGTAGGGCTCGGTATTGGGTTTCGGCTGCACCAACTCCGTCTCTCCGTACCCCAACTGTCGAAGGTCCATGCCTTCAAGCTGGCGGTTGTCCACTCACTCCCGGCCCGCGGCCCAGCGGACGGCACGGCGGACGAAATCGTCGAGGCCCTTCGTTTTCTCCGGATGCGGGCTGAAACACAGCACGTGGCCCTTGCCGTAGACGCCGGTGGCGATGGCGGTGGTGCCGATCATCACGCCCGTCGGTGCGCCCTTCTTCGCCATCTCGGAATTGAAGGTCGCGAGCAACTGATACGGCGGCAGGTTGGTTTTGTTGTCCGGTGCGAGCAGCGGGCCTTGCCCATAATAACAGGTGACGATCTCGTTGGTTGCGCCGAGCAGCCGTCGTCCTTCGCTCGTCAGCTTGAGGGTGACATCGCCCGTGCCGCGCGCCCAATGCGCGCTGTCCACCACCTTGGCGTTGAGCAGCGCGAGCGACCAGGTGTAATAGCTGGACGCCAGATAGGCTCCTGCGCAGAACCCCACATAGCCGCCGCCGTTCCGGACGAAATCCTGGATGGCGCGGCGGCCTTGCTCATCGAGGTTGTGGCTCTGCTTGGAGCCGCTGCCGCCGGGGCAGATCAGCACATCAACCTGCGCGAGCCCGTTGCTGCGGATTTCGGCGGAATTGATGGTGCGAAATGTGAACTCCGGCGCGGGCGCGAGGCAGCGCGCCATGTTCTTCGGGCCGGTGCCACGCTCGGCGGTGCCATAGACGTCGAGACAGGCGACGCGGACCTTCGCCGCCTCGCCCTGCGCCACGCCGCTCCACAGCAACGCCGCGAGCATTACCAGCAACCGCAACTTGATCAGCTTCATCTTTGCGAGCCTCCGCCTGACGGGTGCGCGCATTTTCGGCGCGCGTCCCGGTGAGTCAAGCCCGATCAGTGCTGCCAATCCTGAGAGACGGGTAGACTGGACGGCCACTGTTTTAACGCACCTCGATCTCGTACCACACGGTCTGATGCTGCGGCCCGATCACGATCCGTGAACCGGCGCCGGATTTTTCGACGGGTACCGGCTGCTTGCGGTCGCCGTGCGCATCAAGCGCGTAGCACATCGTGCGCGTGGGATCGGAAGGCAACGTCACCGTGGCGGGAATGCCCTCCGCCAGCATGGGCGCATGACCGCGGTCGGTCAGCGTGATCTTCCGGTCGGCAAGGTGCTTCATCACGCGCCCGGCATTGCCGGCGTCGCCCGTCGCCGCCAGCAGGATGCTCGCGGGCGCGCCCTTCTCGCCAAAGCCGCTGGCCTTGCGCGAGACGAGCGAGACGGTCGCCCAGCTGAGGCGCGTCGGGCCGACCGACAGCGTCACGCCGCCGAGGTCGAGCGTCCGGCCCGCCGGGAAACCGGTGAACAGCTTCGTGTTCGGCGTGTTCACGGCGAGATACGCCGCGTCCGGCTGCTCGCGGTTCCACGTGATCTCGCCGGTATCGCTGACGAAAATCTTTTGATCTGCCGGCAGCTTGATGGGCTGCGCGGGCTTGTCGCCGTCGAACGCCACCGCCGTGCGGTGCAGCACCGCCAGGCGCGCGTCGTGCCCCTGCGAGGAGAGGATGAAGTCCGCCGAACGGTTTGCGACCAACTTGTCGCGGCACATCGCTTCGGTGGTCGAGGCGACCACGGCCTCGCGGGCCTCACGCACGTCGCCGCGCAGGAAGATCGCCGCGCAGGCGGGGAAGTGCGCCAGCACATCGGTGCGGGCGATCAAATCGAAGAAGCACCACGGCATGGCCTGCGGTTCGTAGTCGTTGACGTAGTGGTTGTAGCTGTACTGAAAAATGCCGTTCCAGCCTTGCAGCCGGCCGTAGGTCGCCAGCGTCAACTGGCCCTCGGCGCCGAATTGGTTCGGGTACGGATGGTTGTACTCGCTGATCGTGTAGGGCTTGCCCTGCACGCGCTCGCCGGCGAGGTGGAGGATGTTGCCGAGCGTGTTGACCATCGCGTCATTGCCGATCGCCCACGGTTCCTTGGCGGCCAGCGAAATCCAGCCGCCTGTGGGATGCCGCCAATAGGCGTGATGATCCACGTAATCCAGCTTGGCCTGCACATAGGGCGGGCTGTAGCCAAGCTGCGTACCGGAGACCGGCGCCTTGGCCTTCAGCTCGTGCTTCACGTAGTTCGCCATGCCGGTCCAATAGCGGGTCTCGACATCGAACAGGAACCGCACGAAATCGCGGCGGGCCTGCGGCGGGAACTGCTTGCCGTTCATCGTGACCGCTGGCACGGTGCGCTCGTTATAGCCCTTGACCGGATCGCACGCGAACGTCGCGCCGCTTTGGAACGAAAGCTCGTCCAGCTCGTAGCGGCCCACCTTGAAGCGCGTCAGTTGCAGGATCGCCTGGTCCGCGTCCGCGGTAGCCTCGAGGGCGCAGGTGATGGTCTTCCACTCGCTGCCGACGTTCACCAGTTCCTGCAGGCCCAACGGCCGCCAGCCGTGGTTCTCCGTCGAGGCGAGGGCCACGCTCAGCGTCCACGCGCCCGCGCCCGCCGTGCGCCGGATTTTGAACGACAGCGTGTAGAGCTGGCCCTTCTTCACCGCGAGCTTCCGGATCACCTTGGCGAAAAACTCGCCGCCGTCGCGCGTCACCTCGACCTTGAGCACACCGCCTTCCACCTTCGCGTGCCCCGCGCCGCCACCGGGCAGGAACGACCAACATTTGTTATCGAAGGCCACCGGCGCGGAGAATGCGCCATCTGCGATCTGCTCGTCGCGCAACGGCTCGCGGCGCAGCGACCACGCGCTCTGCAGCGCCTCGGCGCTGGCATAGGTTTCATGCAGCCAGTCGTTCCACTGCCGCCGCAGCTCCGACGCGTACGGCCCGGGCAGGTGGTCGAACGTCCCATCGAAATGGAAGCGTGTCAGCCCGTCCTCGTTGCTGATCTCGATCAGCGCCACGCTGGGCTCGTCGGTGTAGGCTTTGCCGGTGTACGCGTTCACATGCGTGAGCAGTTTCTGCGCGTACTCCTTTTGCAGCTCGATCATGCGCGGTACGAACTGGCCGACGCCCTTGTTCATCCTGGGCAGCCCCTGCGAATTCTCGAGACCATCGCGCTCGTCCAGGTTCCGGCCGACGTGCAGGTTGATGTCCACATAGATGCCGCGCTGCTTGAAGGCGGCGATCATATAATCCAGCTTGTCGAGCTGCTTGGGGTCGAGGTTGCGCTGCGTCTGCGTGTCATCGGCAAGGAGGGTCTGCGTCGGTTGCGGCATGAAGTTCACATACCACGTGTCCATGAAATGCAGGCGCACGCAGTTGATGCCGAGTCGCGCCAGACGTGCCGCCAACTTGTCCGCCACCGTGTGCTCCGGGAAGTTGGCCGGCCCGGTGATGTTAGTCGCGTGAAACCGGATGGGCCCGGCGTCCGTCACGAACTGCCCGTCCTTGACCCGGACAAACCCGTGCTTTCCGGCCGGCGCGTCGAGCAGATGCGCCACGCTGGACGCGTTGTCCGGCCCGTCATAGGAGATCACAAACGGAAACATCGGCGGCAACTCCTCCGCCCGAACGGCCAGGACGGTCAGACAAGACAGGCTGGTTGCGAGCAGCACGCGCTTCATCAGTTTCATAGGTTCGGATCTTTCTTCCCCTGCACAAGCGGGCGCGGGCATTGTCCCCGCGCGTTCCGATGAGTCAAGGCCGATCGGTTTCCAAGGCTTGGAAAAAACATCTCGGAAAGTTCCAAGCCTTGGAAAATAGCAAAGACCGTCGCACAATAGCCGGCATTGCGGTGCGTTGTGCGGGACAACCGGAGAGGTGATTATGCAACGACGGGAATTTTTGCGGCGGGCGGGCGTGGGCGCGGCGGCGGCGTTGCTGCCGCTGGCGTTGCTGGCGGCCGAGGGCAAGCAGAAGCGCGGAAAGAAGGCGAAGCAAGCCGTCCAAGGCGCGGACATCCCAGCCGCCAAGGCGAGCAGCGACGAGAAGCCGAACATCCTCTGGCTCGTCAGCGAGGACAATGATCCTTTCCTTGGTTGCTTCGGTGACAAGACCGCGCGGACGCCGACCATCGACAAGCTGGCGGCCGAGGGCGTGCTGTTCGAGCGCTGCTTCGCGCAGCCGGTGTGCGCGCCGTCGCGCTTCACGCTGATCAGCGGCATGTTCGCCGTCGGCCACGGCCCGGCGCAGCACATGCGGGCGCAGGGCAAGATCCCGTCGTGGCTCAAGGGCTTCCCGACCTATCTGCGGATGGCGGGCTACTACACCAGCAACAGCGCGAAGACCGATTACAATTCGCCGATCAGCGTCCCGGAGGCGTGGAACGAATGCGGCAAGCAGGCGCACTGGAACAAGCGCGGCGAGCCGAAGCAGCCGTTCTTCAGCGTGTTCAATCACGAGGTGACGCACGAGAGCTGCCTGTTCCCGGAAAACGAACCGGCGGCGTTCGATCCCGCCAAGATGCGGATTCCGCCCTATCAGCCGGATACGCCGGAGATGCGCGCCGACTGGGCGCGGTACTACACGCGGCTGGAAAAGCTCGACGGCCAACTCGCGGAGAAACTCAAGGACCTCGAGCAGGCCGGGCTCGCGGAGAACACCATCGTCTTCTACTACTCCGACAACGGTGGCACCCTGCCGCGCAGCAAGCGCTGGCTGCAGCAGAGCGGTACGCGTGTCCCGCTGATCATCCGCTTCCCGAAAAAATGGCAGCACCTCGCGCCGGCCGCACCCGGCTCGCGCATCAAGGAGCCGGTCACCTTCGTGGACTTCGCGCCGACCGTGCTTTCGCTGGCGGGCGTGAAGATTCCCGACTATATGCAAGGCCGCGCGTTTGCCGGTTCCGCCAAAGCCGCGCCGAACGAAACCATCTTCATCACGCGCGACCGCATGGACGAGCGCTACGACATGATGCGCATGGTCAGCGACGGCCGCTTCATCTATATCCGCAACTTCCGGCCCGACGTACCCTATGTGCAGCCGCTGGAATACATGTTCCGCGCGCGTGGCTACCAATCGTGGGCGCGCCTGGCGCGCGAGGGCAAGCTCACGCCCGCGACGGCGCAATTCTGGGGCGCGAAGCCGAGCGAGGAGCTCTATGAAATGGCGAGCGATCCCGATAGCGTGAAGAATCTCGTCGGTGATGCGGGCCACAAGGCGACGCTCGACAAGCTACGCGCGGCGCTGCGTCAACGGATGATGGACCTCAAGGACAATGGACTGCTGCCGGAAGGTTCCGCGCTGGAAGGCTACGACGCCTCGCATGCCGCCGGTGCGTGGCCGGTCGAGCGCGTTGTGGACCTCGCCTGCCGCGCGAGCGACCGCGACGCCACAAACGTGCCCGCGTTCATCGCCGCGCTCGACGAAGCCAGTGAGCCCATGCGCTGGTGGGCCGCGCAAGGTTGCACGATTCTGCGCGAGAAAGCCGCGCCCGCCGAGGGCGCACTGCGGAAACACCTCACGGATGCTTCCGGCGCGGTCGCCGTCGCCGCCGCCGAGGCGCTCGCGCGGCTCGGTAAGGTTGCCGAGGCTCTACCCGTGCTGGAGAAGTGGCTGGCAAATGGTGAGAACCAGGGCACCGCGCAAATCGCGGCCAACGTGCTCGACCGCCTCGGCGAGCAGGCACGTCCCGCGTTGCCCGCGATGAAACGTGTCCTCGCTGCCGAAAAAGGCGGTAAAGGCGGACAGAATTATCCGCAGCGCATCCTCGAGCACATCATCGCCGTGCTCGAAGGCAAGAAGCTGGCGCTGATTTATCCCGATCCCAGCCAACTGGTGCGTTGATGAAAAGCAGCCATCTGCTCGGCTTGCTGCTTGTGCTGCCGGCCATGGCCGTGGAGCCGCAGCCGGTGCCGCGGATGCAGGCCGTACCGCAGCCCTACGACCAGGTTTCGCTCCAGCGCGATGGCGTGGAGGTTGCTCGTTATCACTTTGGCCCGGCGTTGCTGCGGCCGTTCATATTCCCGGTCATCGGCCCCGCGGGCCGTAGCCTGACGCGCATGGGACATCCGCACGACCCGGTGACGCACAGCCACCACAACTCGTTCTGGCTTTCGCACAACGACGTCAACGGCGTCAGCTTCTGGGATGACCGCGGCAACGGGCGCATCGTCCACCAGCGCATCGAGGAGTTTGTGGATGACGCGACGAACGCCGCGCTGCAAACCGCGAGCGCGTGGATGACGAAGGATGGCAAGACGTTGCTTAACGAGCGCCGTCGTATCACCGTGCAGGCGTTGCCCGGCGATGAGTGGTTGCTGATCCTCGACGTGCAACTGGCGGCGGCGAGCAACGCCGTGACGCTCGGGCAGACACCGTTCGGCCTCGTCGGCGTGCGCGTGGCGAAGAGCATCGGCGTGAAAGATGGCGGCGGCACGATACGGAATTCCGAAGGCGGCGTGAACGAGGCCGGCGTGTTCCGCAAACCCGCGCGCTGGGTGGATTATTCCGGCCCTATCACGGCGACGGCGAGCGAGGGCCTCACGCTGCTCGATCATCCGTCGAACCCGAATCATCCCACGATATTCCACGTGCGCGACGATGGCTGGATGGGCGCGTCGCTGACCATGGCCGGCGCACGCGTCATTCCTCCCGGCCAGCCGCTCCAACTCCGTTACGGCCTTTATGTTCACGCCGGCATCCCCACCCTGGAGAAAATCCAGCAGCAGTGGGATGCTTTCAGTCATATGCCGCCGTTCGAGTTTAAGGCAAAGTCGAAATAGAAACTGATGCCGCCGTTACTACCGGAGGATGATCATGAAACGTATGCTGATCGGGATGCTTTGCGCGCTGTCGTTGGAAACGCTCGCGGTCTGCGAACCTTGGCAGCAGGCCTACACCGGGGCCGATGCAAACGGGAAACACGTACTGGGCCTCTGGCAGTTCGCGGCGAGCACGCCAACCAACGACGCATCGTCGCAGCACCAGCATCTCAAGCTGCACGGCGCGACCATCGGCACGGGTGGGCCGTTCGGTTCCTACCTCGAATCATTCCGCGGCTTTCCGGTGGAAGACAAACGTCATGCCGCCGTGACGGCCGCGAATGCCAAGCTCTCGCCCGCCGGTGCATTCACGCTGGAGTTGTGGCTCCAGCCCAAGCCGGACCTCGCCGACTATCCGGAGGCCTTCCTGCTCGACAAGAAATACGTGGCGCACGCTGACTATCAGCTCACCTTGAGCCCAGCCGACAAGGGCGGCCTGCGGCGGCTGGTCGCGCGGCTGGGTTTCGGCGACGAGTCCGAGGCCTTCACCTCGGAGCCCGCGCGCTACGAGAGCAACGCGTGGCATCACGTGGCGTTCACCTACGACGGCGCGGGAGCGGGCCGTTTCTTCCGCGACGGCGTCGCGCTGGGCGGCACGGATCATCCCGGCCGCATGGGCGTGACCGCCGGCAAGCACCCGCTTTCCATCGGCGACCGCATTGGCAGCCTCTACCACGGCTTCCCGGGCCGCATCGCGCAGGTGCGTATCTGCGCCGGCGTGTTGGAGTTCCGGCCGGTCGTGCTCGCGCTGACCTCCGACCGCACCAGCTTCGTGCGGATGGAGCCGGCAGCGGTTTTGCAGATTACCGTGACCAATACACTCCGCGGCAAGTTGCATGGCGCGACGCTGACACTCGCCGTGGAAGGCGCGGCGGCGAAGAAGTTCCCGTTGCCTGATTTGGAAGCGGGCCAGGCATACGCGGTTTCCTATCCGTTCGACACCACGTTGCGGCCCGGCACCTACAAGCTGGCCGCGCAGATCGAGGTCGCCGGGGCCAAGGCCTATCGCAGCGAGGAAAAATTCGACGTCGTACTCGTGCCGCGGCCGCTGCCATTCCGCATGCCGGTGGTGATGTGGGGCATCGGCAGCCCGGAAAATGTGCTGCGCGAACTTCCGCGGCTGAAGGACCTCGGCTTCACGCACAGCCTTGGCCTGCACGCGAGCTGCGAGAGCATCTGGTCGGCGGGCAAGCCCACAGCGTCCGATAAGCCCGAGAACATCGCCACCGCCAAGCGTATGCTGAACGCGGCGCTGGCCAGCGATTTCGGCATCATCGCCAGCCTTTCGCCCGGCCACGAACTGCGCGACCACAAGGACCTCTGGCGCGTCGGCCGCGACGGCAAGCCGCGCGACGCAAAGAAGCCCGACATCTGCGCGCTGACGCCTGGTATCAGCAACTTCTGCTACAACGTCGGTGCTTCCGTCGCGCAAACCTACGGCGCGTTCCCCGCCTTCCAATCCGCGTTGCTGCACACCGAGGTGCGCGACGGCGCGAACCTCTGCTTCCACGCGCACGACCGCGCGGCCTATCGCGCCGCCACGGGCCTCGACCTTCCCGCCGACGTCACGGGCAAGAGCGGCGTACGCTTCGACAAGCTGAAAGATTTTCCCGCCGACCGCGTCATCGCCGACGATCACCCGCTCTACCGCTATCTCCATTGGTACTGGAAAGCCGGCGACGGCTACAACCAGCTCAACACCGCGCTTAATCTAGGACTCAAGTCCACCGGCCGCGCCGACCTCTGGACGTTCCACGATCCCGCCGTGCGCGTCGCGAGCACCTACGGCAGCGGCGGCGCGGTGGATGCGATCTCGCAGTGGACCTATTCCTATCCCGACCCGATCCGCATCGGCATGGCCACGGATGAACTCTTCGCGATGGCGCGCGGCGCGGCGCACCCGCAGCGCGTGATGAAGATGACGCAGATCATCTGGTACCGCTCGCAGACCGCGCCGATGGCGAAAGGCGACGAGACGAAGAAGGCGACCAAGTCGCCGTGGGAAGACACCGATGCCGATGCCGCCTTCCCGACCATCGCGCCCATGCACCTGCGCGAGGCGTTCTGGTCCAAGCTCGCGCGGCCGGTGCAGGGCATCATGTATCACGGCTGGCAGTCGCTCGTGCCCACCGGCGGCGGCGAAGGCAGCTACCGCTACACCAACCCGCAGACACAGCACGAACTGCGGCGGCTCGTGAAGGAAGTTGTCGAGCCGCTCGGTCCCACGCTGATGCAGGTGCCCGACCGCCGCAGCGACGTCGCGTTCCTCGAAAGCTTCGCCTCCGAGATGTTCGCCGGGCGCGGCTCCTACGGTTGGAGCCGTGGCTGGGCCGGCGATGCCTACCACATCCTGCAATACGCCGAGCTGCAGCCGGAGATCGTCTACGACGAGACCATTGCCGCACGCGGCCTTGATGGCTTCCGCGTCCTCGTCATGATGGATTGCGACGTGCTCACCTCGTCTGTTGCAAAGAAGGTGAAGGAATTTCAGCAGCGTGGCGGCATCGTCATCGGCGACGACCGCCTCTGCCCGGCGCTCAAGCCCGACATCGCCATCGAGGTTTATGAGCGGACGCGCAAAGCCGATGCCGACCGCGCTGCGTTGCAGGCGCGCGCCGCCAAGCTGCGCACCGCGCTCGATGCGCGCTATCGCCGCTACGCCGACTCCGCGAATCCCGACGTCGTCGCCCGCTGCCGCAGCGTGGGCACGAGCGATTATCTTTTCGCCGTCAATGACCGCCGCGAATTCGGCGACTACGTAGGCCAGCACGGTCTCGTGATGGAAAACGGCTTGCCTTCGGCGACCACGCTCTCGCTCACACGGGCGGGCGGCTTCGTCTATGACCTCGTCGCCGGCCAGCCGGTGAAAACCAGCCTGGCGAATGACCGCCTGCAATTCGCCCGCAACTTCGGGCCGTGCGAGGGCGGAGTGTTTCTAGTCACTGATCGCGCAATCGAAAGCGTCACGGTGAACGCGCCCGCCACCGCCGTGCAGGGCGCGAATATTTCTGTGAAAATCGCCGTCGTGGATGCGCAGGGCCAGCCGCTCGCCGCCATCGTGCCCGTCCGCGTGGATATCCGCGACAGCGCCGGGCGCGACGCCGAGTTCACCGGTTTCTATGGCGCGAAGAATGGCCAACTCGAAATCCCGCTGCGCCTCGCGCGCAATGATGCCCCCGGCATCTGGCAGATCCGCGTCCGCGAACTCGCCTCCGGCCGCACCGCCACCGCCTACTTCCGCCTCCAGCCCATGCCGTGATGTTGGCTGGATTCAGACGGCGAGGCGGAGGGAATAGCCGCAAAAGGGCCTAACGCGGCTACGCCGCAACCCAACAGAAGGGTTCGCGCCAAGCACGCCAAGGTCGCCAAGGCATTATAACTTTGGGGGCTTCGCATCCTTTGCGCGAAACATGCGCCGCCATAGTAGTCCTCTCGCTCCGCGAGAGGCTTTTGTTCGGTGCGCTACCGGCACCGTGGGGGGGGGCGTGAAAACAGAGCTCCGCTGGTTGCCCACGCAGCGCGGAGAGAGCGGAGGAAGTTCATCCACAGATTTCAGGCATGTGGTCTGTCAACATATTCGAAGCAATTCTTCCAACTTCTTGCTTTCAAACTCGCGGCTCGAAGCAAAGCCCAGCGCACCAATCTTCTCGCGGCCGATTTCGGCCGCGATCTTGTGCATTTTAATTTTGAGCTGAGCGGTCACTTCGGTCAGCGGTGTGAACAGGCCTTTCATTAGATACCAAATGCTGACGACGAGTTTGCGGGCCAGCGCGGCCACGGCGATGTGGATACCCTTGCGCATTTTCAAGGCGAGGGCCCAGCGGTGTGTCGTACCTTGGCCGTGCCGGAGGATGCTCTGAGCGGCCTGGATCAGGAGTGCGCGGACGTCCCCGCGACCATATTTGGCCAGCCCGCCGTTGCCACCGCTGAGCCCGCTGCGGCTGACACAGGGGTTCAAGCCGAAGTACGCCACCAGCTTCTTGGCGCTCTCGAAGCGCTCGATCGGTCCGATAAAGGCGCACAAGGCAAACGCCACTTTGTCCCGGACGCCCAAGAGGCGGATCAGCCGCAGGACGTTCGGATCAGCCGCCACGGCCACGGCGATTTCAGCGCGCAGGCGTTTGCGCCGGCCCTCGGCCGCTTGAAAGGCGTCTACCTCCTCCTTCAACAGGAGTTGTTGCATGGGCCGCCACGGGTGCAGTTTCAGCAGTTCTTCCAACGCGCTGGTCGCACCCAGCCGTAACCCTGTGGGCCGGTGCAGACATTGCTGATTAAGAAAGGCCCAGATGCGGTTGCGTGCGCGCACGCAGTCCCGGACGGCATTGCGGTGACCGAAGAACAGCTCGCGCCGTTCCGCCGCTTGGCCGTCCGGACGCCAGACCTCGTGGGCCAGACCGCTGAGGTACACGCGGCCCAACTTGACGGCGTCCACTTTGTCGGTCGCGCAATAGGCTTTTCCGACCTTGCCCACCGCTTGACTCTCCAGCACGAGGGCGTGCAGGCCCACGGCCGCGAGTCGTTCGGCCACGGCAAAGGAATTACCGCTGGCTTCCAACACGATGACCGTGTCGGCGGGCACCCGCTTCTTCAATACGCTCTCCAGCCGGTGCAAGGGCACCCGATCTACGACCCATTCCACGCGCGCTTGCAACGCGTCCGGCCCGGCTAAGGCCGCGGCACTAAACAGTGTCGGATGCGCATCCAATCCAATCGCTCTCCGTATCGGTATAGTCTCTGTATTCGTTTTCACGGCTCCCTTTCAACTGGAACCGACGGGAGCAGGCGGCCACGCTACATACAGGCATACGGGGTGTTGAGCCCCACGTGGGTGATGTCCGCCGGCGCTCAAACACCGAAGCGGGGAGTAACCCCAGCGAAATCTTCGAGCGTCTCCCGTGTCGCCCCAGTGGATGTTTTCACTTTCACCCACTGGCCCAAAACGATGCTCCCGTCGTTCCATAAATTCCAGTACTTCCTGAATCCCGAGGACCACATTACCAACAC